>DBBL01000133.1 GCA_002292185.1 Akkermansiaceae bacterium UBA985 | reverse complement strand
TGTGTTTTTATATGGGCACTCAAGTGAGCCATATGCCAGAGTCGGTGGCGCCGATAGCTGCAGTCTCTGCCGAACCTGCAATTTACATGCCCGATGGGGATGTCAGGGCCAATATATTCAGCTCTGATGATAACGGCGCGACGGTGATCGTGCTCGAGGGTCTCGAGGATATTCCAGATGATTTTGAAATTGTCGGTGAACCTAGGCATAGCAGGAGTGCTTCATCGCGAGCAGTGATGGGGAATACAGAGATGATCTTCTGATGCCGTCGAGCCGACCTTATGACTTTATTCACACTCTCCAATCCGGCCCACAATCCTAACACCATGATGATCCGATATTTAAGCCCTGTTTTCATGGCTGTTTTGTTGCCGAGCTTGTTACTAAGCTCAGCACTTGCCGAGCAGAGTCACTCCGACAAGGGCAAGGAAATCGTTGGTAAAATCAAGGCCTCACTCTATCTCGGCAGCGATAGCGCGCCTGAAAAATGGGCAGAGAAATACGCGCTTGTTGAAAAAGAGGTGACCGGACAACTGCGCGGCATCCAACAAATGAGATTCCAGCACTACCGTAAACTGGGTGCTGATATCCAGCCAGTTTTCCGCAGTTATGAGAACTGGTTGGCTCCCCTAAAGCCATCTGAGGAGATTCTTTTAAGCTTTGAGTCCCGTGGGCGCTCTGACGATGGTGGTTTGCGTCTTGATCTTGAATTTTGGCAGCACCGGCGCAAAATTATGCAGATGAACCCGGTCTTACACGCCGACAAACCCTTGCTCATTCTTGGTCCACGTTGGCGCGGGTGTAGCTTGATCATCGCGATTGAGCTTATAGACTAAACCCTCCCATTATCATGATTATGAGAACTGCCTTTATTCGATCTCTTGCGGTGTTGTTTTTGATGACCTTGGCCGCGGGTTCATCTCTGTATGGGGCAGACGGTCTCAGCTTTGCCGAAAACCGCATCGAGGTCTCGGTAGCTCCAGAGGCGAAGACGGTAACGGTGCCCTATTTTTTTGCCAATAATACGGACCGCCCCATCACGATCAAACGATACGACTCCGCTTGTTCATGCCTCAGTGCTAAGGTCAAGGGGGGCAAGCTGAGCTACCAGCCAGGTGAGCAAGGAGAAATCAGGGTGGTCTTTGAGCTGGGAACTTTTTCGGGATTGGTGGAAAAAACCGTGCTCATCTGGACAACGGAGGACGACGACAAGGAGCCGTCCTCGATCCTCTCTGTGGTCATCAATATCCCCGTGCTTTTTGAGGTCAATCCAAAGACAAGCTTCTGGGAGCAGCACGGAGAAGGCCTAGCACAGGTGATTGAGCTCAAAATTAATGGTCCCGAGCCCATACACATATTAGAGCACGGCGCTAGCAACGAAAATTTTGACTATGAATTAAAGACGATCAAGGAAGGGTTTGAATATCAATTAGTCGTTAAACCAAAGGACTCAAGCACTCCCGCTTTTGGGATGATCAAGCTGACGACGGACTCTTTGATACCGCGTTACCGCAGACAAATGGCATTTGTTTGTGTCCGCAGGCAGGCTGCCCCTGCCCCTACTCCGCCTGCCACTCCTTAGAGGTCCGCGCGTCCGATTTGATAGATGAGGCTTGTTGATTTAACGTCTCAGCTTTTGGCCACTCCCAGCCGCTACTGTTGACGACCTCACTGAGTTCAATATAGGGATGCTCAGGGTGTGTGGTATTCCACTTGAAAGAGAGAATGCAATATTTTGAGGTGGTGTAGGGAAAGCTCTTGCCGCTACCGACATGGCTCATCAAGGGGGAATTTTTACTCAGGTATGCATTGAATTTAGCCGGGTAATAGGGGTGGGTTTTGACGGTGAAGCGTATCAGCGATTGTCTGATTTCAGTTGGAAGTTCATTTGCAAAATCAGAGGTGCGTGCCTCAGCAATACAATGAAAAGTCGCCGCTTCAGGGTTTGGTTTGAGTGCATATTCAGCAAGTTTGTTGTCATAATGCTCAAGAAAAGCATCAGCGTTAATCAGCGGTGGATGTTTGCCGATACGTTCTACCAGCAAGACGAGGAGATTCAGCCGATTACCATCATGAGCTGGGTCTTCGAATTTCACCATATACAGGTGCTCAACCATGTTAGTTTCTGCTCCCGAGCGAGTTTCTAGTAAGCGGACAGATTTGACCGGCTTAAAGGGGCGTGCGAGACTAGTGCTCTGCATCTCATTGGGTAATCTTGTGCCCTTGAGAAGGTAGGGAAGCCTCTCATCGAGCGTCTTGGTTGCAAGAAAGGCCTCAATATTTTCGTCCGCAAGGTAGCCTACTGTAGGCACTGGTGCTGGCTCGGGCTTCGATGAAGGGCTTTGCTTTTGCTTTTGCTTGGGCGCGGAAGGCGAGAGCTTAAGCTCGGGGAACTCACCTTTTTCCATGATATTAGCCATGATCGGATTTACCTTTCTGGCCTGCGTTTCTTGGACAGGTTTCTTGGGCTGAGTGGAGGCAATCACGGGCGGCTCACTTGTCTTGCTTGGGGACTTCTTAGCCAAGGGTTTTTTCACAGTATCAGCTCCGAGTTGGGTATTCGGTTTTACTGGATTGCTTGATGCTGGCGGAGCGTCAGATTCTTGTTTTGCGCTTGTTGTTGGTATGGCAGTCTTTGGTTCAGTAGTCTTTGGTACGGAAGCTATGGGCGCATCAGATTTAGCTTTTGTTTTAGGAAGGGACACCAGAACAGAGCTGTTCGGGCTGGGGGCGGTGGGTTTTTCCTGTTCTTTGATAACTGTCTTGAAGGAGTTTTGATGATTACGGAGATCAACCATGCCTACTGAGTGCAGAACCGCCAATGCAACGACGCTGGCAACTGCGGCAAAAGCGGAAGGAACAACAAATCTGAATAAACGTGGTCTGCTTGGCCGA
>DBBL01000119.1 GCA_002292185.1 Akkermansiaceae bacterium UBA985 | reverse complement strand
GACCCGTGGTCTGGGCACCAGCGCCGCTAAGCGCCCCATGAGCAAACAATTTAGTGTCTAATGAAACAGGTGGAAAATTTTGGGAGGTTGATTCAAGAAGTACCCGGGGGTTCATGTGCACCCTTCTCGCCAAAATCACACTTGTACATCCCAGGATAAAGGACAAATTGGCAAAGCCATTTCCCCCTTCTCCCACTCGCAACAACTGAGGCATGTCTGCTGATTTTTTAAACATGCCCTGAAGCATTGATCATTTTGTCAGTGAAATTTGCTTGCGTGACAGCCGGTTGTTTTTAGTACCGCCATGCTTCATGGCGGTGCCGCAAGCGCCTCGGGTTCTGCCAGGTGGACCTCTGCAGTTGCACTCACCGTTCTATCAGGTCGAAATAATGAGGAACTGTAGTTTGTTTGGCTCAAATTAGTTGTTTCCACGACAAAAGCTTCTTCATCGTAAAACGGCGACGCTATCCCGGCGTTTCCATGCCCTCTGGACAAAAAACCAGTCACCAGGCTTCAACGGCTGCTTGGGTAAGGTATGCGCCGATGACAGCACCCAACACCAGCCCGCCCTTAAGCCAGTAATGACCAAGGAAGCAAGGTTTCGCTTTGCTGTCATAGAAGGGAATGCCTCGGAGTACTGAAATCTTGCCAGCCTCACCTAGCTCAATGCCTTCGGGGAGCGCCAAATCTTTCAGGTTCCCAGCAGCTGAGTTCCACCATTTGACCCGGACGTTGTTACGCTCGTTTCCGTCTTTGTCTTGAAATGAGATCCCGTCAGGCAAATCAACTTCGTGACCCTTCAACAAGGTCTCAATGGCGTCGTACTCTCGCGTACCCATAGTCGAGGCGCGTACAAGAAGATCAGGATTCAAATAACCCTCGCAACCTACGAGCTCGGACAATATGTCGATCGATTTTTGGTCCCAACAGGCATGCACTACTCTGAAACCATCAAGTTCGAGCCACATGGGTAGCTCATAAAAGAAGTCTAGTACAGCACTCTTTGCCTCCGGGTCATTGTCGTACTCGTTAAGAAAAGCCTGGTGCTGTCTTCGATTCTTCTCAATGTGAGGTCTTAGATACCCGCCCTCGTGCTCTGTGTGATAGGCAAGCGCGTTGAATTCGTGATTACCCATGACAGCCAATGCATGGCCGCTTCTGACCATTTTCATGACTAATTCGAGCAATCTTTTATGTTGAGCTAGCTTTTCACCCCTATCGATGAAGTCGCCCACAAAAATGACTTTCCGTTCCGGATGCAAATATCCACCGTCGGATCTTGAGTACCCTAGATGAATTAAAAGCTTCTCAAGCTCCTCAGCATGTCCGTGGATATCACCAATTAAGTCGTACAATCGCCTCTTTCCTCTAGCAATTCAGAGTCGCATAGGCCGGGACGAGCCAATGAGGTCACCGTAAATATCACTCGAAACCGTCAGCCCGGCTCGGGCCAAATGCCTGCCGCCTTAGCTTCGGCGACGACTCGCTTGATTTCGCTAAAGTAACACATTTCTTGCTTGCGTCGGGCACGATAGTTTACATACCGACCATGTTTTAGCTGGGCGCCAGCGATTTTCTTTTTACCTTCTTCGGTTCTCGGGCCTGTCGACAGACCGCCGTGCAGTCGACATCGACGCTTGCCAGCGATAGGAAATTTAGCGCAGGGGTTTCCAGTGCGGGTTTTAGCCCCGCAGATTTTGTTGACTTTGGCTGGCTCTTTCATAGGGTGTTGTCAATCAACATCTTGGCTCGATGACCGAGCTAGCTATTAAGGTTTCGCGCCTATCGGTCCCAAATTAGTTTTACCAACTTCGATTGCTTATCTCCGCAACTCCTCACACCTAAAGTTCATTAAAAACAATCATCTGAGGAGGACTTTGCCGAGATTTGCGCCAGAGCTATCGCTTGGATTAATTCAACGCATCAATCTAATTAGATCCCACTGCGATTGAGCGCCGATTCTAAACGGCAACAAACTTGTTCCTATTCCTGAAGAAACGAAAACAGTTCTAATTGGATCTTCATATAACCCACACTGCGCCTCTTGCGGCGCATCAGTTGGCGCCCACGGAGCTCCTATTATTGGCAAACGAATTTGACCACAGTGCGTGTGCCCAGCTAGCACCAGCCCTTCTACCCTTGGTTTAAATGCGCCAGCGGGATCATGAGTGACCGAAATACGGGTCATTCCTAAACAGTGTTGAGGGAAATCAACATAGCTATACTTTCCAGAATAGACATCGCCAAGACCACGAACACATAGGCTCAAATATCCGAGGGTCGCAACACGTCCATCTATCACACTCACGCCTGCGCTATTCAATGCTTCCGTCCACGCAACAGGGTCAGTCCAAGATTCGTGATTACCAAGCACCGCTACTAACGAGACTCCCTCTATAGTTTCAAGCGATGTTGCGATTTGCGTCCTCAACTCACCTATTTTATCTCTACCCACCGAACCATCAACGAAATCACCACCGAAAATAACCAGATCAGGCTTCTCCATAGCGACACTCAAAATTAATGCCTCCAAATTAGATAAAGACTCTGGTGATTCGTCTACATGTAGATCAGCCAAGAACGCTATAGAAATATCCTCAGCGACCTCTGATCTGCTGATGGCTGAAGAAGGCAGCAAGAGGTCAATACGATTTAATTGAGGTCTTGTTGATTTTGAGCCACAAAAAACCAGGTAAAGCATCAGCATCAATAACACTGCAAAACTAATTTTTTGAATCATTGACTGTGCTCAAATTTAAGTTCTCTGACCCTCAGCTCTAAACGAACAACAATCGAGAAAAACAAACCTCCTTGCCTGACTCTCATAAAGAAGCATTATTTTCGGAGCACTCGGCCGGCATTGATTTCTTTCTTCCAATGATCATAAGCGTCCAAAACATCTTCGGATTTATCTTCCATATAGGCATTCCCCAAGTATTCACTTAACATCTCATTCAAACCAGCAGGTTCCTTACCTGCCGCTTCTGCATTAAGCAACTTCATATAAAGCTCGCGGTCAGATTTATATCGTGCCGAAGCCTCGGCAAAACTTGGTGTTTCCGAACCAAAAAATGATTCTTCAAGCGATAAAGAACCCTCAGAGGCCAAATATTGCTTCCACTGGCTTAATGCGCGCTTGGATATGACGTGAGGGACGGGCTTGTCTTGCTCCAGGTAGTTGAACAACACATCAAGG
>DBBL01000117.1 GCA_002292185.1 Akkermansiaceae bacterium UBA985 | reverse complement strand
TCTGCGTGAAGATGTGGGTGAAAATCTGCAGACAGGTGACGTGACTTCGGCCTACTTTGTGCCGCAGGACAGCATTTCAAGTGCCTATATTTATGCGAAGCAAGAGGGAGTTCTGGCAGGGATGGAAGTCGCGGCAGAGGTGTTTCACCGAGTGAATCCAGAGCTTAAGGTAGTGCAGCTCAAGAAAGATGGAGATCCGCTCTCGCAGGGTGAGCGTGTGTTAGAGGTGAGTGGTCATGCACGCTCGATTCTGACGGCCGAGCGCACGGCCTTAAATTTCCTGCAACGCTTGTCTGGAGTTGCCACGCAGACCCGTGCTTATGTGGCTAAGGTGGAGAGCACAGATGCCAAGGTTCTCGATACCCGAAAAACGACACCCGGATGGCGTGCCCTAGAGAAAGGGGCCGTTGTTGCAGGAGGAGGCAAGAATCACAGAATGGGCTTGTATGATCGTGCGATGGTGAAGGACAACCACCTAGTGGCAGAAAACAAACTTGAGGCCTTGCAGGATGCCATTGATCGTTTGCATGCAGATAGGGCAGGGGTAGAAGTGGAGCTAGAAGCAGACACCTTAGAGCAGGTGCAGGGTTTCTTGAGCCTTAGAGGTGTTGATTACATTCTCCTTGATAATATGAATTATGAGATGATGCGGGATGCAGTGGCAATGCGGGATGATTCTGGTTCTGCGGTTGCTTTGGAGGCGAGTGGAGGTGTGACCATCGACACCATTGCCGAGATTGCTACAACGGGAGTGGATTTCATCTCGGTAGGGGCGCTGACCCACTCGGCAGTCGCCTTGGACTTATCTCTCGAATTTGAATAAATAACTTAACTTGATCACTGAAATAGAAGATTATAACAACCCCGTTCAAGCTATTATGGCGAAAAAAAAACATACCATCTTTCTTATCTTGCGCATAGCCGTTGCGTTATTTCTGGCCCTGATTCTATTTTTGAATTTATCCAGTAGTGCCGTTTCTATCGACTTTTTCAGCCAGCTTTCGACATGGCTTAGTGGTGGCGACTCCATGTTAACTGCGTTGCGCCTAACGAGTAGTATCGTCATTTTTGCGATCGCTTTATTGCTGCTGTTGAAAAAACCAGTGGTCATATCAGTTGGTGCGTTTCTGGCAACCGGACTGTTCGTAGTGTTGCAGGTGATTTACGTGGTTGTTATGTCGCTTCAGTTTGGCGAGCAGCCACTGATGTTTGTTGCTACCTGGATAGCGTTGATAGGGTCTCTTGTGCTGTTGTTTCGGTTCAGGGGATCTTTGCCTGTGTTGGGGAAATTCACATGAGCAACGGACTAAGCTTTCGCCGTGTGCGGAATAAAACTTGCCTAATGCCGATACAATTTAAGTGTTAAAATGATGAGATCAAAGACGTTCAGTATTTTTATCTATAGCGTGCTACTGATGAGTAGCTCTTTATTGCTATTGGCCGCGCCTAAGGCTGAGTATATCGAGCTGCCTCCAGGGCTTGTGGAGAAGCTCTCATCAGATGATTTTGAGGTGAGAGAAAAAGCTTACGCGGGACTGCACAAGTGGTCTGAGGCAAACATCAAGGCATCGCCCGAGTTATTATTCAAAGCCTGGAAAGGCAACGATGATCCAGAGGTGCAGACGCGCTGTTATAACTTGATGAGGGAAATGGTAGTGCAGAAAGAATTCGGTAAAGGTAAAGGCTTTCTGGGCATTCGAATGACAGGTGTTATTTTGCCCGCCAAGCCTGGAGGGCCTGCTGGGCTTCAGGCGGTAAGGGTCGAAAATATACTGGATGATACGCCGGCACAGAAGGTGGGGCTTAGAATGGGGGACTTGATCGTCCGTGTTGATGAGCTCGACCTGCAACGAGCCAAGCCAGCCAATCTAGGCGCTGAAGAAAAGCCTGGCAGGCTGAGATTGGGAATGGGGATGGGGAGGGGATTGGAAATGCATGCGGTGTCAGTATTCAGTGAACATATTAAATCCAAGCAGCCTGGAGAAAAGGTGGTGCTGCATTGTTTGCGAGGTAATCAGCACCTAGAGATCGAGGTACGTCTGATGAAGCTCGCGCCTGCAAATGATCCAACGCATGAGCAGATTGAAGCGGCGTCCGAAATGTTTTTTAGACAGTGGCTCGAAGAGATGAAGAAGTGAGGCTGTGAATGCGATGTTTGAGCGATACCTGCCCAATACCGGCCCCATACCTGCCCGCTGTGTGAGCATAGGATGATCATCCATTAATGGAGCTTTTCTGGTTTCAAAACTCATTTAGTTCGCTACGTTCACCAAGCGATGCAGGAGCAGGAACATGATATGCACATTGGTCATTGCGGCTCATGTGGCTGCCAAATGGACATCTCCGCCTTGGAGCCGTATACCAACGTTGTGTGCCCAGAATGCGGTGAGCATACGCGGGTAAAATGTGAGCTGGGGAACTATCGTTTGATTGGACGTCATGCCGTGGGTGGCATGAGCAAGTTATTTGTTGCCCGTGATATGACCTTGGGCCGTGAGGTCGCCATTAAAATTCTCAACGATGAATATTGTCGAGATGAACATAGGATGAGGCAGTTTGAGCATGAGGCGCTGATCACCGCGGCCATCAGCCATCCTCATGTGGTCAGGGTGTTTACGGTGGGTAAAGCGTTTGGCCATTTCTACATCGCGATGGAGCTGGTGCTGGGTGAAAGTCTAGAGCAGAGGATGGCGCGTGAGGGCGCGATCAGTGAGGCTGAGATACTGCCGCTATGTGAAGAAATTATCGCAGGATTGCGTGCGGCCCAGGATGCGGGCTTGATACACCGGGATATCAAGCCAGGTAATATTCTTTTTGATGCTAACGACCATGTGAAGATCGTTGATTTTGGTTTGGCGCTGGTGACCCAAGGGGGAGTGGCTAAAGCTGAGGAGATATGGGCTACGCCCTATTACGTGCCTCCAGAGGCGTTGACGGGTGAACATGAGGATTTTCGCAGTGATATGTATGCACTCGGAGCAACTCTTTATCATGCTCTTTCCGGCAGGCCATCCATCCCCGAGCAGTCGAAATCGTCACGTGAGGTACTGCATGGCAAAGAGCATATTGAATCTCTCGCGAAAATTGCTCCTTGGCTAAAGCCTGAGACACGCCAGTGGGTTGAGCGGGCAATGGCCTTTCAGCGTGAAGATCGTTTCGAGTCCTATGCCGAGATGGAGGAGTCCCGTGCACTTGCCAATCATGTCATAGACGCAGTGGGTGCCAGTGATCCGGTGTATTTCAGCGAGCGGGATCAACGCAGAACACGTGACAAAATAATCGTCACAGTAATGGTCGTTGCCGGCCTCATCGCGCTGATCGCCATTTTAGCGGTTGTGGTGTTCAAGAATAAGAACGCCGCGAATGAAGAGAGCTCTGGCTCGGGCTCTGCGGTAAACATGAACGCAGCCATGTTTGCAGATGATGACAACTATTCTCCAGAGCTGGCGGCCGAGATAGGGAAGTTGTTTTATCAGTCACACAAACAACTAGGCGAGGGCCGTTATCTGGAGGCAAAGGCGATTTTTGAAAACCTGATGAACGACAAAAGGGTCTTGGAACCTGCAGCGTCGTGGGCGGGGGTCGAGGCGGTTATCTCGGCTTGGCTTGCTGGTGATACCGAAAAAGCAGAAGTGGCAAGCGCTAGATTGGGCCAACATATCCAAAACAGAAAAGTGGCCAGTGATAGTGATGTCGCCTTGTTGTCTAAGCAGCTTTCAGGCACCGAAATCATAAGCAAGTTGAAGAAGGGTGGGGATAGTATGGCCCTCTTGCAGATGATGGCGGTGGCATTAAAAAACTGGGAGATCGGAGCTTGGGATCTTGCGGTGCCCGTGTTTAAAGCCGTTGAGGAAACGGAGCTGCCAAAAGAAAGCCCACTGAGGGTTTATCACAAAATCACAAAAAAATACTTAGCTGATCATGCTCGCCTGAAAGCCCTCAGCCCATTGCCGATAACAGCAGACAAGAAGCAGGTTGAAGGCCACATGGCAGGGCTTAAAAAGGCAGCCAATGGCTTGAAAACCAAAGGCAGGGCGAAATTTCATATTAGAGTATGGCAGACAAGGGCCGAGCTCCACCTTGAAAAGCTTGAGAAGCTTGAGCGCGAAAGCAAGGCGGCAGCGGCGGCTCTCAAAGCTCAGGCGAAGAAACTCAAGGTTCCCTCTTATCAGGATCAGTTGCCCGAATTCCATAAGCTTGTGGCGTTGTCGAGGTTTGCAGAAGCCCGGCAACTGCTGCAGAAAGCCGCCACTCAGCCAGGGGATATCAAAAAGAGAGATGCGTGGATTTATCTATCAACATCTGCGGGCTCATTTCTTGATGATATCGGTAAAGCGGCGTTCAAAAAAGAGCTTAACATCGAGGTGGTCAGCATAAGCGGCAATAGTTATGATCAGGTTTTGGCGGCTCATCGAGAAGGCTTAAGGCTGAAGC
>DBBL01000063.1 GCA_002292185.1 Akkermansiaceae bacterium UBA985 | reverse complement strand
CGTGTCGCTGGGTGTATTTTCCCAGCAGGTCCCTTGGGCCTCGGCTTGATCGAAGAGATGAAATCAGCAAGCTCGGTAGTCGTCGTAAATGGCTTGTCTTGGCGACGTTCCACAATACGGCGTGCTATTTTGCTGCCGGCGCGTTCTTCACCATATTCGTAAAAAATAGTTCTCAGCTCTTCCTCCGGCAAATGATTCACCAAGTCGGCAGCAGTATCACCTTGAGACCGGTCCATCCTCATGTCCAAAGGCCCTTCCTTGCCGAAGGAGAATCCACGATCGGCCTCATCAAGCTGCCAGGAAGAAACCCCGATATCGATGAGAAGGCCATCCACCTTATCGGTTCCAATGCTCGCCAAAAGTTCGGGCAGATGTGAAAAATTACCTTTGAGAGGAGTGAAGCTTGATGGGTATTGCTCCAGCCGCTTCGCCGCAAACTCGTGCGCCTGCTCATCTTGGTCCACTCCTATCACACGAGCTCCTGAATTGAGCATCGCCTCAGTGTGGCCGCCACCTCCAAGTGTTGCATCGACAATGAGCTTCCCCTCGTTGGGAATCATATATTCCATCACCTCATTCAGAAGAACGGGTTGATGGTAAGGGGTATTAGTCGAGTTTTCTGATTCCATACACTGCTCCCTGTATTCGTGAGGAAGCGAAGCCGAGCAGTCGGGGTGGGACTCCCTCCAAGTTGTCCCATTCCCGACCGCTACAAACTTTGCTTCATTAAACAACATGAATTCGTAAGGGTAGACTGCATGCTATCATCGACGTGTATTCCAAGAAAAAATGTGGCTGTGACAAGACGCGCCTGAGAGAAACTGCACCGAGTAAGAGACGGTGCAGAGGTGAGGCTCCCTCCAAGTTACCTCAACCTCTGCACGCGTGTCTCCATGCTGGGGGAACAGCATTGTTGTCATTTCTGTATCAGCGTATTGCACAGGAAAAATTGTTGTCTGTATGGTTTAGAAGAATCCGAACTCATCGTTTGCATCAGCGATGATGCTAGCCTCATGGGCTGCGCGGAGTTTGCGGTGGTTTTCCTCATTTAAAATTTCGATAAAGTCGCCACGACCGACGAGGACAAGACCCTCTCCGGCCTCCAACCCTGGATGATCAAGTAGTGCCTTAGGGATGCTGAGCTTGCCCTGCTCATTCACATGGGCCTTGGTGCAGCGTTCAAAAATGATACCGATGATGCTTCGTTTCTGCGCAGGTGAACGCTCACTGTCGTTGACCTCCTGTTGCATCTTCTCGAACTCGGTCTCTGTAAGAACACGCAATGTCGGAAAACCCTCGTTGGAAGAAACCATCAGCCGAAGCACGGTGTTGACTACCTCTGGACGCCAATCACTAGGGATGGACACACGACATTTCGTGTCCATCTTGTAGGGGAAGTAACCCCCCATGCTGTGATTCGTAGTGCTCATAAATACACGCGATGTCCCTCGCGGACCCATTTAGTACACTTCAGTGCACTTAAGGTCAATAGTTAATGTAACTATTTTTTCATCTTTTCCTACTTTTCATGGCTTCTGAATAATTAAGTCTTCTTAATGAGTCGTCCGCTAAGCTATTATTTACAATAAACAGAAGATACAAGCATCAGTACTAAATCATCGATTGCGGGGTCCTGGAGCGGCTGAAAAATTTTTGTACAATCGCCTATTAGCGATGTAATACCCCACAAAAAACTCAAATATTACTCAAAACCAATGAATAGGGCGCATCCCCTCCTGGCCAAAAAACAGCGATCTATTCTCAAGTTATCAACAATGAACGGCTACAAGCGCTGGAAGTGCGCCATTATGTCTCAATCTGCCTCGTTCTTTCACCACAATTGGCCTTAGCCCGCTCCGATCTTCTGTGAATAACTTGTGGATATTTATATCACCTTTGTGAAAAACAAAGCTCGCTCCCCTTTTGTTTGCATCATCGCGGCGCTTCTCAGGCAACATGAAACCATGTTAGGGAATCTAATCTAAAAGACCAAAACACAGCCACTCATCTCTGCTAGAAAGTATTTACGAATACCTGTTTGTCAGTCACTTAGAGCTAAGTTCATAAAAAAAAGCGCCACAAGCTAACCATTCGCCATCGATTGCCTATCTTATTCACATTTCCGTCTATGTAAGCCCAATAAAGAAGTCCCTGGCTGACAGACTGCTGAGCTAGTCCAACTTTTCCCCCCTATCGTAGAATCGGCAAATGAATGAGCTATCTATTAATCTGGCTCTCCACTAGCCGGAATTTCTTGTGATAATAACCTCCATTATGCTGCTTGCAGCATTGATAACAGCCCGCATAGCGTTTCATTTTCCTTACACGTTCGATTGCCTCTTCACATACTGGGCATGAATAGCGCCATTTGCGTGCTATCTCTCTAGTCGGAAGGGGCAGGTTGTGAGTAGCGCGTTCATTGGGAATGCCAAGGTCATAGCAGGCTTGGCGCCACTCACTACCGTGAGCCTTGATTCTTTTTCGACCCACTCTGGCATAAGCTACCAAATGAGCAAGCTCATGCAGCATAGTACCGCTCACCTCGTC
>DBBL01000173.1 GCA_002292185.1 Akkermansiaceae bacterium UBA985 | reverse complement strand
AAGATATAGCGCGCGCCGCCAAATACTTCGATTGTATCACTGACATTGTAAACAAGGCCGGCAAAAATATGGCCGTAAAAGGCGGTATCATCGTCAGATTCTGAAGTGGGGCCACCATTATCTCCTGAAACAGAAGTCTCGATATCTACATCAACTAATGCAATACCAGCGCCAGCGCCCGCATACCAATTGAGCTTGTCTGAGAGTTCACACTCATACTTGTAGTTCAGCGTAATTGGAATGATTTCAATATCCGTTGAGGTCGTAATGAGAGGCTCTTCTGAAAATCCACCCTCACTCTCCGTAAAATCACTCTCCGTAAAACCCACTTCCAGATAAATTGCTTGTGAGCATTTATCGCCAGCACATTTTCTCTCTTTACCAATGTGCAGGGTGTAGATGTCCTCATCCCAGTCGTCACCATCGATGACTCCTACAGATCCACCGGCAAACCATGACCAGTTACATATTGCTGCAATGGGAGCGATGACCTGTTTGGCTGAGGCTTCTTCTCCGGCCTGTGCTGTAGCAGCTAGAGCGAGGCCTGATACGGCAATTAATGTTTTTATCTTCATAACGTTAACACCTTAGGACACGCCGACCGTGCATAACAAGCCCTCATTAGTTGGTATTTCTTTACTAATTTTGCCTGTTAAGCTGGCTCGACCTGCTCAAACACGCCGCCGCCTAGCAGCGTGCCGCCCTCGTAAAACGCACAGATCTGCCCGGGGGTGATCGCGCGTTGCGGCCGCACAAACTCGAGGCTTAATTTGCCCTCATCGGTAGGTGTTACCGTCACCGGCTCGCTCTTGGCTCGGTATCTTGGCTGCGCCTCTACCTTACATGCTGAAGTGATCGCCTTATTGGTCCAGCTCACCGTGCCGACGGTGCATCGCTTGACATAAAGCCCAGGTGTATCCGCTTGGTCCCAGCCGACGATGAGTTGATTTTTCTCAGGGTTTTTGCCCACCACCACATAGGCCATGCCTTCACGCGGTGATGCTACGCCATGCCCCTTGCGCTGTCCNNACTGGCAAATGGAATCTTCTGGCGACCTCTCTGACCTGCGGCTTGAGCAGTTCACCACAGGGGAAACGGGCGTGCTGTGCCTGCCGCTGCTCCATCAGTGCTAAAAAGTAACTCTGGTCCTTGTTCGGGTCTGATCCACGCAAGATATCCGCGCTACCGTCACTGCGCTCACGCCGGCGCGCGTAGTGGCCTGTGCCGACTGCTTCAAAACCTTGAGACAAGGCGTAATCAAGAAAGACGCCAAACTTCATTTCCCGATTACAATACACATCTGGATTGGGCGTGATGCCATCACGGTAGCCTGCCAGCAGGTAATCAACAATGCGGTCACGATACTGATCAATGAGATCCACCACCCTGAGTTCGATACCGAGTGTCTTGGCCACCGCATGTGCGTCCTCCACATCCTGCTCCCATGGGCAGTCCCCCGCGATGCCCTCTTCATTGATCCAGTTCTTCATGTAACCGCCCGTCACCTCGTGCCCCTGCTCCAGCAAAAGGGCAGCGGCGACGGCTGAATCAACACCTCCAGAGAGGCCTACGAGAATCTTCGACACGCCAAACTCATAAACTCCAATCACAAAACACCAAATACCAAATTGCCTTTCCGCTAAGAAATCCTGAAAAAACCTGTCAATTCTCACTAAAAAAAGCTAACTCGCCTGCATGTCGGAACCTACTCAGACCGAAGGCACACCAGCTGAAGACGCCCTGACCGGTACTCAAACTGGTACTCAAACCGATACTCAGCCTGGTACTCAAACCGGAGCGGAGTATGGCAAAAAGTTTTCCCCCTTCGCCGGCTGCTCGATCTTTATCATTGCGGGAGTGCTTGCTGCTAGCATGGTCGGTTTTACCATCTGGTCCTATTTCAAGGTGCAGGACACCATCGCCGTGTTCACCGATGAATCCCCTCAGACGATCGAGCTGGTAGATCTTGTTGGCAAAGAATCTGCCCAAGTTGCTATCAAGGAAAAGCTCGTTGGCTTCAGGCATAATATCGAAGCCCAACACAAGGCTGACATCACCTTAAATGCTGACGAGATGAACCTCGCCATCGCCACCTTTGATATCCTCAAGCCGCACCGCAATCATCTCATCATTACATGCATCGAGGCTGGCCATATCGAGGCGAAGATCGCCTTTCCAGTGAAGTCCGGCATGGGCAGTGATGCCATGCGCTTTATCAATGCGGTCATCATCATCAAGCCAGAGCTTGTCGAAGGTGCTGCCTTTCCACGGATCACCTCGGTGCAGGCAAGTACTGGGGGAGAGGTTCCAGAGCAGTTCCGCCACTTCATCTCCGAAACCTTGCTCCATCCATTGAAAGAGGATAAAGAGCTCGGCCCCATCTTCAGCAGCCTCTCGGCAGCAGACATTGAAGGCAATACCTTAGTCCTGCACAACGATCCAGACTACCAGCCAATCACTAAGCCCAGTGAAGAAAAAAAGCAGTCTATGTTTGAGCGCCTGATGACGGGCTTTGCCATCATTGCGGTAATCTTTCTTGCCATCGTGTCACTGATCATCATCTTGTCTCGCCGTAAGGCTAAAAAATCTTAACCTACCTCATCTACTATTATGAACATCAACGAAAACTTCCTCAAACTTAAAGCCGGCTATCTGTTTCCAGAAATCGGCCGCCGTGTCACTGCCTGGACAGATGCCAATCC
>DBBL01000164.1 GCA_002292185.1 Akkermansiaceae bacterium UBA985 | reverse complement strand
CAATGTCGACGGCATACAGCTAGGGCACTGTTTGCCCGGGCTTGCCAAACAGATGGACAAGGTCGCCCTCATCCGATCGATGAGCACCACTCAAGGCGCGCATGCCCAAGGTCGTTACTACATGCGCACTGGCTACACCAAACGATCAAGCATTGTGCATCCATCCGCTGGATCATGGGCAAGCCAACTTGCTAACAATCAAGGCGGCGAGATGCCACCCTTTGTCACCGTCAATTGTAGCAGCAGCCATCCAGGAGCGGGCTTCATGGAGGCTAGGCACGCTCCTCTGCCGCTCGGGAACGCCAGCTCTGGACTACAAAACAGTAAGCGCCATAAAATGAGCGAGGATGAATTTGATCAGCAACTTTCCTTACGTAAACAACTCGATGCCGAGTTTGACGCCCGTTACTTAAAAACACAGAAAAACGTTCGCGACTACAGTGAAGCTTTTGACGCTGCTGTGCGCCTGATGAAAAGCAAAGATCTCGAAGCGTTTGATCTCAGCAAAGAAAGCAAAGAAGCCCATTTATTGTACGGCTCACAAACCTTCTCCAAAGGAGTTTTATTGGCACGTCGCCTAGTCGAGCGTGGTGTTCGTTTCATTGAGGTAGAGTTTGGCGGCTTTGACTGGCATGTAGACAACTTCAACCAAATGGAGGATAAGATACCCGTCCTTGATCAGGCACTATCTGCCTTACTCAAGGACTTGGAACTCAAAGGCCTTCTGGACAGCACGCTGGTTGTTGTAGGAACAGAATTCGGCCGTACCCCTGAAGTCAAAAGCAATGCCGGCCGCAACCATTACCCAAAAGCCTTCTCCTGCCTGATGGCTGGTGGCGGCATTGTCGGCGGCCAACCCTTCGGCAGCACTGACGAAAATGGCGCTCAAGTCACCACAGAAAAAACCACCGCCGAGGACTTCAATGCAACCATCGCCTACGCCATGGGATTACCGCATGACAAGGTTGTCAGCTCGCCCTCCAAGCGACCCTTCCGCATGGGTGGTGTTGGCGGTAAGCCGATCACCAGCCTATTTGGCTAAAGCACTTTTTTAGCCGATTTACTCCACCAGCTTGCGTGCGGCCTGCAGCATTGCATCCGCTTTAGCCAGATCGGGTGCCGCTCCGCGAGCCATGTCCGGCTTGCCTCCGCCTTTGCCCCCTGCAATCGGCCCTAGCTCTTGAATCATCTTACCTGCCATGAGGCCTGCTGATTGAGCATCACCCCCACAGAAAGCTCCTAGGTGGAGACGCTCACCATCATTGACAATAAGAAAAGCCGCTCCGGTGAACTGCTTTTTCTTTAATCCATTGATGAGCTCCTGAAGTAAGTTGGCAGGACCTTCAAAGACTTCGGCAATATTAGCTCCACTTTCAAGAAGTGTAACAAGCGCCTCGTCTGCTAGTTTGGCAGCAGCGCCGGCTTGGGCTTTTTTCAATTGCTTTTCTGCCCTCGCCCCAGCTTCACGCAGGGACTCAATATGCTCATGATAGTGCTTAAAGGTGGTATTGATTTGGTGGAAATCTCCGCCCTCCACGAGAAGTGCCCCCATAATGTGAGGAAATTCAGAATGCTGCACTGGTTCCTGACCGATGGCTTGCAATGCCTCATTGGCCTTGTCGAGTTTAGCACGGAAATCTTTGCCCTGGGCAGCACCTTTTTCCACCTCCTCACTCATCCACTCCCAGGCGGCACTACCGCACACAGCTTCAATTCTCCGGATGCCCGAGGCAATCGCACCCTCAGACTTGATTTTAAAAATGCCGATGTCCTTGGTGTTGCGCACGTGAGCACCACCACAAAGCTCCATCGAATATCCATCTAAATTACCTGCTCCTCCGCCGACTTGGACAACGCGCACAATGTCACCGTATTTATCACCAAAGAATTGCTGGATATCCTTTCGACCTTGAATGTCCGCGTGCGGCACCTCCGTCCATGAGACCGTATCTGCCGAGCTAATCCAGCCATTAACCATGGCTTCGATCTTTTCCAAATCACCTGCATCTACCGCGCCGGAGTTGAAGTCAAAACGCAGCCGTGTGCGGCTCACTAGTGAACCCTGTTGAGACGCGTCCTCGGAGACAACGTCGTGCAAAGCAAGATGCAGCAGGTGCGTGGCTGTGTGGTGGGCTTCGATAGGACGACGACGCTCCGTTTCCAGACTCAGGGTCACTGAGTCACCGACATCAATCTTGGCACCAAGCTCAAGGACATGCGCGCGCGCATTACCAAGCTGCTGCACCGCAGAAACAGCATACTCATTACCCTCATGAATAAGCGTTCCTTTGTCACCTAGCTGGCCACCCATCTCAACATAAAAAGGGGTCTTGTCGGTAATGACTAAAAGACAATCAGGCTGCTGGTGAATTTCCAATACGGCAGCCTCCGTGATATCTTCTTCAAATCCAGTGAACTCGGTGATCGCACTGGTGGCAATATCAGCCGCACGAATCAGCTCCTTGGTCTGTGCTGCACGTCCTTTTTCACGCTGCTGTTCCATGAGGTGCTCAAACCTCTCCATGTCAACGCTCAAACCACGCTCAGCACAGAGCAACTCAGTAAGGTCAATGGGGAAGCCAAAGGTATCATAAAGCTGAAAAGCAAAAGCACCATCAAGCGCCTTACCTCCCTCAGCCGCCTTCTCCTCAAACTTAGCGAGGCCGCGATCCAGCGTTTCATTAAAACTGGCTTCCTCACGCTGGAGATTCTCTTTGATGGCCTGCTGACGATCCTTGAGCTCAGGGAAAACACCCGACATCTGCTCGACGAGG
>DBBL01000107.1 GCA_002292185.1 Akkermansiaceae bacterium UBA985 | reverse complement strand
CATCATGAGGATCAGGATATCAATGCGGACATGTTCTCCCTTGCTGATCAGAAGCTCAAGAACGCTGAATTCCTCCATTACGAAACCTCTAACTATGCTCGTCCTGGTAAAGAATCTCGGCACAACCTGGCCTACTGGCAGGGCGAAGACTACCTCGGCCTGGGACCATCCGCAGTCTCCACGGTGGCCGCAAACCGCTGGACCAACCTACCTGATACCGCACGCTACATCCAAGCAATCACCACACTGGGCCACGCTAAATCAGATCAGGAAATCATTACTCCTGAGGCATTCCGAACAGAGCGCATTGCTCTGCTGCTGAGAACCACCAAAGGCTTACCAGAAGGTTATTTATCTGACTCGCCAGATGGCAGCGTAGAGCAATTGATAGCCAACAAGCTCGCTGAAATAAAGAACCAGCACCTACGGCTCATCAACAACGGCCCAATGCTCGTTGATGCCATTGCCGCCGAGCTCCTTTGAGTTCTTAAGCTGAGAGCTTAGTTCTCAGTCGCCTTGGAGTTCGTCTTCGCCTTGGCCTTGCCCCTTCTTTCCAGCAAAGCGCAGATCATGCCCATCAGGCAAACAGCAGTCAGCAATCCGTAAAATCCCCATATGATGCCGAGGCCATCAATGAAACCATAGGAGTGGAGGCCTGTGCTTAGGGAATTCACATGCCACCATGAGAAGGCAACGATGTTAGCCCCAAAGACTGCAGCAACGTGTATACCCCACTCACGAAGATAACCGGCCATGCGGGCGTGGAGAACAACAAGACACCATAATACGATCATCAATGCGCCATTCTCCTTCGGGTCCCAACCCCAGAATCTGCCCCAAGAATCGTTTGCCCAGATACCTCCAAGAACCGTTCCTATCAGACTGAAAAACAGGGTGAAGCAAACCATACCATAGGCGATACGCGTCATCGCCCGGCGGAAGTTTTTGTCTCCCTCGTCAATACCTAGGACACGAGCAAACAAATAAATGGTTGAAAGACCTGCCGCGGCAAGCCCGCCCATGTAACCGAT
This sequence comes from Akkermansiaceae bacterium UBA985, assembly GCA_002292185.1. Classification (GTDB taxonomy): domain Bacteria; phylum Verrucomicrobiota; class Verrucomicrobiia; order Verrucomicrobiales; family Akkermansiaceae; genus Oceaniferula. The sequence goes on along the minus strand of DBBL01000107.1, from coordinate 3,950 downwards.
GGTTACCGTGACCACGTGGGTGGATAACCAAAAATTAGATTTAAGAACCGCCACCAGAGGATCCATGTGGTCCTTAGCATCACCGATTTCATAACGACGCGCGAGGAACATGCAGGCCATGCCCATGAACACAGCAAGCCCTAAGGCCACCGCACGTTTGCTGAGCAGCTCGACAAGCAATAAAACTAAAACCCCTGTAGCTCCAATAAACAGAATGGTATCATAAAGGTTACCAATGGGAGAGCGCTCCATGATGATAGAGCGATGAGTAATGCCGGCGATCATCAGTCCGAGAGCAGCCACGGCTAACAATGCCGCAAACCCTGTGCATATCCTACCACCCCTGCTGCGTGGCGCCAACCAGCTGATCATGACAAAAACAAATGCGACGATGAAGATGACCAGTGCCCTATAGAAATAATTCCATTTGCCATAAGCAACTTCAGATCCAAGCTGGCCAACCACCTTCGGCTCCATGCGATCATGAACGGATTTTTTCCAAGCAGCAAGCTGCTTGCTGAACGCGCTCTGTCCCTCATCGCGCAGAGCGAGGCAGGTGTCCTCCATCATTTCCATATCGGAAATCAAGGCCTCGGCGTGAGCGCGTTTGCCCGTAAGCACTTGTTCGATACGCTTACCCACTGGCAGCCATTCCTCAGAGTCCTCAGCATAAGGAGGCAGAAAGCGAATATCCTGAGAAGCACGTGTCATCCTGCGCTCAAGGTCGCTAAATAAAGTCATGATGCCGGGTGGCAACTGCTCTCCCTTAGGCTGCATTTCGAGCACCGCTTTGCGAAGTAGTGGAAAGGATCTCACCCAGTAGCTCATTCTCTTCATCCGCTCCTTGTCCATGGCGGGCGTACCCTCTTGTATCTCGATATCGGCACGAGCAAAGTCCATGTGATAAATCAAGCCCGAGAAAAGCCATATCTTGTCGCCAAGGTCGACGGTGTCCCGCTGCTCGCTGGTCATCTTAGCCTTGCTGGGCTGCTCTTTCCTGATCTTCTGGACTCTTGCCAGTAGGATGGGCGCTATTGGTTCAAGCTCCGCATAGCTGTAGCGATCTCGGCGGCCCTTATCCTTTACCACCTCTCTGATCACCTCGTTTTTGCTGGCATTATCAATACCGGACAAACGCTGCACCTCCTCGGGCAAGTCACCAGTTGCCAGAGAGCTAATCACCTCTGAGTTATCTATTCGGAAAATGGGAAGCTTCCGCGCCATGTCGCTGCGAAACAGACAATCCAGCATGAATTCTTCAGGGCTAATCTTAACCACTTCACCCTCGGCCTCGATTTTCATGCCACGTGCACCGTGCAGCTGCAACATGGTGAAACCTGCCCAGGTAGAGAAAGGCTTAATGCGGCCACCGTCTTGCACCCCAATATCACGGGCAACATCAACCACATCGTCTTGCCAGAGCTCATAGCCCTCAATGACCCGCGGTTTTTCTGAGCTTACGTTGATCCTGAGCGTGTAGAGGCCATAACCGCCCAACAACAAAACTACCAAGATGAAGGCGATCCAACGCCCTATTTTTGAACGCCGCTTGCTACTGTTTTCTTTGCTCATGCCGTTGCCTGATCGGAGCTTACCTCCTTGTTTTTAGTTTTTGAAGATTTGCCGACAAATCCTCCAAGCTTCATACCAAAGTGAATCGTGAGTCCCAAAATCGAAATGTAGAGGCTGTATTTAGGCCACTGATCAGATGGGTTTTTGACGATCGCAAACCCAGACATGGGACGATCTCCACTATCTTCCCACCTCGCCTGGTAGAGAGTATAGCCACCGTAACGCATGGGTTCGTTCATCTTAATGCGGAAAGCCTGCTCCGAGCCATCGGCGATACGGGTTATATCACTTTGAAAGGTGCTCGGCTTTCGAGTTCCTGGGTAATATTCGCCAATCGATTCATCAAGCCGCACCTGAAAGGGCATAGGCCAGATCTCACGCATTAAACGCAGACCGTATATCTTGCCATCAACGGTAATCGTGCAGGCATTAGGGTCTCCCCCGTGAAGAACGAGGCGTGCTGTTTTATCCTGGTCTCCTTCAACGAAAACATCCACATGGCAGCCAGCAAGATTGAGCTCCTCGGTCGGATTAGTCTTCAGCCACTGTAGCGCCCAGCCATCGACCTCGATCACATCTTTACCGGCATCGTCCTTATCAACTTTGACACGGGCTGAATTCCTCATCCAGCCAGACACATTGAGCTCGATGCCCAGTTCAGGAATTTCAAAAACACGAGATTGATCCGCGCCAAGATTCTTAAGGTGCTCCGTGGGAAGAACATAGGGCTTTTCTTTCTCCCCATTGACGATCTCGGCAACCTCAATGGTGTATTCCGTGTAGCTCTGAGCAAAGTCAGATGTATCACCTTGGTAAACCGCCATGATGCCCTCTTTGGAATAGTGATGGGAGACGAATCCAGCAATCAACAGGCTAATCATACTAAAGTGAGAGATGATCACCCCAATATTTTTCCAACCCTTGCGGATGCGGAGAATGCCTCCCAAAAAGAGATTCACAAATAAAACGGCACTGACGAGATAAGCCCCAGGCAGCGGCAAGGAAACCGGCTTACCATTGATCTTGGGTAACCAATCAAGTTCGGGCACCACATACCATGCTTCGGCATCGTAGTAGCGTTTCTGCACCTCGTAGAGGCCTTTAGCGGGTTGCTCCAGCGTACTGAGCCAGGTCAGGATGAGCAGAAGTAATAAACAGGTAACTGCTAACCCGAAACCCGAGAAAAAACGAAAAAGCCGCACGGGTATAGATGATGATGATTTGGCCACGAGATGGATCGTTAAATAAGCTTACTTGGAATCGTCACTTCTAATACGCAGGCCTTCGCAGAATTTTATCAGCCTTTCCTGCTCAGCGGCTACAGCATCGGCATCCCCCATCATTTTCACCGTGATCAATTGATCACCGATGGCGACGATGACACCCGCCAAACCGGCATTTTTACGTGCCGCTCGGCCCATACCGCCGGCAAAGTCTCCCGACGCAGTGACCAGCACCCCTTCTTGGCCGAGCATCATCACCTTAGGAAGCTCGTCTGCATTTTCTAGCCCGGGCTTACCAAACTGACCAAGCCAGCGATTGATGTTTGGCATTAAACCGCCACGGCTCCGACCAACAAAAACCTCTCCACTGTCTCCGAAGCGGTAGTTAAACATTCTAAATTCTGTGCTGGGGACCTGACGCCACTCAGGAGGCATCACTGCAACAAGGGAATGGTTACCCTGATCGGCAACGATAAGCTCACGCCTCTCATTAACAACGATACGTTCCGTCTTGCGGCACGAGGCACAAAAAACAAGGCTGAACATGCTTATACATAAGAGCCGAAGGCTGAAGGCAAACATGATTAGGCAGTAACCTCGCATCTGTATGTTCGCAAGTGAAAACAATCCATAAATTCTACGACTTATGGGCTGGAAAATCATGAAGAATCTGTCACACCACCGTCATGACGTCCCGTGAACGATTTCTTGCCTCCATCCGCAGAGAACCAACTGACCAAACTCCAGTATGGGTAATGCGCCAAGCGGGGCGCTACCTACCTGAATACAGGGCCCTTAAGGAGAAATACTCGTTCACGGAAATGGTCAAGTCCCCTGAGCTTGCCACCGAGGTCACCCTGCAGCCGCTGAAACGCTTTCCACTGGATGCCGCCATCATTTTCTCGGACATTCTCATTATCCCCGAAGCCCTCGGCCAACCCTATCACTTCCGTGAAGGTGGTGGTATTGGCATGGACTTTATTATCGACTCTGTGGATAAAATCAACGCCCTAGACGCATCCGAAATCGAAGAAAAACTCGCCTACCTTCCCGCTGCCCTGCGCATGACCCGCAATGCCATCGGTGAGGACAAAACCCTACTTGGTTTCGGTGGATCTCCATGGACTCTCGCCGCCTACATGACTGAAGGTGGAT
>DBBL01000047.1 GCA_002292185.1 Akkermansiaceae bacterium UBA985 | reverse complement strand
TTCCCTCAGGCCAAAAGGCGCGCCCAGCCGTGCTGCGCATTCTTTGATTCCATACGACGCTCAGCTTGCCAGCTAAATCCTTCAGTCCCAAATCTCGGGCAAGCCCTGCGCATGCCAGCGTCAACTCGGCATCAATGCCACTTTGGGTGAGAGCTACAGGTTTATCCACCGGATGGTTTGTTTCCGCTGGTGGAAAGCGAAGCTCCAACTGTCCTCCCGAATGCATGTCAAAAACCTTAACTGACGATACTCATGCCACCAAGAAAATTGGTATCGGAACCAACAGAGCAACATCAGCAAGCACCCTTAGCGAGTTCATCGAAAAGTGTTCCCGGTAATGATTGATCGCTTGCAAAACCGCGGCGGAAACCATCACCGAATAAAAAAACGGCTTCGTATATTGATCCGCAAACATCGAGGCAAACAACAGCGAGCCGCCCGCTAAAATGATCAGCCCTAATGTTAAGTTCTGCTCGTGTGCGCTCGCCACCTCCTCATCCTGCGTGGCGCTCGCCCTCTCCCATAAGTCAATGGCGGTAATATTGAGCATGCATAAAAGCCCAAATACCCATATTTCACGGCTTTCGTAAAAAATAACAATCATCGTGCTGATCATCATCTTCAAAAAATTCCAGCCTGCATCCAACGCCCCTGTATGATTAAAGGCGTAAACAATGTCATTCAAGTCCGTCACCAATAATGAAGCATTGGCCGCATTGACCGGGATCCCCACCCCCATGGCAAAAATCATCCCCGCCAGCAGATTTTTAACATAGGGGATCTTTCCTGTCTGAACGGATGCCAACAAAAAGTAAAACACACACAGCACCGCTGCCACCAGACCCGCGGACAACATCGAGCGAGACAAAACAAACAAGGATTCATAGATGCAAACGGCAGCGACAATGACTACCCCTAGAAGCATTGGCCAGCGCCAGCGCCAGTGAAAAATGTGACGGGGCGAAGATTGACGTTGCTCAGGCCGAAGCCAGCTATCAATCAGCCGGTCTAATACATAAACACACCATATAGCACCCGGCAGCACAAACCATGCTGCGCTTTGCATGTAATCTACTCTCAATGACCGAACCAGCATCCACATCCAGGCCAAACCAACAAGCGGAGCATCCAAGCTCAACAAATTGGGCAGCAGCCATAGTGGGTTACGGCGGTTATTCATGAGATCATCAGCCTTTGGCAGGTTTTCGCCCTATATAAAATTGAGTGAACACCCACAAAAGAAAAACGCCACAGAGGCGTTGTCATCTCAGTGATCGTGCCCCTCATGCGAGGAATCATGATCTTCATGATCATCCTTTTTTTCTGGCTTAGGGAAGAGGTTTTTTGTGCCGTCTTTGGCACCCTCTGAGCTGTCCTCCCAGCTGTGACGTTCACAGGAAACAAAGGAGAATACACTGGCTGCGACGAGCATACTAAAAATGAACTGTTTCATAACAGGGAGGTGAATAACGTATCCCACAGGGAAAGCAAGACGTCATTACGAGGTAATTTTCTCTCTTGTGTCTTGCAACCCAGCCATCCCTAGAACACTTTAGAGACCAACAACCACTTAACCACTTCCAAAACCATGTTCATTCCCTCTTTTCCGCCCGTATTAGCCCTTTTTGAAAAAGGTCCCTTTGCCGTCATCTTTGGTGCAGCAGCAATCATTGCTTTCCTTATTTTCTTCACCATCCTGATCAAATTCTTCGGTATCTGGCTTCAAGCGCGCACAGCCGGCGCTCCCGTAAGTTTGCTCAACCTCGTCTTCATGCGCTTCCGTAAGGTTCCGCCTGCGCTGATCGTTAACAGCCGCATCACCGCCGTAAAAGCCGGGCTCCCTTTCACCACTGACCAGCTCGAGGCCCACTTCCTCTCTGGAGGAGACATCACCCATGTAGTACTTGCCATGATTGCCGCTGACAAAGCCGGCATCTCACTGAGCTACGATCGCGCTTGCGCCATCGACCTCGCCACCAAGGACACTGGCAAAACAGTACTGGAAGCGGTGCGCACCTCGATTAACCCGAAAGTCATCGACTGCCCCAACCCCGCTATGGGAACTACCAAGATCACCGCCGTCGCCAAAGACGGCATCGCCGTTAACGCCCGCGCCCGGGTCACCGTAAGAACCAATCTAGACCGCTTTGTCGGTGGTGCTACCGAGGAAACCATCATCGCCCGCGTCGGCGAGGGCATCGTCACCTCCGTTGGTTCAGCAACCTCCTACAAACACGTTCTAGAAAACCCCGATAATATCTCCAAACTCGTTTTGGAAAAAGGCGTCGACGCCTCCACCGCTTTTGAGATTCTCTCCATCGATATTGCCGATGTAGATGTTGCCGACAACATCGGTGCTCGCCTCCAGGCAGAGCAGGCTGAGGCGGACAAACAAGTTGCCCAGGCCAAGGCCGAGATGCGCCGTGCAGCCGCCGTCGCCGTCGAGCAAGAGATGAGCGCCAGAACCCAAGAGATGCGCGCCAAGGTTGTCGAAGCCGAGTCGGAAATCCCACTCGCCATCGCCGAAGCCTTCCGCAGTGGCAACCTCGGCATCATGGACTTTGTCAAATATCAGAACGTCAACGCAGACACCAAGATGCGTGACTCGATTGCAGGCAACGATGACGAAGGTCATTGATAATTAGCCCTGCGCAGGGATCCACATCCTTAATCTCCTCATTACCAAGTCATGCCTGATATCGACGGCCGCGTCATCCTCCTGATTCTCTTTGTAGTAATCAGCGCGGTCAAATGGCTGATTGAAAAAATTCAGACTAAGGATCAGGCAGCCGAGCAAGAGGAACCACCGGACAACCTCGAAACACTCTATGACGAATATAGAGATGAAATTCGACAACGTCAAACCGAGCTACAGAGAAGACAAGCCGCCCAGACGCCACCGCCAATTCCAGTTCAAACTCCGGCTCAAGCTCCAGCTCGTGCCCCCGCCCGACCCCCTGCCAGCCCCCCCGTGGCGGCCCCAGCTCCTCCTGCCTATGCTCAGCGCCAAAGCACTCCTATCAGCGCCCCTGTTCNNCCTGCCAGCAAGGCTCAGCCAGCCCCCTCCTTCAAACCGAGGAAGACCACGGTCTCCGCAGAGCAACAAGCAGCAGCCTCACGTTTCGAACAACTGTCCTCTGGCAAGAGCAAGCCGAGCCCACAAAGCTACGTGCGCGCCTTACTGTCTAACCCACAGTCCACTCGTCAAGCGATCATCCTTACTGAAATCCTCGGCAAGCCGAAGTCACTTCAGAGCAGGTAATTTTTTCGTGGTATAATCCTCGCCTGATAACAGTCGATTCTGGACAGTCTTCGTTTTTGTGGACAAAATGTTTTCCATGTTACGCCTCATGGATCGCTACATCGGTAAGCAAATTGCTGCCGCTACGGTCTTTGGTGTCATCGTCCTCAGCGTCTTGCTGGTGATGGGCAACCTGTTTAAAGAACTGCGCCCATTACTCGTCGAGGAACACGCATCGCCAGCACTCGTGCTTCGCTTCATTTTTAGCGTGCTGCCATTCTCACTCATTTACACCATCCCGTGGGGGTTCTTAGTTGCCGTCCTCTTGGTATTTGGCCGGTTATCTGCGGAAAATGAGCTCGTAAGTATGCGCATGGCAGGTCTGAGCCTGCTGAGAGTCGCCATGCCCGTCTATACCATCGCAGCCTTGCTGTGCGGTCTCTGCTTGTGGCTCAATATCAGCATGGCACCCAAGGCGAAGGACGAGATGAAATTCGTCCTGTATGAAGCCGTCAAAGCAAACCCGAATGCCATGCTTGATCCGGGCGTTGTGCAAACTCGATTTCAGGACCAAAAAATCTTTGTTGAAGGACGTCAGGGCAACGTGCTCCAGGGCATGCATCTCTACGCACTCGACCAAGAAAACGAAACTGGATTTCCAACAGCGAGTGTCTACGCACGAGAAGCCAAGCTGAAAATCATTGAGGAATCCAAGCAAATCCGGCTTCACCTGACAGACGCCTACATGGAAGTACGTAGCCCTAGTGGCAAACGTGAGCTCGCCTTCATCGGCGAGCAGGAGCCACTACTTTTTGATTTCGCCGCCGACCGCAAGAAAAAGCAAAAAGCCAGCATCATGACAAATGCTCAGATACGTCAGGCACTTGCAGAAACGTCCGACATGGATGACTCGAAGCGTTATGGATTCAATAATGAGATTCATCGCCGCTACGCATTCTCCATGGCATGCCTAGCCCTTTCCATGGTGGCTGTTCCTCTCGGCATTCAGGCTAGACGAAAAGAGACTTCCACAGGGCTTGCCATCAGCATCCTCGTTGGACTTTGCTACTTTCTCTTTTTTATGGTCGCTGATTCATTTGAGAAAAAGCCAGGCAACACAGCGCTGCTACTCTATTGGTTGCCTAATGTTACATGCCTCGCACTTGGCATTATCTTATTCATCAAAGCCCGCAGAAAATAACCAAGCATGATACGTTTTTTCAAAGTGACACTGCGTAAGGTCAAACGCGAAACACTCAGAATTGCTCGCGGCAATGGACTTGACTGGTTTCCGATTCGGAAAACCCTATCAGCATACAACAGCGATAAATTCGGCTATGACATCAAGGCTGCGCTCAATGTCGCACTGCTCGCCCTCCCCCAAGGCATGGCTTATGCTGCAATCGCAGACCTGCCTATCTACTATGGCATTATCTGCTCCTCCTTAGCCGCCATCGTCGCCCCCATATTCTCAAGCTCGCGACACACCATCCTCGGCCCCACCAATGCCACCTCCTTCATGGTGTTCAGTTTCTTTGCCGTGTCAGCGGGAACCCTCGAGAAATCCCCCGAGGCATACATGCCTCTACTCGTCATCATGGTTGGCATCATGTCCGTTCTCGGTGCCCTTTTTAAAGTTGCCGACCTACTCCAATACGTCAGCCGCAGCGTGCTCGTAGGCTACATTACAGGAGCCGCCCTGCTCATCCTTACCAATCAGCTCAAGCATCTGCTAGGCATCGCAGAGGCCATGAACGACGGCTATGCCGCCAGCACCTTTTTTAGCATTGCCGAGAAGATGACCGGCCTCTGGCAAAGCTACCAACTCCAGCCCGTCATCCTCGGTGGAGCCACCCTGCTTCTTTACCTCATCCTTCAGAAAAAAATACCCGCACTGCCCAACTTCGCCATCAGCCTAACCATCTCGGCCCTCGCCGGCTGGATGCTGCGTATGTGGGTTCCTGGCTTTGAATCCCTAGAGACCTTCAGCGCCTTTAAGCTTGATGCCCTCTCCCCCGCCTTACCTAACTTTAACTGGAATGATATTTCCGCGCTCATGGGCGTCGCCTTTGCCATCGCATTCCTCGCCTCCTTAGAGAACACCGTCATGTCGAAATCACTCGCCAGTCGCTCCGGAGGCCAGACCGACGTCAACCAAGACATGTTATCGGTAGGCATGGCCAACATTGCCACCTCACTCGTTGCAGCCATGCCCGCATCGGGTTCACTGACCCGCTCAGCGCTCAACTACGAGTCACACTCTAAGTCACGTCTCTCATCGATATTTTGCGGCATCCTCTGCCTCTTGGGATTCTTCGCCCTGGTGAAGCTTCCCATTGTTGAGAACATCCCCAAAACCTCTCTGGCGGCACTCGTCATCGGCATCGCCATCTCACTCTTCAACTGGAAAAATATCCGCATCTGCCTACGTTCAACCCCCGATGACGCACTCGTTATCATCACCACCTTTGCGGCTACCTTACTGACACGTCTTGATTACGCCATTTTTATAGGTGTTGGCCTCTCTATCACCCTCTTCCTGCGCAAAGCCTCCAAACCCCACCTCGTCGAATATGAAATGAGTGACGACGGTGACTTACGCGAGCTCAACAAAAAAGATAAACGCCAAATCCCCTCCATCTCAATCGTGCACGTTGAGGGCGACCTCTTCTTTGGTGCCGCCGACCTCTTCCGCACACAGGTTCAGCAAACCATCGCAAACGAAAACCTCAAGGTCATCATTCTCCGGCTCAAGAACGCGCGTCACCTTGATGCTACCAGCGTGCTGGCACTCGACGACCTGATCAAGCACACCCGCAAGAAAGGAGTTCACGTACTGATTTCAGGTGCCACCCGTGAGGTCTATGAAGTGCTGAAAAAATCCGGTGTCTTAGAAACCCTACAAGCAGGCTGTGACCGCACCCAAGGTGAGACCAATCTGTTCATGTACTTCAGTGAAAACCCAAACATCTCCACCCGAGATGCTCTGATTAGAGCCCAAGAACTTCTTGGCACTAAAGAAGCCGACATCAAAATCTTCTTTGATAAAAACAAAGAGAAATAAGCAGGGACTGGACATGCCGCCGCGCACGCCTGCACAGGCTACTTACCAATACAAAAGCTGCTGAAGATCTCACCGAGTAGCTCCTCAGTATCGATCCTTCCGGCAATCTCCCCGATCGCCTCCATCGCATCGCGCAGCTCGATAGAGACAAACTCTGCCCCCATGCCCTCCTGCAATGTTGCTTGAGCGGAAGCAAGAGCCGCCTGAGCACGTTTAAGGCATGCCTGATGTCGGGCATTAATGGCCACCGCATGGCCACCCCATTCACCCGTGCCCATCGATAGCTCAGCCGCAATCACATTGCTGAGTTCATCAAGACCTTCTCCCGCCATGCAAGAGATGCGCACACCTTGCTGCTCCGCCCAGTCTGCATGCTCCCTCAGGTCTGATTTATTAATCACTAAAAGATGGTGCCTGCCACTTAGCTCATCATCACCCAGGTGATGTACTAGCGGCTGCGTTCCATCAACCACCTCCAAAATAAGATCTGCCGTTTCAACTTGATCACGTGTCCTTTGCACCCCTTGAGCCTCCACCACATCCTCAGACTCACGCATACCCGCAGTATCGATCAGACGCACCGGGATGCCCTGCAGATTAACCACCTCCTCGACGGTATCGCGGGTCGTGCCCTCAATATCACTGACAATGGCACGCTCGTATCCTAGCAGCTTATTGAGCAAGCTCGACTTGCCCGCATTGGGTGCGCCAAAAATCACCGTCCTGACCCCTTCCCGCAAAATCCTCCCCTGCTCCGCAGTTTGCAATAACCGGCTAATGCTATCAGCCACCGCACCCAAGCGCCCGAGTAAAGCCGCGCCGGTATCCGTATCGATATCCTCCTCTGGAAAATCAATGTATGCCTCAATATGGGCTGCTATACCGAGGATCTCCTCACGTATCGCTTCCGATTCATCGCCCAGAGTGCCCTGCAGCTGTTCGTGCGCAGCGCGCAGCGCTAGATCTGTCTGAGCAGAGATCAAATCCATCACCGCCTCCGCCTGTGTCAGGTCCATCTTACCATTCATGAATGCCCGCTGACTAAACTCGCCAGCACCAGCTGGCTCTATGCCCACATCAAGCAAGCCCTGCAGCACACGCCGCATCACCAGCACGCCACCATGACACGCTATCTCCACCGTATCTTCACCCGTGTAACTCCTCGGACCGTGAAAGCAGGTGATCAACACCTCATCAACAGTCTCACCATTAGCATCCACAATCCTCGTGAGCTTAGCGTAGCGCTCCGCAAATTGACCGGCATCCTGGCCCTTGGGAAGACAATCACTAACACATGAAAAAGCCTCCGGTCCACTGACACGAATCATACCTACCGCACCCATACCAGGGGGGGATGCAATGGCCGCTACCGTTGTTTCCACCGCCATTACTTATCGCTTGTTTGCGGCACCTTAGTAACTTCATCGGAATCAGCATCCTCTGCGCTATTACCAATCTCACCACCCACACCCAGAAACTCCCAGCATATCAAGCGCTCCACCTGCAAACTCACCGGCTTTGCCTTGCTCCACCCTAGCTCGAGGGTAGCGGTGCGCGCTTGGTAGTCCCGGTCCGTCCCTCTCCAATTGAGGGCAGATAGAATCTTACCCACCTCAGAATTAACCTTCACAGAGACATTCACATGCTCTTCTGGATAGGCAAAATCTTCGATTCGGTAGGTGCGGTACTGCTTATTATCTCGCAGCTCATGGTCGATAGACTCACTGATCGTGACACGAAATATTTTTTTACCCCCTGGCTTCGGGTAATTGACAAAAGAGCGGAACGTTCGGAACTTGCCCTGCATAAAAACAGAGGCATCAAGCTTTAAGCCTGCCTCCGTCTCTTTGAAAAATGCCATAATGCTAATCGGCACAGACACATTCCTTTTATTGATCGCATACGCCATATCAATGAGCGTTGCCTCTTTCATTCCCATTATTTTGTCCAAGGACCCAATCGGAGCAAAATAATCTTTGATCTCAACCTGCCCGGGCTGGCGATACTGCATCCTGAAAATACCGCGCTCGTGATCTTGTTCAGAGCCAGAGCGATGCGCAAAAAACTCAGCAGGCGTATCCGAGTCATCACTACCTGCTGGATAGAATTGCTGAAGATCTTCCTGCACCCCGTCATTGGTAATCGCATACTTCATTTTCTCCTCAGCTGACTTTGCACTCATGAAGCCGATGAGCACATTACTTGCCTCCTGCTTCCAGCCCCCTGTCCGCCACTCTTTTTTCAGCTCCTCGGCTGAGGGACCTGCATCTTCATCGGCCTGCGCTTGAGCAACAGCAGCTTGATTCCCCCCCGAGCTAGTCAACCAAATCGCCAGCCCGCCAATCACCAATAAAAGCACCAGCAACACCATCCAAATCAACCGCGCCTCCTTGCTCTTTTCTGAAACCTCTTCATCCTCACCAAGCTTCTCGTTGGCCTCCTTGTTAGGATCGGGAAGATCGCTGGTCTTCTTGATAGAAGCAGCCGCGCCCGTCACCAGAACTGGCGCTTTGACAGTAGACCCTGTGCTTGTCTGCACCGGCTCCACCTTATCAGCCTCATTAGTCCCATCCGTCTTCCTGGCCGCCGAAGCCTCGGGCTCAGCGGCTTCCTCTTTGTCAAAATCCGGGGAAGTGACCTCCTTACCACAATAAGGGCAAGGAGCCGTTATAACGGAGAGCCCATAAGGAATTTGGATATTCTTCTGGCAGTATTTGCAGGAGAATGATGCCTTGGTTGGCTTTGTTGAATCACTCATGATCAAGCTCAGTAATTAGCGACATAACCATAAACATACGCACTCTGGTGTCAATCATGCATACCCACCTTCATACTCACCTGTCAGCATGATTACCCACCCGCTGCGACTTATCCGCGCAGAGCCAGCACCTCATCGAGCACCTCGATACAGCGCTCATTCTCAGGCATCGTGCCGATCGAAATACGCACCCACTCCGGCAGTTTGTAGCCACTCATGGCACGCACAATGACACCCTTGCGCAGCATCTTGGCAAACAGATCATCACCATCGCCCACCTTCACCAGCACAAAGTTCGCCGCACTCGGGACATACTCAAGCCCTCGCGCCGCAAACGCCTGCTCGTAATAAGCTAAACCCTCGCGATTTGTTTGCATTGTTTTCGCCACGTGCTCGCTGTCATTCATAGCAGCAAGAGCCGCAGCTTGCGCCATCGCGTTAGCATTAAACGGCTGTCGTGCCTTTTGTAAAATTGCCGCCACCTGCGGTGAGGCCAAGCCGTAACCAATACGCAAGCCAGCCAAACCATAGGCCTTAGAGAACGTGCGCAGCACACAGACATTGCGCCCTTCACGGACATACTTCACCGTATCGGGAGCATCATCTAGAAATTCATAATACGCCTCATCAAGCACGGCCACCACATGATCTGGCAGACGATCCATGAAACGATCCAACGCCTCTTGGTTCACCATCGTGCCCGTAGGATTATTCGGGTTGGCAATGAAGACCAAACGTGTGTCCTCAGTAATAGCATCCGCCATGCCCTCAAGATCGTGAATGAAATCAGGATCCGCCACCTCAACATACTTGGCCCCAAACAACGTCGCCATCAGCTTATAAACCACAAAGGCGTGCTCCGCAGCGATCAGCTCCGCCTTGGGATTGAGAAAACAATGGCACAGCAGCTCAATGATCTCGTTTGATCCATTGCCCAGCACAACATTCTCCAAGCCCAAGCCATGATGATCCGCCAAGGCTTGCCTCAGCTTGTAGCCGCCGCCATCAGGATAGATGTGCACCCCTGCTGCCTCGCTCTTCATCGCCTCGATCGCCGCTGGCGCTGGCCCTAGCGGGTTCTCGTTGGATGCCAGCTTAACAATCGTCTCAGGATCCAGACCCAGCTCACGGGCGGTTTCTTCGATAGGTTTCCCCGGCTCATAGGCCACAAGGTCACAGACAAACTGATTGGCAAACTGCTGAATCGACATGCGGAGAAACTAAGCAACAAACACCAGCTGCGCAACGCAATATATCATCATGCTGTGGCAGTATACACACTCGCCACGCCGAAGGTCAAAGGCTGCGCTTCTGCACTTGTGAAACCGGCAGTCTCGATCAGCGCGCACATATCCTTACCACTGGGAAACTGCTCAATGGTACCGGCAAGATACTCGTAGGCATCTCCCTCGCCGGTGATCAGCCCCGCAATCTTCGGCAGTACCTTATTGAGATAAAAACGATACGGACCGCGTAGAATCCCGGTCGGCAGAGAGAAATCGAGTATTAGCAAGCGCCCTCCCGGCTTGAGCACACGGCGCATTTCCTTGAGAGCACTCGGCCAGTCCGCCATATTACGCAAGCCAAAGGCCACCGTCAGCACGTCATAAGAATCATCCTCAAATGGCATCGCCAAGGCATCCGCCACAATGGTCTCATTGACCCCACCCTCAGCGGCATAGGCCAGCATCTCTTCACAGAAATCAGAACCGGTCACCCGCGCGTCAGGGCATGCCACCTGCAGCTCCAGAGCCAAATCCCCCGTGCCCGTGGCCACATCCAGAATGCTCTCTGGCTGCCAGCCCGCGACAATCCTGCCGACCTTCTTACGCCACAAGATATCAGTGCCCAGGCTGAGCACATGGTTGGTCAGCACGTAACGATCCGCGATTCGGCTAAACGCCGCCTTAACATACTTAGGGTCCTGCACGGGATGAAATTCTTCTAGATAATCAAAAACACCAACCTAATCCGGCAAAATGTCACGATAAACTCCTGGATCACTGCCCTCAATTTCCACCGCACCACAGGCCTTCTGATAATATTCCTTCGGCCCCACACCTCCGATCACACCGTAAACATGACCAAGATCCTTGAGACCCTCAAGACACTTAAAAAGCAAGGCCTTACCAATGCCAGTGCCACGTGCACCCTCACCCACGCCCGTCGGCCCGAAAAACCCGCGCGCAGTCGTCTCATAACAGGCAAAACCCAAAATTTCTTTATCCCTTGTGGCAATATAACAGCTCACTGGCTGGCGTGACAAAGCCACCTTCACCTCACTCTCCCACTTCGGAGAAAAATGCTCCGCCGCCCACGCCGCCACAATATGCCGCTCGTAAGCCCGGGCACGACGCAAGGTAATCCCCTGTTCCTCTACCCCTACATATATCTCACCCGCATCGGGCAGCTCGTAGAGGTTTACCAGCATGTCATTCATGCCCACCTCATATATTAATCCACAGCCAATGTCCAATCTTGATGGCAGCCACTTCGTGGCAGTTGAAGTTCTCAGTTTAAGTTTAAGTAACAACCAGTCCACGTGGCATGACCGTCCCGGTGATGAACTCCCCCCGCCGCAATCCGCCACAGAGCCATTCGCAAGCGGGCTACGAGCGGACGAC
>DBBL01000199.1:6649-20116 GCA_002292185.1 Akkermansiaceae bacterium UBA985 | reverse complement strand
GGGATTGGTATTCAGCAGCCAGACCCTCGACATGGGACGAAGTATAGAGTTTGCGTAGATGTTGGAAGAGGCGCTCCATGCCGCTGCCAGTGGGTTCATTTTCGCCATCTTGAAAATATTCCATGTGATGCTCCCGTGCGGGGCAGCTAACCAGCATGCTTAAGTTGCCCGATTCGATGCTATAGGTGAGCACAGTAATACCACAGAATCTCGAGAGATTACGCATGATAGATACCATCGCAGCATGCTCCTCTTCGTCCATAGATTCGTATGAACGAGACGATTTGCATTGGATCCAGAATGTTTTTTGGGCAAACATTACCTTCTTGGTATAGCAAAATGAGTGAATTGATGAAGGAGTAACTGCATATTTCTTATACCGTTAAATGAGGGGCGAAGCTGTTATATTCAGCTGCGCTGATTACCAAACTTTTTCACCGTCTCGATCATAAGGCAGCCAGACGAGAGCGATGGTTTGAATATCGATGTCTTTTTTGTAGGGTTTGATGACCTCATTCTCAAGTTTGACAGTGGCAGGATTGAATTCGAGTTCTAGCTCTTTGATTTCTTCGGCAAGCTCGGCTTCAAGCTCGGCAATGTCCTCCTCAAGGTTTTCGATTTTGTTTTCGGCAATCTTGACATCGCGGCGTTGTTTATAGGCACGTCCTGCACTGCTAACAGTACTGGACGATGAGCGGCGGCGGCCTCCTAACAAATTGCCCAACAATCCCCCGAGGACCTTTGCTCCGATGTCCCATGCGGCGCTGCTGGCTTCGGCTTCTTCCTTGGCGAGGGTGTTTTCGGCTCGATCAACCTGTCCTTCCTTGGTTTTGATCTTAGCTTCATATTTATCGCGAAGTTTTTCCACAGCGTCATCACGTATTTCGCGGGCCTGAGTGGAGAGACGGCCGCGGAAGGCTCCTTCGCTTTCACCGAGCTGGGAGTAGGATTTGAAAAGTGGACAGTAGAAGATTTCCACTCGCTCGTTGCGGTAAATGTAATCGGCAAAGTCTTTGGTAACTTGTTTGTAGTTATCGGCATTCATGGCAAAGCCAGGTAGCTCATGGAAGCCGCAGCCTTTGCGCGGTTTGTCCTTCAACGACTTCACGGGGTGGGTGCAGCCAGCATCGTGGCTCCAGTCGATACCTTGGTCTGTGATGGCATTGGTGAAGCGCAACAGACGTGAGCCGTCGATACCGCACTTATTGGAGGAGAAGTGCACGTTGGCTTCGCGGATCAGTGCTGGCTTGTAGGTGATGCCGTCCGACTCACCAGCGAAAGGAATGAAGTATTCTTTGACACCTGAGCCGACGACGGGCCGTTCGCCGGCTGCGCTTTCCTGGGAGGTGGCAGGCATGGCCATCGGGTTGGACGACTGTGCTGCGACCAATTGCTTGCCTTTGCCCGAGAGGAACTGGTCGCGCTTAGGGTCCATGAGTTTTTTGATCTTGGTGCGGGTGAGGGGACCGCAGAGGTAGCTCATCACCCAGCGGACATGGAAGACCACAGCAGAGTCTTCATGCACGTTGTTCATCAGGAAGACACGAGAGCCGAGGCTGGCGAGAAGTTCTTCCATCCTTCGGCGATTAAAACCCCCATCCTGGGATGCGGCGGCACCTTCGAGGCCATCTAGCACACGAGCCTTGTCGCGTTCGGTTTGTAGTCGGCCCAGCCACCAGGTGCCGATGTTGGAGAGTGCCTTGTAGTCGAGGTCCACGGGGTTCTGGGTAGCCAGCAGGCAGCCGAGTCCGAATGCACGACCTTGTTTAAGCATGGTCATCATTGGTTTTTTACTCGGTGGGTTTGCTGACGGAGGCAGGAAGCCGTAGATCTCATCCATATAGAGTAGCGCGCGCAGGCTAGTCGTGCCGCTTTGGGTGCGCATCCATCCTAACATTTGGTTGAGCAGTAGACTGACAAAAAACATCCGCTCGGCGTCACTGAGGTGGGCGATGGAGAAGATCGACATGCGCGGTTTGCCTTCCGGGCTGTGCATCATGTTGGATATGTCAAGTGGCGGGCCTTCCATCCAGGTTGAGAAACCTGGAGAGGCGAGTAATGAGTTGAACTTCAGCGCGATTTTTTGACGCTGCTTGGCATTCATAAAGGAGTTGACGTCGAGGACGCCCACTTTATCAAAGGGAGGTTTCTGCAGGTGGCGGATGAGCGACTCAAGCGAGAGATTTTGTCCGTTCTGCCAGCAGTGATTGAAGATGGTGCCTAGGATGACGGCCTCGGGGCTTTGGATGGGGTCGGCATCGACACCTACCAATGAAAGTAACGAGCTGACCGTGCTTTCGATTCGGTCGCCGAGTAGTTCTCCATCGTCGAGCACCTCGAAGGGAGGGACTTCGAGAGAACTTAAAATGGATACGGGTATGCCGGCTTTGCTGCCGGGCGTGAATATGTTCACATCCACTTTGTCTCGGAATTCTCTGACCCTTTCCGGGCTTTGTCCCCATGAGCCAATGCCTTCTTTCCACATGGTGGCGGTTTTTTCTGCGAACTCGTTGGGTGTTTTGCCCTTTTTAGCAGCGTCATCCTCATTAATCCAGGGTCTAAAATCTGAGGGCTCAAAATCGGGAAAGTTGAGCATCAAGTTTGAGATGTCGCCTTTAGGGTCAATGATAATAGCAGGTATGTTGTCCATCGCTGCTTCCTCGAGAATAGAAATACAAAGGCCTGTTTTACCTGATCCGGTCATGCCAAGCACGACACCGTGGGTAACCAGGTCCTTGGAGTCATAGAGAACTAATTCATCTTTGAGTTTATTTTGTTTGAGATCAAAGCCACGACCTAAATAGAAAGAGCCCAATTTTTCGTAATCACTCGCTTGGATGTGCATGATGACATTTGAGATATTTTAGGCGGTCTTGGGAAGGCGCAATTGAGGGAAACAACTATTTTTTAACAAAAATGAAGCTGGCGAACGCCGCAAATCAAGGCTTTAGATACTTAAGAGACCAAAATATTAAGGAAATCTTAAACTTTTTCTTGCAAGATGCAAAGTTTTTAGAATAATGGGCTCCGTTATGAAAACCTTAGTCCTTAATTCCATTATTGTATGTATCTCTGTATCGACCGCTTTTGGTCAAACTCAGAGTGATGTAGAATTTCTCCGTGCGCGTGCCGATGCGCACGAACGTAAAATCAGCCAACTTGAGCAAGATTTGAGCCGTTTAAAAGCGCTACTCGCTGAAAAGCCGGCTACAGCGATGGCTGCCAAACCAAAACAAACACCCAAAGCGCTAGCTGTCGCCGCAACTGAGCCAGTAGCAAATAGCTATGTGGTTAAACAGGGGGATGTGTTGAGTCGCATCGCGACATCTCATCAAACTTCAGTCGCCGCTATTCTTAAGGAGAACGATCTCCCGAATGATCGTATCATCGTTGGTCAAAAGCTTCGTATCCCTGGCGCTGCAGCTCCGGTTACCTCATCAAGGCAAGCCAGCGCACCTGCTGTGACAAACTTAGCCAAGCACCAAGTGAAAAGTGGTGAGACCTTTTACTCCATTGCCCGGATTCATAATGTATCTATGAAGAGTTTGCAGGCAGCAAACCCGGAGGTCGTACCGACCAAAATGTATGTAGGTCAGACATTGCGAATTGATGGCAGAGCAACGGCCTCAGCTTCGAATGCTGTTAAAAACGCTCAAAAGCCTCAAAAAGCAGCTGCTAGTACCGCCCCCAAAAGAACGGAGCTAGCAAGCCAGAAAAAAACTCCAGTGAAGCAGCCCGCACCTTCTACACCGAAAGCTGGCGCAGAGCCTACGATAAGAACCATCACGGTAGACCAGCAAATCACCTACGGGCAATTTGCTTCAAGGCATGGTTCTAGCACCACACAACTCAATGAGCTGAACGGTCTGAGCCTAAGCCAAAACACAACTTTAGCCAAAGGTTCAGAGCTGTATGTGCCAAAATTTTAATGACCATTTGTTAGCGACAGGAAAACGCAGACAATTCTCCCCAGGGAGAACATAACGACGAAAAGGGCTGGGCGTCTGGTTGGATTAATCCGCCAGGCGCCCTTCTTTTTTATCCATTCCATATATCTAAAAGACAAACTTGTGCTTCGCCTCTTGCTTTGAGATGAGAATAAAGCTATTTTTCAGACCTTGAGACGCTGCTCGAGCGTGACCTTTATTGTTGACTTAAATTATTATTATTATAGAATACACATCTAACTGGATATTTATTATAAAGAATATCTAAATATTCATTTACCCTAACTTAAGCTGATAATTATATGACTGAAGGCAATAATCCCAAACCAACGAAGAAAACTTCAGCAGTGCCTCTTCGTAAAGAGACTGTTCGTGTTACTCTGAAAGCAAATCCAAGTGATAACGGCAATGCTGGTGCCGCTGGTTCTCCACCTGCGCCCGCTCCTACCATTTCTCTCAAAGCACCAGTATCTGGTCCTCCAGCAGTTCCTCCGCCTGCGCCAACTGCCCCGACTCCTCCTCGGGCACCTCAAGCTCCTCCCACGGTTAAGTTGCAAACAGGTCAAGTTCCCAACCCTGTTGCGGCGCCGACTGTTGCCGCATCATCCTTTGCTGGAGCAAAAAATTTGGTGCCGCCACCCAAGCCCTCTACGCTAAAAATTGCTTCCCCCGATTTTGATGAACCCAAGGCCACCGATTCGGCTGTGCCAGAACCAGCACCAACAGTTGGCCTAGACACTCCGGGAACAGATCAACCAGCGGGGGCTTCAAGTCAGCCCTTGCCCAAGGCCACGGTTCAAATCCAGCCTTCCCAACCCATGCCAACACCGGCAGAGGGGAGTGACTCGTTGTTATCCACCGTCAGTGTCGTTGACCCTGAAGAGGCTGCTGCTGAGAGAGCCGAAGGTACTGCTACCGTCTTATCTGCTATTGCTCTTGTTGCTGCGGTCATCGTGCTCGGAGTTCAACTTGGCACAGCCAATATTTGGGTAAATGATGAGACCCACGAAAGCCCAGGCTGGGGCCGGCTTTTTGATTAAGCTGAGAAATGCGCATGTTGTTCTCATTACATGACTAATAATATTCTAAAATGACCAAAGACTTCATCATCCCAATTGTTCTTTTTGTAATCGGTGGCTTAATTGTTTATCTGGCCTTGTCAACAGGCAGCATGCCCCGTTAACAGAACCTTAAAGATCAAGCTGCATGATATCGGCGATACTGCTGGTATTGCGTATTGCACTTTATCGCGTAGTTTGATGGCTGTGAGATCTTCAGATTAAGCATCACGTCATCTAGCGGCTTGACGTATCATGCATGTTGTTCATATTTCGGTCATGGCTAACGCATATAATGAAGCAAATTTTGAGGCCGAGGTAATAAACTCGGATAAGCCCGTTCTGGTAGATTTCTGGGCTGAATGGTGTGGACCTTGTAAAATGATCTCTCCTTTGATTGACCAACTAGCTGAGGCAGTTGGTGATACGGCAAATGTTGGTAAGGTAGAGGTAGATACCAATCAAAGCCTTGCCGCTAAGTATGGTGTTCGTTCCATCCCATGCCTGCTGTTTTTCAAAGACGGTGAGGTCAAGGATACCATCACGGGAGCTAATGTAACGCTTGACCAGTTAAAGTCGAAGCTCGAGGAGCTGGCTTAGATTTAATACGTCAACCGAGCTCTGGAGCATGTTTAATAGACTCTCCGCAGTTCTTGATCAAACTGCCGCGCGCCTTCCTGCAAGGTCCGCGGCATATTTTTGGCTGTTTAGTGGCTGGGCTATGATGCTCTGGGTGCTCTCCTCAGCAAATCCCTCTCTTAAGCAAGCAAACGAGATTCCACATATGGATAAAGTATTCCATTTTATCTATTTTTCTGTTGGGGGAGCACTGCTGGCAGCATCCACTGGGTTAAAATGGCGGAGCCTATCGCGAGGGTGGCTTTTTTTACTGATTGTCCTCGTCTGCTCACTGATTGGCAGGCTCGACGAGTATCACCAAGGATTTGTTCCTGGGAGAACAGGCAATGATTCAGGTGATTGGCTTGCGGATACGATGGGAGGCCTATTTGGTGGGGCTGCCGTTATTTGGTATCTATTGCCCAGAATCATCTCTGCTACTGAGCGTGATCGAGGCTGAATAAACATTAAAACGCGGTGGAAGTGCAATAATTTCTATGAAATCACGCAAATTCCCTTGACTGCCGGCTAGCGGAGTGTATCTCTCCCCGCCCGTATCACACGCTTCATTCGATACGTGGATCACAACTCTTCAGTGAGTTTAACTCCCGAAGCGAGTCCCAATTTTAAATCAATTCAGAAAAATGGCCAGAGTATGTAGCATCAGAGGTTCCCGTGTCCGTATCGGTGGTAGAGTTCACCGTTCAGGTCTCGCCAAGAAAAAAGGTGGAATCGGTCGTCACGTAACAAAAGTAGTTAAGCGTAGTGTTTCTCCGAACTTACACACCAAGCGTATCTATATTCCTGAGCTCGATCGCCACGTCAAATTGAAGCTGAGTGCCAAGGCAATCAAGACCATCAATAAAAATGGAGCCTACGCTACACTCAAGAAGGCGGGCCTAATCTAAATGACTAGCCATTTAGTGTAATTTTCAGAAGCGGTGGCCTAAGGGTCACCGTTTTTTCGTGCGGAGCAGTTATCCAGTGTAGTTACCCTCCGTAGTTACCTTGAGCGCACCTCTACCGCAGGCAGTTGGCTAATGCCCGAATAGATTCCGTATCGTGGCAGCTACTCATGGTGATGCGTAGACGGGCAGTTTGGCGGGGGACAGTGGGGTAGCGGATTGCCGGCACAAGGAACCCCTTGTCACGCAATTGTGAGGAGAGCTTGAGAGCCTCGTCGGAATCGCCAACCATCCAAGGAACAATCGCAGACTGGCAATGACTCGTCATATCCGATGCCGCTCTGAAAGTATCGATGTTGTTCCATAGCTGTGTCCGCAGCTGTTGACCTTGCTCGTTCTGAATGATTCTCAGGGCCTGAGCAGCGGCTGCGGCTTGGGCTGGTGGCGGGGCTGTTGAGTAGATGAAAGACCGCGCTCGGTTAATCATGAGCTCAGCCCATACACGAGAGGTTGCCAGATAGCCGCCAGCCACACCGGCCGCCTTGCCCAGTGTTCCCATATGGAAATCGATTTGATCCTGGATGCCGAGCTCCTCAGCGAGCCCCATACCAGTAGGGCCAATAAGTCCAAGGGCGTGTGCTTCATCGACCATCAAGAGACAGCCATACTGTTTAGTGAGCCGACTTATTTCTTCAAGCGGTGCCGCGTCACCGTCCATGCTGAAAATGGATTCTGTAATGACGAGGATGCGGCTATTTGCGTCCGCCTTCTTGGTTGATGATTGCAGAAGTGATTCAAGTTTTTCTAAGTGGTTGTGAGGAAAAACACGTAGAGTAGCTCCACTCATACGGGCCCCGTCAATCAAACTTGCGTGGCAGAGTTTGTCGAGAATGACGACATCACCTTTACCGAGTAAGGATGTGATGGCGCCAACTGATGTCGCGTATCCTGTAGAAAAGGTAAGTGCCGCCTCCGTGCCTTTGGCGGTTGCTATCGTTTCTTCCAAGTTCCGGTGCGGTTCCATTGTGCCGCATATAAGGCGTGAGGCAGTTGAGCCAGCACCGTATTTCTCAATCGCTTCTTGATATACCTGTTTAATCTCAGGGTGCTGAGAAAGACCAAGGTAGTCGTTGGATGAGAAATTTTTTAACGATGAGTTAGCATCTGGAATGTGTCGTAAAAGTGATGCACTCTTGAGAGCTGCAAGTTCATCCTCCGGAAGTCGCATATGAGGAAAGTTAATAATGACTGCTGACAAGATGCCAGAGAATTAATCAGCCTGAGACCGCTCCAGTGCCCAACGGAGTAGTTTTTCAGAGTCAGACCAGACATTTCTGGATGTTGCACCAAGGATGACGACGATGGCAGTTCGACCATTGAGGGTGCCGCTAGATACGAGGCAGCGGCCCGAGGCTCGTGTGGTGCCGGTTTTCATGCCGTTGCAATAGTCCACTTTTTTGAGGATCTTGTTGGTGTTGTCTAGCCGCTTTGAGCGGCCATTAGCATAGCGAAAAGTATAGGTCTCGGTGTCCATGATGCCACGCAGGGTGGAGCTGCTAAATGCGGCGCGTCCACAGATGGCCATGTCACGAGCTGTAGAATACTGCCCGTTGGCTGTGAGTCCGTGTGGATTCATGAAACTCGAGTCTCGCATGCCAAGGCTGAGAGCTTTTTGATTCATGACTTTTGAAAAGTTAGTTTCACTACCTGCAACACTTCTCGCTAAAGCACGGGCTACATCGTTGCCGCTCTTGACCAGCAGGGCTCCGAGTAGCGTGCGTCGTGAATAGACTTCCCCGGGAAGAATGCCCAGCTTGGTGGGAACGACCCAGGTGTCACTTTTCTGAATGGTGAACTTATGGGTGAGGTTGCCGTGGTCCAAGACGCAGAGCGCGGTCATGAGTTTTTGTGTGCTGGCAACCGCACAGCGTTCACGGGCATTTTTCTCATACAGGACCCGCCCGCTGGCATAATCAACTACGATCGCTCTGGGGGCTCCTATAGTGGGGGCGGGCGAACGAGGGATTGTTCCAACTTTAACAGCAGGCGTCGCTACTGGTGTCGTCAGCCGGGAGGTATGGATTCCCAGAGGTGTTTGCGCACAGGACACCAAGCTTATGAGGGCGAGTAACTGGGGAAGGATGAAGAAGCGCATAGTTGAATAAAAAATTCTACGCAAAACTCCATCATAAGTGGATGAAGTCAAGCGGGAACACAGTGTGCTGGCCGACAAAGTTGCACTCAGGGAGTGTTGCTTTTTGAAGGGGCACGTAATTCAACCTGCACCGGTGCACGCTCCAATGATTCTATTTCAAAAAATTCGACAGCATCGGGTGGGAAGTTAAACGCTCCTGCCACGAGATTACTTGGAAAGGTCTGGCTCTTGTTCCTGTAATCACGAACGTTGCCGTTGTAAAAACGTCGGGCGGATTGCAGACGGTCTTCTGTATGAGTAAGCTCTTTTTGCAGTTTGAGGAAAGCCTGGTCAGCTTTCAGCTCAGGGTAGGCCTCGGACAAGGCAAAAAGGCTTTTTATCCCGGAGATGAGCTCTTGCTCCGAGGCTGCCTGCTTGGCAGGAGAACCATTGTTTGCCTTGCAGAGATTGCGCTGGGCAATCACGGACTCCAGTAGCTCCCGTTCGTGCTTGGCGTATGCCTTGGTGACAGAGACCAGATTGGGGATCAGGTCGTAGCGCCGCTTGAGCTCTGTATCGATGTTTGCCCATGCATCACGGATGTGATTGCGGATCGTCACCAAGGCATTGTAGGTTGCGGTCACATAGACCAGAGGCATACCGACGATGACAACAAGAATGATAATGGGTGTCATGTTTAGGTGAAGAGGTGAGATGGAATAAGGGAACGAATTTGTTGCAGCTGACGGAGACGCCCCAGAGATGTGTGAGCAGATAATTTACCGCGGTAAGTTAGTGCCAGAGTGTGGCGCTCTACTTCAATCACAAGGTTTTGCTTGTTAAGAAGATAGTCAATCATTCGTGCATTGCAAAAATCATAAGCAAATTTTTTGTCCCTTGATTCCACCTGGTAGCGTTTGGAAAATTCAAGGGACTCGAAATCAATGTCATCAAAGCCAAAGGCCTGTGTCAGTTTGGCAAAAAAACCTTCCGGCTTGATGACGAGCTCAGGAAAGCTCCGGGGCATGGAGAGAGTGAAGACGCTGAAATAATGATGCTGAGTTTTTGAATTGCCATCACTGTCACTTGAGCTTGTTTGGTAATGATACTCAAAAAAACTCACTGCCTCTCCGCCGCTCTCGCCTGTGAAGATGTGTTGAGCATAACGATTACTTCCCATGCCAAAATGCTCAAGGAAATGAAAACGTTTGGCGATCCCGCGGTCTTCATGGGCCGAGAACCTGAAATTAAGTGAGGCAGCGAGCTGCTGCAAGGCAGTCTGGCGTTTGCGCTCAGAAATCGTGTGGTAGATGATTGCCGCAATGAAAATCACCGCGAATATCCCGAATAAAAGGGGCACGGATAAAGTGGTAAACATAGGCAAGCTCGAGTTTTTTCTAAGTGATCATCTAAGGTGGATTCCCCAATTCGTTGCCTGTCTGGTTAATAACGACGTGAAGAGAATATCGAGCGGATGATCAGCACTAAGATGGCGATCAGGCCGAGGGGGATGACAAGAAGCACTCCTAGGATGATGATTGGTACGATGACGAATTTACCCCAGCTCTTGCTGCGCAGGAGCATGAACCACTGGGTGAGCTTGAGGGTGATGCGGGCTTTCCAAGGCAGAGCCTTTTGAAAATCGGCGAACGGATCGTTGCCAGTGAAGGCTTGGTCGTCGTCAAATACAGGTCCATCGTCCAAGCCATCACCCGCGGATTTTTCAGGGGTGACAACTTCGTCGATTTCAATCGTTTTGCTCTCGGGCATTGGGTGCGTTAGCTCGTCTATGCTTGATGCAGGTTTTTTTCTGTTTCGGCCTCGATGATGGCGAAGCGTTCGCGATGCAGAGCAGGGTCAGTGCGGAACGTGAGACGGCCGCTGTGGGAGCGCTCGAGTTCGACAAAGAGGTTGGAATCTTCATTTTTAAAGCGGTTAAGGACTTCGGTATTAACCACAATGACGAGGTCGCCGAGTTTGCCCTCACCACGTTGGATGACTGTATTGAGTGCGCGCTGCACCTCGACACTCATTGTCATGGGTGTTTTTACCCGGCCGCGGCCTTCACAATACGGGCATGGTTCGAGGAGGCTATCGCGGAGTGACTCATTGAGGCGCTGACGGGTCATTTCCATGAGCCCGATAGAAGAAATCTGAAGGACTTGGGTCTTGGCTTTGTCACGCTTAAGGCGCTCTTTCATTGCGCGATAGACGGCCTGTTGATCACGTCGATGGCGCATATCGATGAAGTCGACAACCACGAGGCCGCCGATGTTACGTAACCTGAGTTGCCTTGCCACTTCTTCAGCGGCTTCAACGTTGGTTTCCATGAGCATTTTATCGACATCCTTAGAGCCTCTATTTCGACCTGTGTTGACATCGACAGTGATCATGGCCTCGGTTTCATCAATGACCAAATAGCCACCGCATTTGAGCCATACTTGGCGTGAGAAGGCCTCATCGATTTGTTTTTGGATGCCAATTTTCTCGAAAACAGACTGACGAGAAGGCAGATATTGAATGCGGCGTTTGGCCCTGCGAGAAATGCGTCCTGCGATCTCACGCATTTCATTGGTAGTGTCTTCATTGTCGCAGATGACCTGCCCGACATTGTCAGTAAGGAAGCTTCGCACGCTTCGTTCGATTAGATCAGGCTCACGATAGACACAGACAGGAGCAGGGGTGCTGTCACGCTTGTCTTCAACGGCATACCATTGCTCAAGGAGGATTGCTAAATCTCTGACAAAGTGGCGCGCACGCTGGCCTGTGGCAACGGTGCGCATGATGATACCCATGCCTTCGGGAACTTGAAGTTTCTGCATGATGTGGCGAAGACGCTGACGCTCTTTGGGGTCATCCACTTTACGCGAAATGCCAAATTGGTCTGAATAAGGGGTGAGAACAAGATAACGTCCAGCGAGGGAAATGTTGGTGGTAACACGGGGGCCTTTGTTGCCGATAGGCCCTTTAGATACCTGGATCATAATTTCAGATCCTTGTGGGTAGATACTAGGAATGTCTTTTGAGCTGATGCGTTTTGGCTTCTTTTTCTTTTTGCCGGCTCGTTGAATTTCCTCGAGGCCAGTATCGAGAGCCGCGGGAATAGCATCCCAGAAATGCAGGAATGCGTTTTTATCCAGTCCGATATCGACAAACATGGCTTTGAGACCAGGTTCGATATTTTTGACGGTGCCTTTGAATATGCCGCCAACAATATTGAGGTCGCCTTCACGCTCGAGGTTGTATTCCTCAAGAGAGCCGTCCTCAACGAGGGCGACACGGCGTTCAAGCTTTTCTGAATTGATAATGAGTGATGCTCCTTCGGTTGGTGATGATGCACCAATTCCGAGAGCGCTTTTAATACGTTTAATCATAATAATATTTGGGTAATGGTTAATGAGTGTTTTGAGATTTTCTATGTGTAATGGTAGATACTAAGTTGTTTATTCTTCGATGACGATGGCTTTGGGGGCGATGGAGCCTTCTGCATCAGCGCCTTGTCTGATGGACGGCTCAACGAAACGAGGGCTTTCTGGAACAGTATAAGCTCTTGCGATTGGAACGTCTGATATTTCATTGCCGGTCTCACCACTTTCGTCATACGCAATGGCAAGTAGATCGCCTTCATCGGGTAGTTCTATTTTCTCTCGAACGATGAAGTCTCCAGCGTATTCTTTCATTTCAGTGAGAGGCAATTCTAGCCCTTCATCTTTAGCAAAGAGCCCGCGCATAATGAGGTGGACGAGTGGTCCTGCCACTGCGCCGCCACTACTACCACGTTTAACAGCGACAACCACAACATATTTAGGCTGTTCGTGTGGGGCGAAGGCCACAGTCCACGCATCATGCGATTTGATGCCTTTGTCGACGGTTTGTGCGGTTCCTGTTTTGGCGCATACATCACGGTCTTTTACCGAGGCACTGCGGGCTGTGCCCCCAAGCTCATTAGCGGCAAGCCACATTCCTTGGCGGATACGCTCCAGGTCTTTTTCTTTGACGCCTTGTTTTAAGAGGTTTGTCTTAAGAACGGGTCGATTGTGTAACAGGGTGCCCTGGTGGGGGTGCACGACTCGCTTAATGATACGTGGCTTATAGTAGCGGCCATTGTTGGCGATGGCGCTAACAAGGGCAGCAAGTTGTAATGGTGATGCAGCGCTGTCTGATTGGCCAATCGACATCATGCCTGTGATCGAGGGTGTTACCTTTGCTCCTGGGCGTAATTCCTGGCGCCAGTAGCGGCTACCGGGTATGAATCCAGCTGATTCGGAAGGGAGTTCTAATCCCGTTTTTGAGCCGAGCCCTAAAAGTTGAAACGTATCGAGCATCTTGGTGCTGCCGATCTCGTTGGCAACTCGCATGAAGTAGCAATTGCATGATCTCTGAATGGACTCTTCAAGGTTAAGTTGGCCATGGCCAAGACGCTTCCAGCAGTGGATTTTTATATCTCCGTAGGTAATATAACCTGGGCAATACTCTGTATCATAAGCATGTCCATGTATGGCCGCGGCAATCGCTGTGGGGAGTTTGAAGGTAGAGCCTGGGGTGAAGTTATTAATGGCCTTATTGGCCAGTGGGTTGGCTTGGTTGGTGTTGTAGTTTTTCCAAGCATCGGGATCAATGCTGGGAACAAAATAGCTTGGCGTAAAATCGGGAACGGAGGCCATCGCGAGGATTTCGCCAGTGTTAGGGTCCATCACTACCGCCGCAGCTCGGCCAACACGTCTTAGGGTGTTTTCGACCAAGCACTGCACATGCGAGTCAATGGTGAGTTCCACGCGAGAGCCGACGTCAGGCTTGATGTAATC
>DBBL01000199.1:0-6533 GCA_002292185.1 Akkermansiaceae bacterium UBA985 | reverse complement strand
CCATAGAGATATTCACGGCGGGGGCTCACCCGGACGCTGACGCCTGGTAGTTCGAGATTGTGCTCTGCGAAATTGGCAAATTGATCATACGTCAAATCATCTCGGAAGGTGAAGGGTACCAAACCGCCGTGAGTAATGTAATGAGTGTCGAGTGCGCTTGCTCGGTATTTTTTGTCAAGCTGGTGAACAGCAAGTTTTGGCCGAACCCATTCATTGACGATTTCGTGGGTTTTGATCTTTCTGAAGTTTTTGACCGATGGGTCATCTTTGCCGCGGGTCTGGAGCAAGTAGCGTTTGTAGTCGTTACGTATTTCCTCAAGGTTGAAGATAACTTGGTAGTTACGTTGGTTTTGAACAAGAACAACGCCGTTACGATCAGTGATATCACCACGTATCCCCGGCTCACGGATGGTGACGGCGTAGTTGGATGGCACTTGTTTGAGGAAACGGGGGCGTTCTTTGATTTGGTATTGGTAAAGCCGCGACAATAGAGCCCCAAACCCAACCAAGATGAGGGCAGTGAGGAGGTATAGTCTGAAGCTGTAACGAGTTTCTACCATGGTAAGTGATTGGAAAATTAGTCGATATATCGGTGTTTTTGCCTGAGTCCTTCGTAGCGAATATTGTGGCGGCAGCTGGAGGCAAGTTGATAGATGATCCAGAAGATGAGAGGTGAAAAAAGCATCGTGAGCGCGCTGGTGAGATAAATCCGGTAAAGAACACTTGGGGGGAAGGTGAAATCTCCTCGGACGAAGTTGAGAAGAAGATATTCGGTAAACAGGTATGAGAAAATGGCAATGCCGGTCAGAATCGAAGAGATGTGCCACTTCACCTTGCGGAAAAGAGGCTGAATGAATTGCATCAGAAGTCCCATCATTGCGTAGAGAATAATACTATACCCAAATCGAAGGGATTCAACGGGGTCTGTATAAATGGTTGGGTCTCCACCTTGAGCTCCCAGTGTATGTTGTGCATCCCATAAGAATCCACAAATGAAAGCGAGCACAAGCATTGAGGAAAAGTTCACACAGACAGAGCAGCATAAAAAGACGAGCGGCAGAATGAGTATACGGGCACCAAAGAGGCCGCCAATCGCCGGTGAAAATTGCTGAACCATGCACGCAGCAAGGATGAGCAGAATAATACTAAAATGGTATTTGCTCACTTTTTGGTTGAGTTGGCGGTTGCTTCTCTAATCTCCCGGGCGGAGGTTAGAGGTTTAGGGATTTTGACAAACACGGTTTGTAGTGTTGTGAAATCCACCGCTGGCTCAACGAGTGCTTCTCCGAACAAGGGTCCTGGGGCGAACGTCTTGATCTTTCCAAGGAGAATGTCTGGAGGGAAGAGGCCACCCCGCCCAGTCGTAAAGACCAGCATGCCGGGTTTAAGGTTGGCATCTTTACTCAAGAAACGCAGCAGTAGGGAAGGTGATTCTCCAGCTGTGTCTCGAAGTCCGCTGATGATTCCTGCTTCAGGTGTTCCGTCGACTTTTGCCGATACTTGGCATTTTTCGTCGGTTAGCAAGATAACGGTGGATGTATCTTTTGATGGGGCATCGATTTTACCAACAAGGCCCTCAGGGGAGAGCACGGGGAGTTGGACGCCGACGCCGTGTTTGTCGCCACGATCAATGGTGACGGTGTGCCACCATGTTGATGGTTGGCGACGAATGATTTTTGCGGCAAGCACATGAAAGGGAACGTTCTCTTGGAACTTCAAGGCTTGGTTGAGGTGGGTGTTTTCTGCTTCTAGTTTTCTTAAGTGAGCTACCTCCATTCGTTTCTGATCAAGCTCCTCTTTGGCCAGCTTGTATTTCATTTCCAACGCTTTCGAGTGTTCAACTTCTTGGATGAATTCGGAAGCCTTGGTCTCGATGGCAGCCCCGCCTTTGAGAAACGGGCTGATGGCGCTGTAATAAGTACTTTGGATGTTACGCACAGAGCGCTCACTACGAGTGAGAGCCCAAACGGCACCCACGATAAATAGTAACAGCGCTATGAGATTTTGTGGCTTCATGATATCCGGTCAGCTCGCAGCCTTGATGGCTGGCATGGAACTGGATCAATTAGCGTGACTCTGAGCTGGTGACACGGCGCAAGAAGGAGATCTCGGCAAGAACTTTACCTGTGCCTTCTGCAACGGCGCTGAGAGGATCCTCCGCAACATGAACGGGAAGCCCTGTCTCTTCACGCAGCAGTTTATCAAGACCGCGAAGTAAGGCTCCGCCTCCGGCAAGGACAATGCCTCGATCGACAAGGTCAGCTGCCAGTTCTGGTGGGCAGCGTTCCAATGCGGTGCGCACAGCATCTACGATCGTACTGAGCGGATCAGCCATTGCATCACGAATTTCTTGGGAAGTGATGGTTATTGTCTTGGGTAAGCCTGCAACCAAATCACGCCCTTTGACATCCATGGTTGTTTCCTTTGCCAGAGGGGCGGCGGACCCGAGTCGGATCTTAATTTCTTCAGCAGTGCGCTCACCAATCATCAGATTATAGGCACGTTTCATATACTGAATAATGGATTCATCTAATTCATCACCTGCGGTTCTGACGCTGCGGCTATAAACGATTCCTGAGAGGGAGATGAGAGCTACCTCTGTGGTGCCTCCACCGATGTCGACAACAAGGTTGCCGGCGGCATCTTGCACGGGCAAACCAACACCAATCGCTGCAGCCATGGGCTCTTCGATCAGGTAAACTTCACGAGCACCAGCTTGCTCGGCAGATTCGCGAACAGCACGGCGCTCTACCTCGGTGATGCCTGAGGGCACGGCGATCACAACGCGTGGATTTGAGCGTCGCCGACCATTGTTGACCTTGCGGATAAAGTGCCGAAGCATAGCCTCAGTAACTTCAAAATCAGCAATGACACCGTCTTTGAGAGGTCGGATGGCAACAATGTTACCGGGGGTGCGGCCCAGCATGCGTTTAGCGTCGTCGCCGACAGCCAGGATTTCGTTGGTTCCTTGGTTGATGGCTACCACGGAGGGTTCACGTAAAACAATGCCGTGGTCTTTGACGTTAACCAGTGTGTTGGCAGTGCCAAGATCAATGCCGATATCATTGGATCTGATGGAGAAAAGGGAGAGCAGTTTTGCAAACATGAGTGCTGAAGTTGGAATGAGTGAAGTTAATAAAGTAGTTTCTTAGAGCGGAATCAATAGGATCGAGGGAAATTGGATTGCTTGGGAATCAAGCATTGAAGGCTAATATTGAGAGGCTGTGATACTAGCCTGAAATTTTCAGAAGTAGTATTTTTTGTCACGGTTCTCTCAGACTTCGTGACTATTGATTCATAGCCCTTGCAGGTCAAGTGGTAAGAACTCGAAATCATTGAAAAGCAGAGGCTTGTTGGTGCGCCCGCTGTTCTAGCCAATAGATGAGCAATAGCGCTTCAGGATAGCTTTAAGCGCTCATCGCTGTCTAAAGCATCAGTCATGGCAGACCAGCCCTCAGGGGTCTGAAGGTTGAATGTGCGCAGGTAGAGGGTGACCAGAGCGGGGTCATTGCCTTCAAGTAGGGCGTCAATAGCGGCCTTAAGCTTATCAGTATCAAGAGTTTCCGGGATCTCTCCCTCGACTTGGCCCTTGCCATTGTGGGGGATGTCGAGTGCGTCACAGAAAGTAATCAGCAATGCCTCCTGACCTTGCATGAAGTAAACTTGCAACAAGTGCTCAGCAATCATGTTGCTTGTTTTGCTCTGTAGATTTTTATGGACCCAGGCGATCTGTTCAGTAACTGGCTTTTTCTGCAGGAAAGGTAAACGTAGCTTTCGGTTCGATGCCAGACCGCCCAGCGCTGTTTTGTAGAGACTGCGGTCCGTTTCACGCATCCACATGAGCATGTCGGAGACGATGGATGGTTTGACGGCTTGGAAAAGTTCGTATGCGTGCATGATGGGAATGGATAAATGATGAATTAGATGAATTTGACAGATTGTTTTTTGCTTAGTCGAAGAATATCTCCCAAAGCTGGTGTTATATCTGCCATGGGATCACTGAGTTTTGTTCCGTTGAGTTGAACGGCGCCCGTGGTAATGAATTGTTTACGAAGTTCACCATTGGATTTTTTCATATCAAAAGCCTCAGAGAAGGTGAAACTGACAAGGGTGAGAAGGTTAAGGTCTGCAGGCAATGCTTTCAGCTCTAGCTCCACGGCTCCAGCGGCAGTATCACGATTTGAAAAGCGAGCCTCCCAGGTGATGCGTGCAGCTGCAGCATCTTGCTCGCTGTGATAGCGGGTGGTGATGTCGGCGGCGAGCTGCTTTTTAGCCTCCATTGGATGCAATGAAACGTCGCGATTTGTGCCCAGTAATAGTGAATAGTAGCGATCCATGAGCTCATCCGAAATACTCATGATCTTGCCAAACATCTCGTGGGCTTCGTCGCTCACGCCGACATAGTTGTGAGCAGATTTGGACATTTTTTTCACCCCGTCTAGTCCTTCGAGCAGAGGCATGAGGATGACGACCTGCTGCGGCTGCCCCTCTTCTTTCTGAAAATCACGACCCACTAGAATGTTGAAAAGTTGATCTGTGCCACCGATCTCGACATCGGCTTTGAGCTCTACAGAATCCCAACCTTGCATGATGGGGTATTGGACTTCATGGAGTCGGACTTCTTGACCTTTATCGATGCGGGATTTGAAATCTTCGCGTTGCAGCATTTGCTGCATGGTCACACGGCTATTGAGTTTGAGCACTTGCTCGTAAGTCATGGAGCGGAACCACTCACCGTTGAAGACAACCTCGGTTTTATCCGGATCGAGGATCTTGAATGCCTGGGTGGTGTAGGTCTCAGCATTGGCAAGCACTTCATCCCGGGTCAGAGGGGGGCGTGCTGCGGAGCGTCCGGTAGGATCTCCGACCGTAGCCGTGAAGTCACCAATAAGGAGCACCGCCTGATGTCCCAGTTCTTGAAACTGACGCAGTTTTTCAATGGCAACCGTGTGCCCAAGGTGAATGTCTGGTGCGGTTGGGTCTACACCAAGCTTGATGCGCAGAGGTCGGCCTAGTTCAAGCTTCTCCTTGAGTTCTTTTTCACTGATGACTTTGGCTGTTCCAGCGGTCAGGATATTCAGGGATTCTTCGACAGAATGAGGCATGACGGGCGGAGGTTGGAATGATTGTGGGGCTGTGTCGAGCCGGAACATAGCTGATTAGCGGTATTATTTACTGAATAAAGCACCAAGCACAAATAATGGTCCATGTTCACCGAGGGTATATGGAACTGCATGCGAGAACTTTTTTACCCTGATGGTCAATTTTTGGCTTTGCAAGGTGGGGTGAATGCCTTATCCAAGCGCCGCGACTCTATTCGTAGTGGGAGTAATGGTGACTGTAGCTCAGGGGTAGAGCCCCGGATTGTGATTCCGGTTGTCGCGGGTTCGAATCCCGTCAGCCACCCCACTCACCCATTAAAAAAAGATTGATTGGTTGGTTCCCCGCATGGTTTGAAATACTTTCACTTGAAATGCTTTCATTCTTTTACTTCATGCTTTTTTATTCATAGATCACCTTATGTTACACGGTGTGTTGAAAACGTACTAAGGTTTATTATATGTCTAAGCTTGAAGAAGTCATTGGTTACAAATTTAGCGACGCGTCTCTTTTGACGGAGGCTCTGACCCACCCGAGTAAGACGTTTGAAAGTAATGAATCTTGTCCCCACAACCAGAGAATGGAATTTCTTGGTGATGCGGTCATTGAGCTCGTGATCACCGAGCGGCTCTACAAAATGTTTCCAACGTTTCCCGAGGGGCAGCTAACGAAGCTACGCGCACGGCTAGTATCCAGAAGTGCTTTGTTTAAATTTGCCAATGCGATGGAGCTTGGTGAATCGGTGATGATGGGAAAAGGGGAGGAAGCATCGGGAGGCCGCAGCAGACCATCTACATTGGCTGATGCTTTTGAATCAGTGATGGGAGCGGTCTACTTGGATGGCGGTCTTGATGCCGCCAAGGCGGCTATTGAGAGAGTTTGTAAAGAGTGGATTGAGCAGGTTGCTGAGTCGCCCGATGAAAGAAACCCGAAAGGCAAGCTGCAAGAAAAGCTGCAGGCACTGGCACCGGAGAGTCCTTGCTACCAAGTTCTCGAAGAAGCGGGACCCGATCACTCAAAAATATTCAAAATATCAGTCGAGTGGCAGGGGATTCTTTTGGGCAAAGGCATGGGCAAAAGCAAAAAAGATGCAGAATCCAGGGCAGCCAAGGATGCGCTCAAGAAAGAGAAGTGGCTTGGTGGTTCCGAATAGGCTCTTATTGAGCGTTCAAAGGGAGAGGCGGCCCATCTTGGAGCTGGGATCGTTTTATGCCACACCTGCCATGCTGGAGCTAACCCCTCAGCAGGGTCAGAATGGCAACACTCGATGCTCCATGATGCAGCAGGACCTTAGAACATTCATGGGTCGTTGATCCGGTGGTGAAAATATCATCCACGAGTATGATGCGCCTTCCTTGAATATGTTTTTTGTATTTTGCTCTGAGCTCAAAGGCGCCACGCAGATTTTCAAGGCGCTTGGAGCGGCTGAAGCG
>DBBL01000037.1 GCA_002292185.1 Akkermansiaceae bacterium UBA985 | reverse complement strand
CACAAGATTGTCGATTTTGCTACCTTCACCGATGACCGTTTTGCCGAACCGTGCACGATCGATTGTGGTATTAGCACCGATCTCCACGTCATCCTCAAGAACGACGATGCCGACCTGATCGACCTTCTCGTGTTTGCCGTCGATAAGTTCATAGCCATAACCAT
Organism: Akkermansiaceae bacterium UBA985; assembly: GCA_002292185.1. Taxonomy (GTDB): domain Bacteria; phylum Verrucomicrobiota; class Verrucomicrobiia; order Verrucomicrobiales; family Akkermansiaceae; genus Oceaniferula. Next base: position 11,225 of record DBBL01000037.1, on the reverse strand, counting down.
CAGATCCAATTACACATCCAGGCTGAAGAATAACTCGGTTACCTATNNACACACTGTTCACGTATAGTTGCATTAGCGTGAATGAGGCAATCCTTACCCACCTGCACATTAGCACCCACAACGGCGCCCGCACAAACCTCTGTGCCCTCGCCAATAACAGCGCCTGCTTCAATGATGGCACCTGCTTTGATAGCCACCTTACTAGGGTCAAGCGTAACGCCATCCGCCACGATGGCACGGGAATCTACCCCTGGTGAAAAATGACGTGTAATGGACACAAAATGTTTTACGACTAGGGCAAAAGCCAATGAAGGGTTCCCTACCTCTAGCAACGCAACTGCATCATCAGGAGAAGCTCCCGCAGAGGCCTCTGCGGGAATCAAGACGGCCCCAGCTGCGGTGTTGAGATAATCTTGGTGGTATTTATCATTACCTAAGAAAGACACCTCATTTTGATCGGCTTCGTCTAGTGAAGCCATGCTCGAAAATTCTGAAACAGCGCCTGAGCGAATAATCTTACCGCCAGTGAGATCTGCGAGCTCTTGTAATGTCAGTTTCATGTAATGCTATTATTTGGGAAGCTTGTCCTGATGGCTCTGGTTGAGACGCAGTATGATTGTATCCGTGATGTCAACGGCTCCTTCAAGATGGAGGAAAAAGGGCAAGTTGCGGGTAGTGTGACCTTGCATTTCGATGACCATATCAAAATTTTGCTGCTTCGCATAAATGCTTATTTCTTTTTGGATGCGAGCGAGAATGGATTTTGAAGTTTCGGCTTTCAGTTTAGAAAGCTTCTCTTGTTCTCGAGTCATGTAAACGACCCGGTTTTGTTCCAGTGCTTTCAGCTCACGACCAAGGTTTTTGAATGACTTATCCATGGCCGCTTTCTCTTCGGCACTCATCGAGACTTTTCCCTTTTGGTAATTTGCCGCCATGTCTTGTTGCCTTTTGGCGAGCTCCTTGATTACGGCGAGCCTCTCTTGATTGTTTTCTTCGAGAGACTTACTGAGTTTTTCGGCCTTATCCTCAAAGCTGATGGTGTAATCCCAATGACTAAAGATTTTACCTGCATCCACAGTGGCAATACTCATGCCATGTGCATGGACCACCTCAGTAGCCATTATAAGCGGAATAAGTAAAAGCAGGGCCAATCTCACAGAAAATAAATACTTGGCTACACCAATACAGGCAAGCCTTATGCGGGATTCTTTGTCACAATGTGCTTTCCAGATATGCCTTATTCGCTTAGCACCTCAAGCGACACCTCCTTTCTCCAGACCATCAAACCCAACGCACCATGACTCTCTCATCTTCTGAAAACAGCATACCTAAAGGCACTGAACTACTAGCCCCTGCAGGCTGCTTCCCTTCACTGCAGGCTGCTATCGATAATGGCGCGGATGCCGTTTATTTTGGCTTAGCCCAGCTCAACATGCGCGCGAGGGCGAGAAGATCATTTAATGTGCCCGACCTTAAGGAGATCATGAGTCGTCTTCACGATGCAGGCGTCAAGGGCTGCCTCACACTCAACACCCTACTCTACGAACACGACCTTACTCTTGCGCGCAAAATGCTTGAGACGGCCAAAGAACATCATGTTGATGCAGTCATCCTCTCAGACATGGCCGCCATGCAGATGGCAAACGAGATCGGCTTAGAAGTTCACCTATCTACCCAGCTGTCTCTCTCAAATTACGAATCCGTCAAATTCTATGCTCCTTACTGTGACCGCGTGGTCTTGGCCCGCGAACTCAACCTTAAGATGATCAAATCCATCTATGATAAAATCAAAGCTAACCAATTGGTAGGCAGAGATGGTCGCGAGATGGAGATCGAGGCTTTTGCCCATGGAGCACTTTGCATTGCTGTTTCTGGGCGCTGCGGCATGAGCTTGTTCACGTCCAATGCATCAGCTAACCGAGGAGCCTGTGAGCAAAACTGCCGAAAAGAATACACCATCACTGATAGTGAAACAGGCAAGCAGCTCAAGATAGACAATCAATTTGTCATGAGCCCTAACGATATCGCTACGCTCGACTTCATGGACGAATTTCTTACTGCTGGCGTCAGGGTTCTTAAAATTGAAGGTCGTGGCAGAAGCCCTGAATACGTCGCTACGGTGACACGCGCCTACCGCCAGGCGATCGATGCCGTGCATGCCGGTAAGTTCAATAAAGAATTCGTTAAGTCTCTCTACCCTCAACTCGAAACGGTCTACAACCGCGGCTTGTCGAGTGGTTATTACCTCGGGCGCGAGCAAGGTTGGTCAGCTGATTACGGCAACAAGTCGAAGCGACGCAAAGTGCTGGTCGGCAATGTGGCGCACGCCTATCGCAAGGCCGGTGTTATTGAGGTGCGTTCCTCCGCGACCACGCTGGAAAAGGGAGATGATATCCTGGTCATTGGCAACTCCACTGGAGTTATTGAAGGCAAAGTCGACCAAATGCGTGTGATGCAAGATAGTGGCGACATGACTAATGCTAATCAGTGTAAAAATGGTCAGACCTTGACCCTCAAAGTTGATGGTAAAATACGGACCAACGACAAGCTTTATAAGGTAGTTGATGCCTGAGTCGGCAAGATTTTCCGAATCAAGCAACGGAGCCTAACCACAAAGACCAAGGCATGGTAAAAATCCGACATAAAAAGCCTGAGTGTATAGGCTGCAAACTGTGTGCTGATGAAGCCCCTCAGTATTTCCAGATGGATGAGGATGGTTTAGCTCAACTGCTAGAATCCAAGCAGCAAGGTGTGTTTCAGCTGGCTGTTGGTTTCGACGAAGATCTTGAGGATTTAAAACGTGCTGAAGAAGGCTGTCCTGTTGACATCATCAGTATCGAAGTCTGACACTACCAGACCCGGGCCCTGATTCTACATCAGTAGCGACAAAAAACGCGGGGCCTGCTTATAAGCAAACCCCGCGTGGTAAATATTGTAATTGGTCGATGAATTAGATGAGCTCGGCAACCGCTTCACGCTCATCGCGAAGTTCTTGCAGGGTAGCGTCAACCTTACCACGAGAGAACTCATCGAGCTCAACACCAGGAACTACGTCCCAGCGACCATCTGCATCTACGCGGATAGGCATAGAGGCGATAAGGCCTGCGTCGATGCCGTAGGAGCCATCAGAACAGACGCAAACGCTAGTCCAGTCACCCTCAGGTGTTGGAGTCGTCAAGCTGCGGACGGTGTCGACAACGCCGTTAGCGGCAGAGGCAGCTGAAGAGGCACCACGGGCTGCAATAATGGCGGCGCCACGTTGCTGCACAGTTGCGATGAACTCACCCTGAAGCCACTCTGTGTCAGTGATGACATCGGTGACAGGCTGACCTTTGATTTTGGCATTGGTGTAATCTGGATACTGCGTGGCTGAGTGATTACCCCAGATGCACAAGTTAGTAACATCGCTGTTGTGACAGCCCGCTTTATCAGCAAGCTGAGACTTCGCACGGTTTTCATCGAGACGAGTCATTGCAAAGAAACGATCATTTGGCACACCCTCGGCATTGTTCATAGCAATCAGAGCATTGGTGTTGCACGGATTACCTACAACAAGCACGCGAACATCATCGGCAGCATTGGCCGCGATGGCTTGGCCTTGGCCGGTGAAAATGCCGCCATTGATTTTAAGCAGGTCACCACGCTCCATGCCCGGGCCGCGTGGAACAGAACCAACGAGCAAAGCCCAGTTTGTTCCTTTGAATCCTTCATTGAGATCACTGGTGGCTACGATGTCGTTGAGCAGCGGGAATGCGCAGTCGTCGAGCTCCATGATGACTCCGTGGAGAGCTTTCATGCCTGGCTCGATTTCAATGAGACGTAGGTTGACTGGTTGATCGGGACCAAACATTGCTCCTGAAGCAATGCGGAAAAGTAGTGCGTAGCCGATTTGTCCGGCTGCACCCGTTACTGAGACGGTGATAGGTGTTTTCATAAATAAGATAAGTGAGGACGCAATATTCACAGCTTGAAGCGAAGGTCAAACCGATATGCCCGCTTTCGTCGAGAAAACTCATTCCTGGTGAGCTGCATGAAACGCACGGCAGCTCTCAACATCACGTTGTATTTGCTTGCTGAGATCTTCGATGGAGCTGAATTTCTGCTCAGATCTAATATATTGGAGAAATTTAACCTCCATGGTCTCCCCGTAGATATCTTCCTTGAAATCTAAGAGGTGAACTTCAAGCATGCGCTTAGCCTCAGCGCCCTCAACCGTCGGCCTTACGCCTAAGTTGCCGACCCCATTGAATATTTTTCCGTTTGCAAGTGTCGCTGAAACGCACCAAACACCGTCTGCCGGGAGCTGCTCGTTGAAGACTCTAAGGTTTGCCGTAGGAAAGCCTAGCTGGCGTCCTAGCTGACGCCCCTTGATCACCTCACCGAGAACGGTGTATTGCCTGCCGAGCATGGCCTGAGCCGCGATCATATTACCATCACGTATTGCCTGTCTAATTCTCGTACTGCTGACCCGCTCTCCGTCAAGCATCACCGCTTTACTGCTGTTGATCGTTATGCCGTGGGAATCACCTACCTCCTTAAGCATGGTAATATCACCACGTCTTTTTTTGCCAAACTTCCAATCCTCACCAATCGAAAGGGTTTTAAGATCGTGACACGCACCAATCAAGGACTGCAAAAAGACATTAGCTTCACAGTCGGCAAATTCCTTATTAAAATCAACCACCACCATCACATCGACACCCAGTTCACTGAGTAATTCGCGTTTATGATTGAGCGAGGCGAGGATCCTGCGAGGCGCCAGCTCTGGAGCAAGAATCCTTATTGGGTGTGGTTCAAAAGTGAGAATGCCTGCCAGCCCGCCTTCATTTTTAGCTGCATCAACAGCGGTGCCGATGACCTTTTGGTGTCCAATATGCAGGCCGTCGAAAACACCCAAGGCAAGGTGTAATGATTCCTTGATGGACGCGAGGTCATTAATGTTTTTAATCAGCTGAATCATGAACTACTGGTGAGATTGCATACTTCACCACTTTGATATGCAAAGGATAAAAAAAGCGCCCATGCCCCTGTTAAGGAGATGGACGCTTGATCTTATTTCAAAGATATTTTTGTTACTCAGCGCAGCAGGCCTTGGTGCAGTCAGCTGCACATGAGCTTTTCTTGCAGCAGCCCTTGGAAGCATCACTTGAGCAGCAAGACTTGGTGCCACAAGATTTTTTGCAGTCGGAAGCACAGCTGCCTGTCGCTGCACATGAGCTCAAGGCAAAGGCAGAGATTGCGACTGCAGACATAAAGGATAGATTTTGGATTACTTTTTTCATCAATTTTTGTTTTTGTTTATTGGGGTGATGGCATGACCGACTATCAATCAACCATCAATGTTTACTCTACTCGCGGTATCAATTTTTTCCACTAAAATCGCAATTAATGCATATTGCGTGGTCTTACTCGGTAGGATTGTTTTGCTTTGGCTCGGGCGCGGTTTCAGGCACAGGACTAATCTCTGCGACGGGCAGTTTCAAAGGAGCCTTTTTGAGTATCCATGAAGATTGAGCCAGCCCGTCCAGAGGTAGATTATAAGTGATTTTATAGGTCTTCGATTGAGCATCGTAATCAGTTTGCCAGAAATCGTTGCCGTGAACGGCCTGATCGAGCTTTTGCTCTTGGCCATTGATGCGTTGGTAGAGCTCATAGCCATGAGCGGAATCGAGCCCATCAAAACGGATAGGCACATAGCCAACGCCGCCTTTGAGGTTAACCGTCACATTTGGTTTCTGCGCTTGAATGATAACAGGGTAATTACTCTTCACAGATCCACCCTCCGCACTCACCTTCAGGTCGTTACCCGCTGCTTCCCGATGAGCCGTCTTCCATGAGGATGGTGACGCTTGCAGATGTTGTCTGAAAGCCGCGTTCGGGCCATAGTAATCAGCCGCCTGACGAGGCAGCGTGATCCACTCCACATCCAAGTGAATTTGGTCCCCTGGATTAAACTCAGTTATTCCGACTGGCGCCTTGAGATGCAAATCAAGCCCGGCCTTGCCACTGGAGCTAATATGATACGCAGGCAATTCAATGGTCGGATTGAGGTATTCCTTGCCACTGATTACCGCTCTGAAAGAACGGATGACCAGTGCCCGGTATCCTGACGCAAATCCGTCCCTATCGTGATAGCCTCCTGGGAACGACACCCACCAGGGTGCTGCACCCATGATGGTTGTCTCTGGTATGTGCATTTCCCCTTTCTTCAGGCCATCTGACACCACATGCTCTTTGACCAATCCAGCAGCATTTCCGTAGGCAATTCTTGGAGTGATATAGTGCCCCGTGCGCCCTACCTTAAAAATCCAACCCTCGGCCGAAACCTTTTTGTCGAATGTGTAATTCAAAGTCGTGAAGGTGCGCGCGTAGTCATCCGTGCGCAATGTCCGCACAGTAGAGTCAAAACTCAATTCACGTGCAGCGCCATAAAACCCATTATACTCCACCTCGGTCAGACACGGGCCATGTGACCGATACGCTGTTTTAAGACCGTTGAAGAGGAGTTTTTGTTGATTGCCATCTTTTAAACCAAGCCAGTCTCCGCCCCATCCAGCATCCGTCCAACCCCATTTCACGCCTTCTGCATCTTTTCTGACCATCAACAACCTGACATCTGTAACTGCCACATCCGTGCAACTCATATCCACATCCATGCAGTAGGTCTCCCCCCAACAGCCAATGGCAAGCTGGTCCCAGCGCCCGTTGCCATTGTAGCCGACGAGAGAAAGCTGGGCGTGTGAGGCTGATGGCAGAGTGCCGTAAAATCCGTAAACAAGCTTGAGTTTGTATTTGCTCTGGCCTTTGGTGGCCGGAAGCAGCGCGTAAGCCCTAAGATAAGCTCCCATTTTTGAGTAGTGCCAGTTCTTGCTCAATTGCACAGGAATCCCTGTGGGCCGCCCCTGCTCGTCACACAGAACGGGGCAAATCCCAGTGATGTTGGCAGGCTCAATGATCTCCATAAGAAAGGGCACACTTGTCCCGGTCTGTGAATCAACCGTGATATCAATTTCATCGTAGTCACGGATATCATTATACCCTGACTTGCCCTTTCGTTTGGGTCGTTTGATGGAGGCTACATAACAATCAAAATCATCGCGGTAATTAACTTGGAGCTGATTATTGTGCTTCATGAAAGCCTGGACCTTTTCCTTGCCTCGATCCCTCGGATTGAGACGGCAATTGAGCGTAAATAGTTGTTTTTGACCAATACCCCAGGCTTGGCTCACCACCTTTTCCGATACCCATTTTTTACCAGCGCCGCTCAAAGATATTTTAATCCTCGAATTATTCCAGACCGGAAGTTTCAAATCAGCGCCAGTCTCAAAGTCGTTGACATATGCAAGGCTCTCGCGGTTTGCAATCTTTGCCGGGGTGCGCGCGTTTTTCGCAATCTCATGGCGGTTTAGAACTTTGCTCCATACCCTGAGCTGGTCAACGACAACACGAGCTGACTGGCCTGAGTTGTTGGCTTTTTTACCAATCCGCATGTCTCCACTACCCAGAACTCTTTTCTTATTAAGCTCGATGCCATCGCGTTTTCTCCCGTCCAGGTAGACTTCGAGTGTCTTACCATCATAGGTCATGACTACATGATGCCATTTACCCCCGATCAATGAATGCCGCTCAGTTTTCACCTCGTAGTAGTTGCGTCGATCAACGCCACCTATATTAAGAGCAGCAATGAGGCTATCCCCTCGGATTGCGATGCCAAAATAACCCTCCTTATTCTCACTGCCATTTTTTGAGACGATCCAACTTCTGTTTTTATGAATATAAGCTTCAGGAACCTTGACCCATGCTTCCACCGTGAATTGTTCGTGCTCAAGGGCTGGCTGATGAGCAATGAGCTGTGAACTGTTGTAAACACCCTGCCCCTTTCCTACAATCCCCTGCTGCAGATTGTCACCCAGAGTAATCACGGGTTCCATTTCGACGTTGAACGTAAGCGAGTCAGGCCATGCTACGAGATCGAGCTTGGCATTAGTTACCAGTTCTTCTCCATTATCGTCGGTAAACTCCAGTCCTTGAAAATCATAATGCTGGACTAGGCGGGCAGATTCCCAGAGCCGAGCACTATGCATACGGCCTTCCGCCAGTCGCTCAGCTGCAGCACCACAGCGCTTGGCTCGGTATATTTTACCACCTTGCTCAAATTCAATTTCAAGTTGCGCCTCAGTAAGATGGTTCATCCTGCTGTCCCTCAGCTTTAGTGCGTTTGAATAATCCAATACCGTATCAAAAAGACCAAATTTAGGCTTATCAAGCTGAGCCATATCAAGCGCCATTCCATAATGACCTGATTCAATGCACAATACGTCTGCCGATGGATCACCTTTGTATTTGCGCATACCGTTCTGCCAATAGCCAAAGGTGTAATCTCTGATTCGGAGATTACTACGGGCGGAATCTTGATTTGTGGAATTCTGCGCAGCTACTGGAGTTTCAATAGCTGGATTGGATAAGGAAAATTGACCCGTTGTCAAAATAGTGACTAGAACCAAAAATACCTGTTTGATAAGAGTGAAGCGTTTGCTCATGGTCTGAATGATAGCGAGGAGCTATTATTGATTTACTGTGGAAAAGCCAAGCTTCTATCACCAATCATTTAAATATTTAGCGGAAAGCCGATTTATCGCATGAAACAAATACGAGCCCCGTCGTAATCATCGATGGTTATGCCTGTCATGGTTCTTGACTCCGGGCTCTACGAACACTAGTTTTCCGCCTCGCTCCCTGTTTCGGTAATCGCGAGGCCTTTTTAAAACAACATTCCAGTCACATAATTCAAACACTAGATTTTCACCATGAACATTACTGTCGACAAGCAACCTGAATGCACCGCAACCCTTCGTGCAGAAATCCCAGCCGAAAAAGTTCAGAGCGAACGCAAAAGCATCGTTACCGCTTTTGGATCACAGGCAAAAATCCCCGGGTTTCGACCAGGTAAGACGCCTATCTCCGTTATCGAAAAGCGATTCGCCAATGACATCAAGCAAGAACTCGAATCTCGCCTGATCAGCGCTGCTTGCAGCGAAGCGATGAAGCAGGATGAAGAGCTCAAGGTGCTCAACTTCAAAAACCCTGAAACACTTGACCACGCAAAAGACGGTTCCTTTAGTTTTGTCATGCCTATGATTTTGGCACCCAGCTTTGAGTTGCCTGAGTATAAGGGTATCGAAATCAAGATCGCCCCTACCGATGCCAGTGACGAGGAAGTTCAACGTGAAATAGACGGTGTCGCAGAGCGCTACGCCGAATATACAGACATCGAAGATCGTGCTGTGAAGGCCGATGACATTGCAGTGATTGATTTCACATCCACTCTCGACGGCCAAGCCCTCGAGGAGGCCCTCGGCGAATCAGCTGGGATTCTAAGTGGCAAAGAAGACTACTGGATCCAAATTAAGGATGATGCCTTCCTGCCAGGTTTCACCAAGCAACTTGAAGGTGCTTCTTGCGGCGACCAACTTAAAGTGCCATGCACTGTGGGAGATGAATTTCCTGTAGAAAAACTTCACGGCAAAGAACTTCTTTTTGATGTCACCATCAAAGGCATCAAGGAACAAAAGCTCCCCGAGGTCAATGATGCCTTTGTCGCGGAGACACTCCAATTCGGCGAGGACAAGACACTCAATGACCTCAAAGAGCTTATCTCTGAGCAAATCGCTCAACAGAAAAAGCAGCAGGCTGAAGAGTCTAAGGTGAATCAAATCGTTGAGAGCTTGCTCGCTAAGATTGATTTCGCACTTCCTGAGGAAATGGTGGCAGCTGAAGCTCAAGGTAGCGCAGACGACATGGTCGCGCGCGGTGCCCAAGCTGGCATGAGTGACGAAGACATCGCCACCCAGCAAGCAGAAATCATTGCCGCAGCTCAAGTCCAAGCCCGCAACAATTTGAAAACAAACTTCATCCTTCAAGAAGTTGCTCGTGCAGAGAACATCGAAGTAAATGATGCCGAGGTTTTCCAGCGTGTTAATGCGATGGCTAAGCAGCAGAAAAAGTCTCCCAAGGCACTCGCCAAAGAGATGCAACGTTCTGGGCGCATCTCTAGTCTGAGAAGCTCCATCCTCATCGGCAAGGCCATTGACTTCCTCATCGAGAACGCGAAGATTGAAGAAGCAGCGGTCGAAGCTGAAGCGGCTAAGGCATAAGAAGACATCACCACCAGCATGCACAAAACAATCAATCCAACATCTCAACTCTCCATGGAATCTACACCTGTAAACAACTACTACATCCCCACCGTTATTGAATCTGACGGGCGCGGCGAACGTGCGTTCGACATCTACTCCCGTCTACTCAAGGATCGTATTATTTTCATTGGCACCGGCATTGATGATGGCGTGGCGAACTCTGTCATCGCTCAGATGCTGTTTTTGCAAATGCAGGACCCTAAAAAGGATATCCATATTTACATCAACTCACCTGGTGGCTCCGTCACCGCTGGCCTTGCCATTTATGATACCATGCAGTTTTTGACATGTGATGTGAACACCTACTGCATCGGCATCGCCGCCTCCATGGGCGCTGTTCTGCTTACAGCTGGAACTAAAGGCAAGCGCTTCTGTCTGCCTAACTCACACGTCATGATCCACCAGGTCTCCGGTGGCGCTCAAGGCACAGCAGCTGATGTCGAAAGGACAATCGGCTTCATGTTCAATTTGAAAAAGAAACTCAACGACATCTTGTCCAAGCACACTGGCAAGACGGTCAAACAAGTGGAAAAAGATGCTGACCGTGATAATTACATGTCTGCTGAGGAATCTGCTGAATACGGTTTGGTGGACAAGGTTCTCCAAAGCCGCAAGGAACTCCCTGCTGATGATGACGCAGATGACGCAAAAAAATGAGACATTAGGATCATTCTAGGTTAAGATACGGGCGTGTTATTGGTGTTGCTCACCATGCACGCCTTTTCTTTTGTAAAGATCAGACAACCCAACAAACGAGGCTCAAGCGTCTCATTAAAATCCTCTTATGGCCCGATCATCTAATATTACCATGTGTTCCTTCTGTGGCAAAAGTCACTCAGAAGTCAAAAAACTCATCGCAGGCCCCGCTGTTTATATATGTGATGAATGCATTCAAGTTTGCTCATCCATTTTGGAAAAAGAGCTCGGCGAAAACAAAAGCACTGTTGCTGAAACTCATATACCCAAGGGTGAAGTGCCTACTCCCGAGGAACTATCTGAGAAACTCAATGAGTTTGTTGTAGGTCAGGA
>DBBL01000014.1 GCA_002292185.1 Akkermansiaceae bacterium UBA985 | reverse complement strand
AAAGAGCCTAACTCGATGACTCCCATGCCTTAGGCTGGGCCTGGTAGTCGGGCAGCCACTTGCGGTCCTTCCATCCTTTGTGAAAAACCTCTGTGGCAGATCCAGACATGGGTGGCACGAGCCAGCTCCAGTTACCAGATACGAGGCGTTTCTCTGCTTGCTCCTTTTGCACAAAGCGCATGAATTCTGAAGATGCGCGGTGGTGATCGACAATGCGAACGCCATCCTCTGAGTAGGAATGCAATACCGCTTCGTTTAACTCTACCAGAGCGCGGTCTTTCCATAAGGTCTCGGATTGAGCGCCGAGTAATCCCATCTTGTCGCTGATAATAGGCAACTGATTATAACGACCTTCATCGCCTAGATCACGGGAGCCGATTTCCGTTCCCATGTACCATCCGTTGAAGGGAGCGGCTCTGAAGTTCAAGCCGCCAAGGCGCAGGTTCATATCAGAGAGAATAGGCACCGCGTACCATTGCAGGCCAAGATCAGCAAACCACTCTAGACTCGGGTGACGCAGAGCTACTTGTAAACAAACATCCTCGGGCGGATCATAGAGCTGCGCAGGTTCACCGCGTTTTTGAATGATCCATGGCAGCAAGTCAAAATCGGTGCCCTTGCCTTGCCATCCCATTTTCTCGGCGAGTTGAGTAAAGGTCTCATTCTTAGGGTCACCGAGATAGCGACCGTCTGCCTGCGTGCCGTAGCCGGCATAACCAAAAAGCTGATGATTCCAAATGCGTAACAAGGGACCTTGTTCGTCTTCTGGTGCGTATATGCTGACGAGGGGTTTGATTTTACCACCATTGGTCGCTATGCGGATGTGCTGGAGTAAATCCTCTGCCATAGCATCTGGCTCAACGATGTCACGTTTGTCACGCACTTCCAGTGATGACCAGAATAGCCTGCCAATGCAGCGAGCGTTATTGCGCCAGGCAACACGCGCGCCATGCTCAAGCTCCTCAAAGCTTGGTTCCCATGGATGTCCTTTCTCGATGGAATCACGGGCGGCGGCTTGCCTTGCAAGGTGTTTTTGTTCATCCCAGCCAAGCTCTTCATGGCAAAGAGCGAGAAAATCCATCGCCTCTGCTAATGTGTCTGCTATCGACTTTTGGTCGTCAGTGCATGATTGAGATGATGGCATATTAGGTAAGGGGGTGATTGTGGAGGCAGGCAAGTACGCTATCGATCTTGCCCAGTGAGGTCAATGGCCTTGTCTTGCCATGGCCATGGGGCTGCCATCCATTCTGGGGCAGATCCCTGGATACGTTGCCACAGATAATCGAGGGTCTCTCCGACCTTGGATCTCCCTCTGAAAGAGACTTGGTTAAAATCGAGGTTTCCGGATTGCTCTTGAAGCCGCCAGCAAAATACGGGGCTTTTACTTTCAGGGGTGACTATCTCGGTGAAGCGCATATCAATCAAGAGAAGGGAGTCTGGCTTGCTGGAAGCTTGCACGACTTTGTGCCAGTTCTTCGTAAACCAGACGAGTTGCACAGCTTCGGGGTGATCCTTTAGTGGTTCAAGGGCATCATGTCCTTTTGCTGTGCTGTCGATTCGGCATGGGCGTGTGGAGTCATCAAAAAGAGACCAATAAGCAATGTGATACTGGTCTCCAGATTCAGCCAGCATGCGCCAGAGAAAGATATTAGATATCGTGGGGGCGGTCATCATCCGTGTTGGGGTGATGCCACGTGCGCTGAGTTGTTTTTCGAAGTAAACGTTCGCTTGGTGTTGGAGCGTGAAGCTCGCGGTGGTGTAGAGGCAGAGCCAGATGGCTGCCGTGCGTCCGATGATCGTGCGGGTGGGCGAGCTTTTCTTGAAAAACAGAACCAGCAGAAGACCTGCCAGCATGGGCAGGGTGAAGGAGATGTCGATGATCGACATATTGTTCAAGGCAAAGCGGTGGTTACTGAAGGGCTCGAAGATCTGAGTGCCGTAGGAGGTGAAGCAGTCGATGGCGACGTGGGTGACCCAGGTGATAAAGACAAACCAGGTCGCCTGCCGTTGGGTCACGCCTCTTTTCCTGTGAATTTTGGCTAGCAGCCAGCCAAGGACAAGGGCGGCCAGAAAGCACATCAGGATAGAATGGGAAATGCCGCGGTGCCATGAGAGCTGCTGCACCTTGTCGAGCCATGGGTAGGCGATAATATCGAGATCGGGAAGGGTGCCAATAAACACCCCCCAAGCCATACCCTTCCAGCCCAGCTGCTTGCGAAGCGTCATTTCGCCGCACAAGCCGCCTAGCGCTGCCTGGGTGATTGAATCCATGGCGGCAGGCTAACGCGCTTTTCTCATGCCTGCAAGGTGATGTGGTGTGGCAGTGACATCAATATACTGCTGAGAGGAGGTTTGTGTCATGATCTCATGTATGCTAGAGATGTGGGCATGGAATTTGCAGAACGTAAGCGCCTTATCTGGTATCTGATTCTTTTGCTCATGGTGATCGGAGGCATGCTTTATCTGAATGGTGTCAGAGACAAGGACGAGGCTGATTCCCTGGTAACGAGTAGTGAGCAGGGTAGTGAACAATCGTCAGAGATGGAGCATGCAGCTGAGCCTTATGTTCCTGTGGCCCACGCCTATGAGCAGAGACAAGCAAGCCGAGACGGCACGGGCAAGGTGTATATGGGGCGTGAGATTTCACATGTGATGGGACATACTGCGATTGATTGGTTGGAACGTCCTGAGCGAGAAGCTGAGGAGGCGACGAGCCGAGTCATGAAGGGGCTGGCGCAAGAAATCAAACCAGATGCGGTGGTGGTCGATGTTGGTTCGGGCTCCGGTTATTATTCCTTTCAGCTCGCAGAGATTGTGCCACTCGGGAAGGTGATCGGGGTAGACATTCAGCCTGAGATGGTGGCTTACCTTGTGCAAAAGGCGCAGCGCCTTGGGGTGAAAAACGTAGAAGCCAATCTAGGCAAGGTGGATTCTGTGCAGTTACCCGGAGGAAGTGTCGATGCGGTCATTATGGTGGATGCCTATCATGAGTTTTCCCACCCCAATGAGATGATGCAGTCGATCTTCCATGCCCTCAAACCTGGTGGCTGTGTCTATTTATTGGAATATCGGGCAGAGGATTCTGCCGTGCCGATTAAACCTCTGCATAAGATGACGGAAGCTCAGTCGATCAAGGAAATGCAGGCTGTTGGATTGAAGCATCTGAAAACGGAGGGCTTTCTACCGTGGCAACATTTTATGGTGTTTACCAAATAGCCTCTGAGGCGTGTATCTCGGGTAGACTTGATTTTACGATGGTTTGCTCAGACATTGCCGGTCCTCGACAATCAGCACGCCTCGCCAATCCCTGCGGAGTTGAATTCTTTCTCGTGTGCGGTTTTTGGCTTTCAGGCTGCCATATTCAATAATCAGCTTGGCACTCAGGCGGTGAATTTGAACATCCTTGAATTTCAGCACGGGAACACGTTTTTCCCTAAGTATGGTGTGTAGAGGATTATCTAACTGATCAGCATTCCAGAGGTAGTTAGCCGGTGGGAAATCATCAAGCTGGCTTAGGCTGATGAATACTTCCCGCAGCTCAGCCTCAGTGTATTTATGTGTAAGCTTGCGGGCCGCATTACGGCAGCGCAATCTTTCCATAAGTGCTGCTTGGGGGTTGGCGGTATCTTCGGAAATTTCTCTCAGGGCTTCTAGCAACTGGAGCCGCATGCCGCCGAGCCACTGCTTACGTGTAATGGCGCCTGATTGGTACCATGCAAGGAGCCGATTAGGTGATATTAATGGCGGGCGCGGCATGATCGTCTGGTGCGAAGAGCTAAGCTGAAACTAGTCGGCTACGATAGAGCGAACTGAGGAAATAGGCTGATGATTGATGGGTCAGGAGGTGCGGATATGGTCATCCGCTCACCGGTCCTAGGGTGGTTGAATGTGATCGATTTGGATTCTAAAAGCATGCGAGTGCCGGTGCCGAGAAGCTGGCCAAGGTGGTGTGAAGTGTCAATTCCCGCGTAGCGGAAATCGCCAATGATCGGCAGCTGATGATGCAGTAGATGCCTGCGGATCTGATGATAGCGCCCCGTGTGTGGTTTAGCCTCAACGAGAGAGATCTGAGCTGGGTCTTCTTTAGTTAGTGCATCTGGAGTCGATACGGCTAGACGGCGGAAGCTGGTGTGGGCATCTCGTATTGGCAAGTGCTCCTCTTTTTGATTAGGCTCATGGCATTCCCATGGCTCGGCAGGAGCGATGCCGTGGCAGACAGCCCAATAGCTTTTGGCCATTTGGTGACGCGCCAGTGCGCGGTGCAGGGCACGTGCGGCAGTGCGATCTACACTAAATAGCAGCACCCCGGTGGTGGGGCGGTCAATGCGGTGGATGGTGTAGACGCGCTGGCCGATCTGATCCCGCAGGATTTTCATGGTGACCAGATCGTCATCCTTTGGCTGATCCGCAGGATGAACTAAATGACCAGCTGGTTTGTCTACAGCAACAAGCCACTCGTCCTTGTAAAGGATGGTGAGTGGCTTGCTGGTTGAAGTCATGGTTGGTGATGGTGTCGCCAACCTGCGAGTGAACGTTTACAGTTCACTGTAGGCATCTTCACCGTGTTCGGTGAGATCCATTCCTCGGTTTTCCTCTTCTTCTGTTACACGGATGCCGATGGTGGCTTTGGTTATGAGCATGATAATGACTGTCGCTACGGCTGACCAGACAATCGTGACGCCAAGACCAGTGAGCTGTATTCCGAGCTGCTCACCCATGGGTTTTAAATTGCCGAGGCCGCCGAATGCCGTTTGTCCGAAGACGGCCAGTAGGATGGTACCCAGGATTCCGCCGACACCGTGAACGGCAAAGACGTCCAAGGAGTCATCGATTTTGAATTTGTTGCGGATTAAGTTCACTGCGTAGTAGCAGAACACGGCCGCGATAGCACCAATGGCAATGGCACCCATCGGGCCGACATTACCGGAAGCGGGAGTAATAGTGGCAAGTCCGGCAATCAAGCCTGTGACCATACCGACGAGACTTGCCTTACCGTTTAGCGTGCGCTCCATGATGCCCCAGACACCAGCGGCGGTGGCAGCGGACAGGTGGGTGACAAGCATGGACATACCAGCACCTTGTCCGGCACTGACCTGGCTGCCGGCGTTGAAGCCGAACCAGCCAACCCACAGCATTGAGGCACCAATGTAGACCATGCCAGGGTTGTGTGGTGGATGTGGATGCTCTGGGAAACCTTTACGGCGACCGAGCATGACGGCCATGACCAGAGCTGTGACGCCAGCGGTGGCGTGCACGACGATGCCTCCGGCAAGATCTTGAATGCCCATTTCGGCAAGCCAGCCTCCTCCCCAAACCCAGTGGCAGACGGGGGCGTAGACGAGCACGAGCCAGAGTGCGGAAAAGACGACAATGGCGCTCATCTTCATGCGCTCAACAACGGCGCCAACGTAAAGGGCCGGAGTAATAATAGCGAAAGTCATCTGGAACATGATAAAGAGCGTTTCGGGTAAAGTTCCTGAGGTGGTTTCGGTGGTGACTCCTTTTAAGAAAGCCGCATCGAGGTTGCCGATCCAGCCGCCGTCGCCTCCCTTGAAGCAGAGGCTGTAAAGGCAGACGACCCATAATATGGAAGCCATGAAGGCGATGCCAGAGCACTGCGCCATAACGGATAAGACGTTTTTGGAGCGCACGAGGCCGCCGTAGAAGAGGGCGAGACCAGGCATGGTCATGAATAGCACAAGAGCGGTTGCGGTAAGGATCCATGATGTGTCACCGGAATCGGTGGCTGCGGCGACGGCTTCTGCTTCTTCTGCATAAATAGCCATCGTTGAGGCAAAGAGTAAGCAGGCGGAAGTGATTATTTTTCGGATATAATGAGTTGGGTTCATTGTTTGGTGTTTGTCTGGATAATTGGAGATGCCCCGTTGCAAA
>DBBL01000192.1 GCA_002292185.1 Akkermansiaceae bacterium UBA985 | reverse complement strand
ACAAAGAAGGCGACAAAGAAAGTAGCCAAGAAAGCCGCTAAGAAAGTAGCCCAAAAAAGAAGCCTCAATACTCCATCTCAAAATGTAAGCAGCGAACAAATCAACCACGCTGCATATCTGAATTTCATCAGCCGCATAGAACAAGGGATACACGGGGACGAACATGGTGACTGGCTCGCTGCGGAAGCTGCACTTCGGAATACGAAGAAGTAGCATTCCACAAAATCAACGCTTACAAGCCGTGCCTCGTTTGAGGTCACGGCTTTTTTATAGCATAAGCACCAGATTTTGATTAGGTTATCGCTGTGGCATCTAAAACTGTAACTACCAAAACGGTGAATAACGTTCCTGCGCTCTGCCGAGGCAGCCGGGCACTTTTACAGGATTGGCTTGAGTGCAACCCAGCTCGCTCACTGAGCTTCTGTATCCCAGCTATCATCCTGGGCTGTGGCGCCTATGGATTCGCCATGGGCATGTGGCAAGGGTGGACCATGGCCACGTATGTTGCCATCAAGTTTCCATTGGTCATTTTGGCCACTCTGCTGGTCAACGGCATGATCAACGGTATGCTTGCTATGGCATTGGGAAGTGGCATCGCTTTTAGGCAAAGCTTTCAGTTTCTCTTGGCTGGCTTCGCTCTCATGTCCATTGTCCTGCTCTCTCTCAGCCCGGTGGCATTGTTTTTTGTCTTTCATGCTGCAGAGCCAACAGATCCTGGTGCAGGCCAACTACACAGCATCATTTTACTCTCCCACACCTTGATGATTGCTTACGCAGGAATTGTATCACACAGCTCCCTGCTGGGACAAGTTCGAGACTTCGCTACCAGTCGATTACACGGAACTCGCACATTCTTCGCATGGCTCGCCGGCAACCTCTTTGTCGGCGCTCAGATCTCTTGGATCATGCGTCCCTTCTTCGGCACCCCGGGTCTTGAAGTCCAATTTCTACGGGACAACCCCATGAATGGTAGCTTCTATGACACCATCTGGAAAAGCCTCATGAATATCTTCATTCTCTAAACCCTTCCTTGGATCAAAACAGCCATTCCTCAAATCACCGCTAACCACAATAAACCATGACAGACCAACAACCACCTGAGCTACCACAAAAGCAGCCCTCAACTGCAATCCCAACATCAGCACAGACAAAGCCCGCCGGCCCTGACCCTGATTACGTCTCTATGGAGGGCTCCGGATTTTCTCAAATTCTGAGTCACCTGCTTAGAAAACCGATGAGCATTGTCTACTCATTCAATCATGAAGGCAAAAGCCCAGCTTCAGCCCTATTGCTCATCACACTGGTGTGCCTTGCTATTTTCGGGTTTGTCATCGGCATATTCAGTGCCGGCGATCAGCTGTGGGCCGCCCCTCTAAAAGTAATCGGCGGCGTGCTCTTCAGCGCCCTTATTTGTCTGCCTAGCTTATATATCTTTGGCTCCCTCGGTGGCATGGATGCCAAGATTCAGCAGGTTATTGGGCTGATGCTGACCTTTATCACCATCACCTCGCTTTTACTTGTTGGCTTTGCTCCCGTTGTTTGGCTGTTCTCCACATCGAGTAACTCATCGGTATTCTTTGGATTTTTAGCCATTACCATCTGGATTGTCTGCCTCTTTTTTGGCCTCCGTGTAATCATGCGAGCATCTCAATGCATGGGTGGCGGCCAAGGGGGCCATCTCAAACTGTGGATCATCGTCTTTATCCTCGTCACCCTACAAATGACCACCACACTCAGACCGTTCATTGGCAAATCAGACGAATTCATTAACCTCGAAGAAAAGCATTTCTTTCTCGGTTACTGGTTCACGAGCATGAGTGACGCCAATCAGTCAGAAGCTGATAAATTAAGATCAACGGAAAAAATTAAGGTGGGAACGGGAGCCGAAGCCAAAAAGGGAAAGCATAAAAAATAGCCCTTCACTCGAGGAAACCCGTCAGCGGGCTTGTTGCTGATGCGTGGTCATCAGCCTCAGGAAGCCCCATCTCGTAAGCGGCGCGCCCTGCCTCAACGGCGAGTTTGAACGCCTCCCCCATCCTCACTGGATCGGAGGGAATCGCCATGGCTGTATTGATCAGAACTGCATTAGCACCCAACTCCATCGCCTCTGCAGCATGACTCGGAGCTCCAAGACCAGCATCGATCACTACCGGCACGATCGCCTGGTCAATAATGATCCTGATCTGATCGCGTGTGACCACCCCCTTATTTGAGCCAATGGGTGCTCCCAGCGGCATCACAGCAGCCGTGCCGACCTCCTGCAGCCTCTTGGCGAGCACTGGATCAGCATTGATATAAGGCAATACCGTAAAGCCCTCCTTGACCAGAATCTCAGCGGCTTTCAATGTTTCGATCGGATCTGGCAGCAAATAGGTCGGGTCGGGATGAATTTCGAGTTTCACCCACTTGGGAAGTCCAGCAGCTTCAGCAAGGCGAGCAAGACGCACAGCCTCGTCCGCATCCATGGCTCCACTGGTATTAGGTAAGATCAAATACTTCTCTGGATCGATAAATTTGAGGATATCCGCTTGAGGATCATCGCCACCTGTAAGATCAGCGCGCCTTAAAGCCACCGTGACTATCTCACTACCACATGATGCCAGCGTATCCCGCATCAGCTCATTAGACGCAAATTTTCCGGTCCCAGCCATCAGGCGGGATTGAAACCGGCGCCCAGCTATTTCTAATGGCAGATTCATCACAGGCGCAGACATTACCCACGCATCCTCACCATGCAAGCGCAAGGATAGTTCATTTTCAACTAATCCAGCCAGCATACTGAAAATTATTATTCCCCTGCTATCTAAAGCCCTGTAAAACGAAGGTTAGCTCCCACAAACTAGACCATAACCATGAAACATATTCCCAACATCGCAGCCGTCCTACTCGGCTTAGCATTCGTCATTTTCGGTATCAATTTTTTTGCCCCTTTGCTGCCACCATTTCCGGCTCCAGAGCCCGGTTCTCCGCCCGCTCTTTTCTGGGGTGCTGTAGGCGGCAGCGGCTTTATGGCTTTCGTTAAATGTTTGGAAATTTTAGGAGGAATCCTGGTTGCCATCCCCAAAACACGCAATATCGGCCTGCTCGTCCTTGGACCCATTGTGGTCAACATCCTCGCCTATAACATCTTCATTGCAGGCGGTAATGCAATTTTTCAGCCACCGGTCATTGTCATATCAGCCCTTTCGGCCTATTTACTGTGGCATAGTCGCGAAAAATTCACTGCCCTGATCAATAACTAGATAGCTTCTATAGATGATCAAGCCCCCTATTGTTCTCTCTATTAAAAAAAGGCCCCGGGAGCTTGGAGTCTCCCGGGGCATTAAATTCAGTTCCTTACACGCTGATGTATTGGAAAATCTGACAACTGCAACTGTTGTGTTCACTTGGTAAGTGATTGAGCACCGAAACATACGGTGTTCACTAATGATAGACTCCTCATGACTGTATTCGTTCAAAGAAAATCAACATTACTTTCATTTTCATAGTTGAGGACTGTCTGACTCGCTTATTTAAAAGGATTTGCACTGATTAAATATTTGTTGATGATCTACCTTTCCGCTTCTTCAGCTCATACATTGTAATTCGCTTGCGAATTTGCCACTGCACAGCTACATCGTGCCCACACCCACGAATCTCATGGCTGGATTTTTCAAACAACTCTTTAATAAAGTAACCAATCGGGCAGATGTCGATTGGGATGAACTGGAGGCAGACCTTATCGGCGCCGATCTTGGTGCTCGCACAGCGATGAGCGTTGTCGATGAGCTTCAAGCAAAAGGGCGCAAAGTCTCCGCTGACGATATCATCAACGTCTGCAAGCAACATATCGGAGACATCCTCACTGAAGACGCCACCGAGCTCACCCCTCGATCCGACGGCAAACCAGCCGTCATCCTCATTGTAGGAGTCAACGGCACCGGCAAAACCACATCCTCAGCAAAACTGGCGTATTTACTCAAAAATAAGGGCTATTCCGTCATGTTGGCAGCTGCAGACACCTTCCGTGCTGCAGCGGTAGAGCAACTCGGCGTCTGGGGCGAGCGTCTGGACGTGTCCGTCGTCAAGGGGGCTCCCAATGCCGATCCCTCCTCCGTTTGCTACACGGCCCACCAAAAAGCTATCCAAGAAGGCGTCCAGTTTTTGATTTGTGATACCGCAGGCCGCATTCACACACGGCACAACTTGATGCAAGAGTTGGGTAAAATCGAGCGCACCATCAGCAAACAGGACGAAGATGCTCCGCATCTCAAGCTCCTTGTGGTTGACGCCACCACCGGCAGCAACGCCCTGTCTCAAACCAAAGAATTTAACAAGGCCATCGAAATCGACGGTCTTGTAGTCACTAAAATGGACGGCTCAGGCAAAGGAGGCGTCACTGTGGCCATTCAACAAGAACTCGGCATACCAACCCGCTTTATTGGGCTTGGTGAGGAACCCGAGCTATTTAAGCCCTTCCAGAAGGAAGAGTTTATCAATGGCATCTTGTAAACCAAAAGAGCGAGGCATGTCTCAGCCTCGCTCCCTTATTGATTGTTGTTGATTACCCCCATCGCGGAGGTGCGTGCTACTCAGGAAGTGGGAAATTGCGATTAAAGGCATATACCTGCTCACGGATCTCGGCGAGCTTTGCCTCATCATCACGATTCTGCAGAGCTTCATGAATGAAGTCAGCTACTTGCTCCACATCAGCCACCTTCATTCCACGCGTGGTCACGGCGGGCGTACCGATACGAAT
>DBBL01000103.1 GCA_002292185.1 Akkermansiaceae bacterium UBA985 | reverse complement strand
CCTCGAGAAAATAACTTTTAAAATCGAGCCCCGTGTCGTGGTCTGTGCCGATAATGACTTCGTCCACCATACGCAGGCCCTCAAGCACTGCTTTTTTATGCTCATCAGGAATAGATGGCCGCCTCTGCTTGTGATGCCAAAGCACCTCCTCAGAAGCAAAACTAACCGTAAGATGGTCCCCAAGAGCACGTGCCTCCTCGAAAAACTGGATATGACCAGCATGAATAATATCATAACAGCCGGAGATAAAAACTCTTTTCATAATAAGTAATCGAGCAGCTTAATTGTTAGCCGGCAGATTAGACCACCGTCTTAAAATAGGCGATAGTGCGATCCAAGCCTTCATCAAGGCTGATGGTCGGCTCCCATCCCAGGTGTTTTTTTGCCAAAGTGATGTCCGGCTGCCTTTGCTGCGGGTCGTCACCAGGAAGTGGTTCAAATACTAGCTTTGAAGATCCTCCTACTTTGGCGAGCACCTTGTCGGCAAGTTCAAGCATGGTAAATTCACCAGGATTACCAATATTGATCGGACCGGTGACTTCATCTTGATTCATGAGACGAACAAACCCTTCGATCAGATCGTCCACATAACAAAATGAGCGCGTTTGTTTTCCGTCTCCATAAATGGTGATGTCTTGGCCCCGTAATGCTTGGCAAATAAAGTTAGATACTACACGGCCATCATCTGGATTCATGCGAGGACCAAAAGTGTTAAATATTCTAACAATCCTTATATCGACGCCATTTTGTCTGTGATAATCCATGAAGAGCGTCTCCGCTGCACGTTTGCCTTCATCATAGCATGAACGAATGCCGATAGGATTAACATTGCCCCAGTAGCTCTCTGGCTGGGGGTGCACAGCAGGATCACCATAAACCTCTGATGTGGAGGCCTGGAACACACGTGACTTAGTTCGCTTAGCGGCACCAAGACAGTTGATGGCACCCATCACGGATGTCTTGATCGTTTTGATTGCATTGTATTGGTAATGCGGTGGTGATGCGGGACAGGCCAAATTATAGATCTGGTCTGTTTCTATCTTAAAGGGATCGATCACATCGTGGCGCAGCAACTCAAAGTTGGGATGATTGCGGAGGTGGGCGATGTTTGACTTAAAGCCAGTGAAGTAGTTATCCATACAGATAACTTCATTGCCTTCATTCAGAAGGCGTTCACAAAGGTGCGAGCCTAAGAATCCGGCTCCGCCGGTAATAAGTATACGTTTCATGAAAAATGTTGTGTTTAATTGAAGAAGCTAATTGTAGCGAACTGATCCCAAGATGGGTAAGTCCTCTACCCTAACCTTTTCCTATTGAGTAGACGTCAAAACCTAGTTTTTCTAGGCTGTCATGATCAAGAATGTTACGGCCATCAAACAGGAATGCGGGCTTAAACATAGCATCATGAATTTTTGCGAAATCGGCTTCTTTAAACTCATCCCACTCGGTAAGCAATGCAACGCCGTGTGCTTGGTCTGCGGCCTCCTCACAGGAAGAACATATGTGCAGCTGCGTATCAATCACCTCTTGGCTGACCCCGACGTAACGTAGGTCTTCATGAATCATCGATACTGGAACGCGTGGGTCAAAGAGCGCAATGTGAGCTCCCTCTAGCATTAAGTCACGGCAGACGTAGATCGATGCCGATTCACGTGTGTCATTGGTATCTTTTTTGAAAGCAAAACCCCATACAGCGATGCGTTTGCCACGAACGGTATTGAATAATGTTTTGACGATCTTCTCCGAGAAGCGTGACTTCTGCCAGTCGTTCATCTTAATCACCTGATCCCAGTAGGCGGCAACCTCAGGTAAACCAAAGTGTTCACAAAGGTAGGTCAGGTTGAGGATATCTTTTTGGAAACATGAGCCACCAAAACCAACCGAAGCCTTGAGGAATTTTGGCCCGATTCGTGAGTCCGTTCCAATCGCACGACCTACCTCATCGACATCGGCACCTGTCTTTTCACAAAGAGCAGAGATCGAGTTAATCGATGAAATTCGCTGCGCAAGAAATGCATTTGCTACGAGCTTAGAGAGCTCCGAAGACCACAGATTGGTGGTCAGGATATTCTCTCGAGGTATCCACTGATTATAAACACTAACCAGTGCCTCTACTGCAGCATCGCCGGCAGGTGTGCGCTCGCCACCAATGAGAATACGATCAGGATCTTGCAGGTCTTCAATCGCTGTTCCTTCCGCCAAGAATTCCGGGTTAGAAAGAACCTGAAATTCACCGTCTCCGGCATTGGCATCTAAAATCGTGCGCATGGCCTCAGCGGTGCGCACGGGAATGGTGCTTTTTTCGACAATGATTTTGGGGCCTCTCGCGACCTTGGCGATCATGCGAGCTGCGGATTCGATATAACAAAGATCAGCCGCACGACCAGCGCCCATCCCATAAGTTTTAGTAGGTGTTCCCACAGCCACAAAGATGATATCAGCATCGGCGATATGCTCTTCCACATCCGTAGAGAAGAATAAATTCTTGCCACGAGCTCCCTCCACAATTTCATCTAATCCTGGCTCATAAATGGGCAGTGTATCTGAGTTCCATGCGGCTATGCGCTCTGCATTGAGGTCGACTACATCGACACGGATATCGCTACACTTGGCGGCGATCATGGCCATCGTAGGGCCACCAACGTAGCCTGCTCCGATACAGCATATTTTTTTCGGTGTATTCATATTTCTTATTTCTTGTAGGGTGATTGGTTAATATTCTATTTAAAGAATGTACGTATCGCATCGATGACGATGTCTTGCTGCGCGCGTTTGAGTTCAGGGTAAACGGGGATGCTGATGACTTCTTTGGCGAGTAGTTCAGTGTTAGCACACAGGTCCTGCTCATGATTGACAACATCCGCAAAGCATTGCTGCTGGTGCATAGGCACTGGATAATAAATTTCACAGCCAATGCCGTCATCGAGAAGCGTCTGTTTGAATGCATCTCTTTTGCCATCTAACACCCTAATGGTAAATTGGTTCCAAATATGTTCGTTGCCTTGCTCAACGCTTGGCAACACCAGGCCGGGCAGCCCTTGCAATTGCTCTAAATAATACGCGGCATTACTTTGGCGCCCGCTGATATAATCTGCGTAGTGCGCAAACTTCACATTAAGCAATGCGGCCTGCAGTGCATCGAGTCGGAAGTTGCCACCCACCAGCTGATGATAGTAGCGTGGATGCATGCCGTGGTTACGCATCTTGATTGCCGTCTCTGCCAGGGCGTCATCTTGTGTTACGAGCAGGCCCCCGTCACCGAGGCCTCCAAGGTTCTTAGATGGGAAAAAACTGTAAGTGCCAAAATCTCCGATTGATCCGCAATACTGTGATCCATAACGCGCGCCCATCGATTGGGCCGTGTCCTCAATAACGATCAGCTTATGTTTTTTGGCAAAGGCCTGACATGCCTCCATATCGGCAGATTGACCAAATAGGTGCACTGGAATAATCGCCTTCGTGCGCTCGGTGACACACGATTCTGCTGAATCAAAATCAATATTGTAACTATCCAGATGACTATCACAGAAAACAGGCGTCGCCCCAGTGCGTGTGATGCATCCTGCTGTGGCAAAAAAAGTAAAGCTCGGGCAAATAACCTCGTCACCTTGACCAATACCCAGTGCCATAAGAGCGAGTAGGATGGCATCGGTGCCCGATGAAACACCCACAGCATGTTTGACGCCAAGGTATTGTGCGGTACTCGCTTCAAACTTCTCAACCTCTTCTCCCATGATAAAACGACCCGTGGAGAGCACACTATCAAAGGCGGCACGTAGCTCATCCCCAATAGGGTGATTCTGAGCATTTACATCAAGCAAAGGAACTTTCATACAACTAGGCAGCTTTCATTAAAAATGGATACGAAACGCAAGCCGACTTATCAGTGTCGCGATTTGAATTCCAGTGGAGAGGTGCAACGACAAAGGAGCATACAGCTATTCAACCCCAAGAGACTTACTCTTGGAGCCTTGAATGTCAAGAACTACGGCGTATCGACGCCGGCGGTTTAAGCTAAGCGATCATTCCCGCCGCAACCGTTTCGTTGGTTTGCGCATCAACAAGAATAAAGGATCCCGTGGTGCGGTTACGCTTATAACGATCGTGAATCAGCGGGGACGATGTGCGCAGTGTGATACGCCCAATGTCATTGAGGTGGAAATCCTTGTCATCTTCAATTTTATGCAAGGTATTGATATTCACTTTGTAATTCACCTCCTTGATGATGGCTTTGACCTCACGAGTGGTATGGCGAAGAATATACTTCCCTCTGGGTGTCATCGGCTTGTCTGAAAACCAGCAGATCATTGCCTCAATGTCCTGATTGACCTCGGGGGGGTTGTTGGTTTTCACAATCATATCACCTCGTGATATATCGATTTCATCCTCCAAGGTGAGTGCCACTGAAAGCGGACTGTATGCCTCTTCGATTTCCTTGCCATCCATATAGATCGCCTTGACCTTCGTAGTGAAGCCGGATGGTTGAACGGTGATATCGTCACCAGGCTTGAAAACACCTCCTGCTACCCTGCCTGCATAACCACGGAAATCATGCCACTCATCTGACTGTGGACGGATAACCCATTGCACTGGGAAACGTGCCTCCACATGGTTTTCCTGATTACCTACGTAGACTGTTTCTAGATGGTAGAGTAATGATGAACCCTCATACCAAGGCATATTCTCCGAGCGGTCTACGACGTTGTCGCCATTGAGCGCACTGATTGGAATAAAGCTGACATCGACAAAGCTATCGAGGCGGGATGCGAAGTCTTTAAAATCATGAACAATTTGGTCATACACTTCCTGGGAATAGTCCACGAGATCCATTTTATTAACAGCAACCACCACGTGCTGGATGCGTAATAAACTGGCGATAAATGAGTGGCGGCAGGTCTGCTCAATCACTCCCTTACGAGCATCGACTAAAATAATGGCTAGGTTTGCCGTTGAGGCGCCCGTCACCATGTTACGGGTGTATTGAATGTGGCCAGGGGTGTCCGCGATGATAAACTTTCGTTTCGGCGTCGCAAAGTAGCGATAGGCTACATCAATGGTAATGCCTTGCTCGCGTTCGGCTTTCAAGCCGTCTGTCAGCAGCGCCAAATTAACGTGTTCGTCGCCCCGCTGCTTACTGGATTGCTCGACAGCGTCCATCTGGTCTTCAAAAGTATTTTTTGAGTCGTAGAGTAGGCGGCCAATAAGTGTGGACTTTCCGTCATCTACGCTACCGGCTGTGGTAAAGCGTAAAAGGTCCATGTCCAAGTATCCTGATGTGTCTGTATTGCTCATACTGTGATTGTTGTAAAATCTATGTTGTTAGTGATGCGTTTGCCTGAGGCCTAAAAGTAGCCCTCTTTCTTCCTGTCCTCCATGGCTGTCTCTGAGCGTTTATCGTCAGAGCGAGTGCCTCGTTCAGTTTGCCTCGCTGAGGCAACCTCTTGAATAACGGCATCGATATCTGCGGCTGGTGATTCCACGGCACCTGTGCAGGTGGCATCTCCAATCGTGCGGAAACGAACCACTTTTTTCTCAACCGTCTCGCTTTCTTGAACCGTAACAAAATCCGTCACCGCCAGCAGCGAACCATTACGCTCGAACACCTCTCTTTCATGAGAGAAATAAAGGTTGGGCAAATCGATGTTCTCTTTTTTGATATACTGCCAGATATCCATTTCCGTCCAATTGGAGAGTGGGAAGACCCGGAAGTGCTCGCCATGGTGCTTGCGGCCATTAAATATATTCCAAAGCTCTGGGCGTTGGTTCTTGGGGTCCCATTGGCCAAAATCATCACGATGGGAAAAGAAGCGCTCTTTGGCTCGTGCTTTTTCCTCGTCTCGGCGACCGCCACCGAGTGCCGCGTCAAACTGATGCTCCTCGATGCCATCTAAGAGAGCCACGGTCTGAAGCCCGTTGCGGCTAGCATTGACTCCTTTTTCCTCTGTTACACGACCATCATCGATCGACTTTTGAACACTGGCTACCACAAGGCGCGCACCAATTTTTGCCACAAACTCATCGCGGAATACCATCGTCT
Source organism: Akkermansiaceae bacterium UBA985 (assembly GCA_002292185.1). Taxonomy (GTDB): domain Bacteria; phylum Verrucomicrobiota; class Verrucomicrobiia; order Verrucomicrobiales; family Akkermansiaceae; genus Oceaniferula. The sequence goes on along the minus strand of DBBL01000103.1, from coordinate 2,893 downwards.
CAGGGAAGTTGTGTCCCGTGTCGACATGCATGAGCACAAATGGAATTTTTGACGGTGCAAATGCTTTATATGCCAAATGCGCCATCACGATGGAGTCCTTGCCTCCCGAGAAAAGCAATACTGGGTTTTCAAACTGCGCCGCAGTCTCCCGCAAAATAAAAATGGCCTCTGATTCCAAATGATCAAGATGGCTTAGTGAATAATTAGACATGGATTTTTTATGTGTTTGATATTTTTGAGTGAACCGCATCCAACAAGGTTGTTACACTGTCTGCAACTTCCTGCCCTTCGGTTTCGATAATAAGATCTGGCTTGGTAGGTTCTTCGAACTGGCTGTCTTTGCCGGTGAAATTTTCAATCTCGCCTGTGGCCGCTTTGGCATAAAGGCCCTTCACGTCACGCTTTTCACAAAGATCGTAACTCGCCTTCACAAAAACTTCGTAATAATCAGACCCGATAATGTCTCGAGCTAGATCACGTAGCTCTTGTCGTGGCGTGATGACAGAAACCAGGGTAACAATGCCCTGCTGTGCGAAAATTTTTGCTACATGTGCAACACGGCGGATGTTTTCACGACGATCGTCATCGGAAAATCCCAAATGCTGATTGAGTCCAGTGCGTAAGTTATCGCCGTCCAGGATCGTTGTCATGCGCCCCTGTTGATGCAGCACTTTCTCAGCAGCATTGGCAATCGTTGACTTGCCAGAACCAGACATGCCATACAACCAAACCACCGCGCCCCTCTGGCCGAGTAGCTTTTCCTTGTCCTCACGGGCAAGCTGCCTGCTGAACTCGGGGTGAATGTTATGGATGAGGTCGCTCATTAATTGTTTACCGTGATAAAAGTTTTTGCCAGTGGCGAGGTGCTGACTTGCAGCAAAAGGATATTGGAAGCAAGAAAAATATCCTGTGTATGTTTATCAACTTACTAATGAATAGCCCTGGTTCCCCATAAGTAGTAGTCAAAAGGGCTGTAATTTTTATTTTTAGCACGCATCCGCCCGCGGTCGCTTAGTCAGTGATTGACCAAAACCATGCCCTGCAAGTAAAGTGATGTTGAATATTAGATGGGCGTTAATAAATAATCCCTTCTAGAAGCGTGACTTCAACATATTTTACAGATTTGTTCAATAAAAAATGAACAAATTTAGCAGAGCTAATGGTGTAGCTATTTAAGATATAAGCCCTTTTATAGTATAAGGCTTTGGCCCACTGCCTAAATAGAAGCGAATTTCCGATCAATCGCTTCGATGACGAGCTCCTCAAGGCGATCATTGCGCATGCGCTCAACTGCCTCTGTGGAAAAACCATTGGCGATCAGCCGACGTGCCTTTTGGGGCTGGATGCCTCTGGCGCGCAGATAAAAAATTTCTTCATCACTGATGCTTGCAGAAGTGCTGCCGTGTGAGCATTTGACCTGATCGGCGTTGATTTCCAAACCGGGCATAGAATTTGCCTCGGCCGTGTCCTCCATCATCAGATTACGACATGTCTGGTAAGCGTCTGTGTAATGAGCGCCTTGATCAACAAGGATCAGGCCAGAGAAAACCGTGCGGGAAGTTCCATACAGTGTGTTTTTATAAAGCAGGTCACTGTTGGTATGCGGTGCGGCATGATGCTGGTAAGTCCGCTGATCATACTGCTGAGTTCCCGTAGGAATCGAACAAGAAAGCATGTCAGAGTGAGCGCCTTCACCTTCCATATGACTGATTGCCTCGTTGCGCGCCCACTGGGCACCGGTATTGAGGGTGAAAGCAATGGCATGAGCATCACGCCCGAGTTGGGTGGCATTCACCTGAATCATGCGGCTGCTGAGGTTAAGTTCTTGGATTGCACAGTAGCTCAACTTGGAGCCGTCACCAGCAATGAGATCGTTTACCGCGATGCAGAGACCAGCATCATCATTGTTGGCACTCGAAAACCTGTCCACTACGCTAACTTCAGCATTTTTGCCCGTGATGATTAATGTATGCGGGAAAGCTATCTTCTTAGCTCCTGAAATGACATGGTTGACCTCAATCGGTTGTTTGACACATACGCCATCTGGCACATAGACAAAGAGTCCGCTTTTCACATTCGCTTTGTGCAAAGCAGCGTATTTCACCGAGCCGAGACGCGCTTCACGCTTCATAAAATGCTCCTTCACCAGCTCTCCATGCTGCTGCAAAGCCTCTTCAAAAGGAAGACAGATCACCCCAGCAGGCAGCTCGGGAATGTTGTAAGATATCTCGCTGCTGTCCTCAGGCGTGAAGCCGTCAAAATCCAGCTGCTTTAAGTTTCCAAATCGCCAATTCTCATCCTTGCGGGATGGCATCGGTAAGGTGTCATACTCAGCTTGTGCACTTTGCTGGATTTCTTCAAACCAGGCAGGAATCGTTGCTGTAATCATTGTCGTAAAATAGTCAAAATTTCGTGTAAATAGTCGATGTCTCCGTTGCGGAAGTTAACCCACCGACCCCTCCATCTCGAGTTCGATCAAGCGTTTCAGCTCGACGCTGTATTCCATCGGGAACTCGCTCACGAGGTCGTTGATAAATCCATTGACCGCGAGGCTCATGGCAGCTGCCTCTGAAATGCCACGCTGCTGCATGTAAAAGAGCATTTCTTGGCTAACCTGGCTGACACTCGCTTCATGCTGAGTGACGTGCTGGTTACCACGCACAGTAATTGCAGGATAGGTATCCGTTTTACTGTTTGAGTTGATCATCAATGCATCACACTCGGTGTTATTCTTACAGCCTTTGAGGTGTTTAGGAATAAGCACCTGACCGCGGTATGTTGCGCGGCCCTCTCCGACTGAGATAGATTTAGAAACAACATTCGACGTGGTATTATCAGCGGCGTGAATCATCTTTGCCCCTGTGTCCTGATGCTGACCATCGTTAGCCAAGGC
>DBBL01000051.1:3540-3860 GCA_002292185.1 Akkermansiaceae bacterium UBA985 | reverse complement strand
GCACGCCGCCGAATTTTTTCCAGTCCATCTTACCGGCCGTGATCAGATCGGCCAGCTCCTGGGCGAGGTGGTTGACCGAGATGCCGTGGTGCTCGGCCACCTTGCTATGCGCCTTGACCGAGTCCGTGGTTTCTCCCTTTTGTAACTTCTCGAGAATGTTTTCATTCACAAACATGGTCATGACGATATCGACCTTGGGGTTGTGCTTGCGCGCCTGGGCAATGATGCCCTCCATGCCGCGCAGGGCATCGTGGTAGGCCTGATCGGCGTCCTGGTCATCATTGACGGCAAACTCACAAAACAGCATGTCAAGTGGTCCC
>DBBL01000051.1:0-3480 GCA_002292185.1 Akkermansiaceae bacterium UBA985 | reverse complement strand
AGCATCTCACACACCATCGGCCGGTAGCCGTTCATCTCAGTGATGGAGCCACCGATGAAGGCAACGTGGCCGCTCTTGTTTTGCTCAAACTGGATGCGGCTGTTCTGGTAGTCACCGCGAAGGGTGAAGTTTTTGTCACTGATAATCTGCTCCGCAGGTAGCTCAGCCTGCCCCTTGTCCTGACTGAGGATGAAATCGACAATGGGCTGCGGGTCCTTGAGTGAGTGCTTGTGCCCCACCCCGGGTTTGTGAATGACTTTGAATGTGCCGCCCAGCTTCTGGTAGCGCGCCTCGGCGATGGCGGTGTTTTCCGCTACCGGCACCACCTTGTCTATATCCCCCACCACGTGAATGATGGGAATCCCCGCCTTGGCGAGTGGTGCCAGATTATCAATCGGGTTGCCCTTGTAGGCCAGCGCTTCGGCCTCGGTCATGCCGTAGGCCTTGAGGCAGCTTTGCCAAGCACCGCCCCCACCGGTTCCGACACCTTTGCCGACCGCCTTACCCCCAGGCCAGCTTTTGAAGTCCATCACCGGGGCGTCCCCGTAGATTGCTGCCACCTTGTCCGGATTGGCCGCCGCCCAGTTGTATATAATTAGCCCACCGCGGGACATGCCCTCTAGGATGGCGCGATCAGCAAAGAGGTGCTCAAAGCGCAGGTAGTCATAGAGCTCATTCCAGCGCCTTACCGCCTCGGGACTGCCAAAGAGATTACCCACATCACAGTAGGCTACATGGTAACCGCGCTCGAGCATGGCGATGTCAAACTGTGGTTGGTGCCCCCAGAAGCGCGCGCGCAGCACCCAGGGTTTACCATCGGCGATTTTTTTCGGGATGACTACCTTACAGGCAACTTTGCCGAGCTTGAAGTCAACCTGCTCGTAACCGTGAAAGGTGGATTTTTTCCCTGACCATGCGGAGCTGCTCATGCTTTTTTTAACTGTCGCCTGTTTATTAGCTTTAGCCTCTTTAACAGATTCTTCTGCCAGGCTTGCTGAACACAATAGTGCAGCAGGCAGTAGCGTGAACAGGATGGTTTTCTTTAATGTCATGTCGATTTTTTTAGAGTGTTGGCGGCCGTGGTAACCGCACCGCAGAGGCTGCCTGCTCTATACGGGATGTCACGCATGATTGTTTCAGGGCNNGGGTGCCTGCGGCAGTTGAAGTTGAGAGTTAAAGTTTAAGTTGGGAGTACGCCTGCGGCGCAGGGAGGAGAACACATGGTAGGGCACGTTGGCCTCAACGCGCCGCGCGCCCTACTGCCGCCTCCGGCGGCTATCTACTATCAACCACTGGATCCTTAGCGACTTGGCGACTTGGCGTGAGCTCCTTCTTTACGTTGATACACTTTAGGCACGCCAAGCCGCTAAGACGCCAACGAAGAACCAAGAATAAGGAACTGCCGCAGCGCGGCCAACTTAAACTACCAACTTAAACTGGCGCGTAGCGCCCCACTGCCGCGCAGCGGCTTCCTTTATCAAGCCCGACAAGGTCGGGCTTACCGCTATCAGCTTGACGGCATGGACTAGCGTGCGATGCTAAGTAGTCCTTGGATAAAAAAATTCAAACCCAGCTGTCTCAGCTAGAACACCTATAAAAAATGATGATCAAATTTACACTCCCCTGCCTCTTATGTCTCCTGTGCCTATCTTTGGTCATGAGCTCCCACGCTGCCGAGACCACTACGCGGCAGGTAACGGTGACCGGCACAGCGACCAAGGATGTCACCCCTAACCTGATGCACTGGCGCCTTAAGATCAACAATCAGGATGCCGATCTGAAAACTGTGGCCGAGAGTCATTCCGCTTTTGTCAAAGGGGTGCTGGATTATCTAAAGAAGCAGCAAATTCCCGAAAAGGACATCCAGACTTCTGGCATGCTGTTCGGTGAAAACTGGGTTTACCAGAATCGCAATAAAGTCAGAGAGGGATTCATGGCCTCCACGGACATCTCCTTCAAACTCACCAAGCTGAGTAAATACCAAGAGCTTTGGATGGGGCTTTCCAAGCTGCCTAACACCTCCCTGACAAGCGTTCACTATGATCACTCCGAGCGGATTGCGCATGAGAGCATTACTCGTAAAAGAGCACTACTGGATGCCAAAGAGAAAGCTACCGCAATGGCCGAAACTCTTAATTCAACCATCGGTAAACCCATCCTCATCGAGGAACAAAATTACCAATACCCAAGGCATCTAGCGAGTGCGCAGTACCGCAGTGCCGAGGGAGCTACAGATAACAGCTCACTGGCACCAGGCCAGATCCCGATCACCATCCGCGTGAAGGTCTCCTTCCAGATAGAATAGCAGGAAAACAAATTAGGGGTCAGGCAGAGAAATGTATCATTTACTCCTAATTGGGGTGATTGTGATTGGGGTCAGGCAGAGAAATGCATCATTTACTCCTTTTCCGCATCCTTTTGTTCTGTTAGATATCTTTCATGCCCAGACAAGTTAGAGTCCAGTATGAGGATGCCATTTACCATGTGATGGCGCGCGGAAACCGACTGGACAAGATTGTCCGCAGTAACAGAGACCGCGAGGTCTTTGAGGCGACTCTTGAGGAAGTGGTGGGTAGGACAGGTTGGCAGGTGTATGCCTATGCGCTGATGGGCAACCACTACCATCTCGTTTTTAAAACCCCCAAGGCCAACCTTGTCGAGGGCATGACCTGGTTTCAGAATACCGTGACCAAAAGGCACAATGCACGGAACGAGCTGCTGGGGCATCTTTTCAGCGGGCGCTACAAGGCGGTGCTGGTGGAGGAAAATGATTACCTCAGCACGCTGATTCACTATGTGCACCTGAATCCTGTCCGGGCGAAACTGGCTGCCGTGATGGATGGTATTGAGAACTATCCCTGGTGCAGTTTGTCGGACTATATGAAGCCGGCCAGCAAACGACGAAGCTGGCTTGCGGTGGATTCCGGTTTGGCGCATCTTGGTTATGCAGACACGGCGGAAGGCCGGAGAAAATTGTTAGTTGCCACCGAAGGGCTTGTCGATAGGAGCCGACTGACAAGAGCGGGCATCAATCAGCCCGAGGGTGCCAGCTTGCAGGTCACGCTAGAGCGGGGTTGGTGTTTTGGCTGTGAGGAGTTTCGTGAGAAAATGAGTCATCTTGTGGGTGACTCCAAGTCGGATAGCGGATCATCGACCAGCAAGGCCAATGGCTATACCGGCAAACAAACCAACGATCATGCCGAGGCAACGGCGCGACTGTGGATCGAGCGCGGGCTGGAGGTGCTCGGCCTGAGTAAGACTGATCTGGAAACCATCAACAAAACGGACTGGCGCAAAGCAATGATCGTTCGCAGTATTCGCCAAAACAGTTCGGTGAAGCTGGAGTGGATCGCCAAAGAACTCCACATGGGTGTTAGAAGCGGTGTCACTCGCGCCGAACAGATGCTCAAAGCTCGATTGAAAAACGAAAAGCTCATCCAGAAAATGTGGCGGGAAATGGAGCGGATGCGTCATTTCTCT
>DBBL01000143.1 GCA_002292185.1 Akkermansiaceae bacterium UBA985 | reverse complement strand
ATGGAGAGAGTCACACCGCCATAGAAGAGATCATCGTTTCCTTCAACGTCACTGACAAAATCCGTATCAAGTTCGCTCGCAGTGCCTACGTATTTGATGTAGGGAGTCAGTGAGACATCCTCCTTGAGCTCGAATGGCACTGATGCTGAGATATACCAGTGATTAAACCCATCCATGTTGCTTCCATCAACCTCTGTGTTTAGTTCGTAATCATCACACCAAGCTACACCGGCCGCGACATCAACCACAATGCACTCAGATAACTCAAAGCTCTTGGCCGCTTCGAACTCAAAGTAACCTCCGCTGTACTGATCGATGTCCTCATAGTAGGTCAGGGCAAGACCGAGACCACAACCAAGCTCGGTTGACAAACCGAAAAATACCTCTTCCGTGTTGTCATCACTGGCACCCGGGAACATGTAATAGGTGTATCCAATACTAAGGTCTACAGCACCAAGTGTCTTGGTCAAACCAATGTAGAGATCGAGTTCATCAGCAGCTCCGCCTGAATCCCAGCTTGCGTACCAAGCGCCACCGTTAAGTGAAAGACCCTCGGCAAGTTCGTAATTGAGATCAAGGCCGATATCGACTAGGTCATCACCAAGGTCAACGCCACGAAACTCGTAGATGGAATGATAACCTGTGTAAAGTTCTGCTTCAATTTCTGCGAATGCGGAAGTTGCTGTTAGCAAACTGCCGCCTATCAATAATGACTTGATTGTTGTTTTCATAATCACCATCGCTCTCAGCAGTTGGCGTGCCAACCTTTCGACATGCAACTACATGCACAAAAAAGCCGAGACCCTAGAGGGCCTCGGCTTGAAGATTTGCCTGCAGTTTACGCCTCCCAGTTATAGGCCTCTTCCCCGTGTTCATCACGGTCAAGACCCCCATGCTCTGTATCTTCTTCAACGCGTATTCCTCCACAAAGAATTTTTGCGGCGTAAAGTCCTATCAGCGCGGCTGCCGCACTCCAGACAATGGTCACCCCGACACTTTTTGCCTGAATGATGACCTGAGCAATGCTGCCGCCGTCCTCTCCTCGGATAAACCAACCGGTCAGAATAGCACCGACGATACCTCCGACACCGTGGACACCAAATACGTCGAGACTATCATCATAATCGAAGGCATGCTTCAGCTTGGTGACTGCCAAATAGCATAACAGGCTAGAGATTGCACCGATGACCATCGCGCCACCGACACCGGCCGAACCAGCAGCAGGCGTGATTGCCACCAAACCAGCTACAGCACCGGTGGCGACACCAACTGCTGTAGGCTTCTTGGCAATGACCCACTCCAGAACCATCCAAACCACGATAGCAGCCGCTGTGGCAACCTGCGTAGTGAGCATCGCCATACCAGCACTTCCACTGGCACCTCCCGCAGACCCTGCGTTAAAGCCAAACCAGCCGACCCAAAGCAAGGCCGCACCCACCAGAACATACGGCACGTTGTGAGGAACGAGCGCAGGGCCAGGATATCCTTTGCGCTTACCCAGGAAAATACATGCTACCAATCCAGCAATACCGGCATTGATATGAACCACGTTGCCTCCAGCAAAGTCAATAGCGCCCCAGTGATGGAATAGACCGCCTCCCCACGCCATGTGCCACATGGGCAAGTAGGAGAGAATAGTCCAGACGACCGTGAAAATTAAGATCGCAGAAAACTTCATCCGCTCGGCAAAGGCACCAACAATAATGGCTGGGCTAATGATGATGAATGTCATTTGAAAGGTAACCCAGACACTCTCGGGAATCGTTCCACTGAGTGTATCTTCAGTAATGTGGTTGAGAAAGAGCAGTGATTGGTCCCAGCCAAAGTAGGCATTACCACCGCCGCCTGCAGCGACTGCGTAGCCGAAAGCCACCCACAGGATCGACATGACGCCAGCCAAGGCAAAACATTGCACAAAGATACTGAGCACGTTTTTGGCACGGACTAAACCGCCATAAAATAAAGCCAGGCCAGGTAAACACATCATGAGCACAAGCACGGTTGAAGTGAGCATCCAAGCGGTATCACCAGAATCGAGGGCATCATCCCCGGCAAAGGCGTTCGACGTAGTCAGTGCCAATAGGAACAATGGCATGATATAGGTTTTTAGTAGTTTCATAGTTATTATTTGGTTTGTGTTGATGAGCTAGCCGCAATGTTACGTGGCCAATTAAGAAAAATATTTACTGGATAGCGAACCCGCTTTCGCGCGCGCGAAATAAACAAAGCAATATGCGTGCCAACACCTCAAATTATATTTTCAGCCTGCCCGTCTCCAGTTTTGGCACACCTCATGCTGTAATGATTTTTTCATACTACCAAACAACAACCAACCTACCCATGATTACTAAATCAATATTACCCTTATCCTTCCTCGCATTAGGAACAGGATCATTGCTCGCAGACGATGCTGAAACAAAAGCTGGCTACGATGAGCTCGTTGCAGGCCAAGGTGATTACGCCTACGCCTTCGACTTCTTCACCACATCCATGCTCTGGACCTGTATCGCTGCAGCACTCGTGTTTCTGATGCACCTCGGTTTTGCCTCCCTCGAGGCTGGCCTCACGCAGAAGAAAAATACGGTAAATATCCTGTTTAAAAACTGCTTCATTATCGCAATTGGCATCGTCACTTACTGCCTTGTCGGCTTCAACACTCACTACCCGGGTGACTTCAACGGCTGGTTTAGTATCGGTGGCCCCTTCGGTGAAGGCAATATCGACGACACCTTTGGCTACGGAGGCGTAGGCCTTGCAATGACTGGCTACGGTGACTTCATTTTCCAGGCTATGTTTGCAGCTACCGCTGCCACCATCGTGTCTGGCGCTGTCGCTGAACGCATTAAGCTGCCTAGCTTCATGATCTTCGCCACTGTGCTCGTAGGTCTTGCTTACCCAATCGTTGGTTCCTGGCACTGGGGCGGCGGCTGGATGGGAAGCCTTAATGGCGGTGCTGGCTTCAAGGACTTTGCTGGTTCTGCTGTCGTTCACGCCTTCGGTGGCTTTGCAGCTCTCGCATGTGTAATCGTGCTAGGACCTCGGAAGGGCAAGTATACTAAGAATGGCATGAAGCCCATCCTGCCATCCAACCTACCACTCGCCACCATCGGCGTATTCCTACTCTTCTTCGGATGGTTCGGATTCAACGGCGGTTCTGTTCTCTCAGCAGCTCCTGGACCTCTTGGTCTTGTGTTCACTACAACAACGCTGGCCGCCTGCACAGGTGCTCTCGGATCAATGCTCACTTCATGGATCGTCCTCAAAAAGCCTGACCTCTCTATGGCTCTGAACGGATTCCTTGCTGGGCTCGTAGGTATCACGGCTAATGCCGACATCGTATCGACCAACGGCGCTATGCTCATTGGAGTCATCGCAGGTGTCATCGTAGTCTTCTCTATCCTGTTCTTCGACAAGATCAAGATCGACGACCCAGTTGGAGCTATCTCCGTTCACGGTATCTGCGGTGTATGGGGCATCCTTGCTTGCGCACTCTTCGATACTACTGAGAGTGGATTCACCATCGGAGGGCAGCTCGTAGGAGTGCTCGCCGTAGCCGCTGCCGCATTCATCTTCTCAATCATCGTATTCTCTATCATCAAGCTCACCATCGGTGTGCGGGTAGACGAAAAAGAAGAGCATGAGGGACTGGACATTGCTGAACACGGTTCACCAGCCTACAACGATTAATTCCTCATCATAACAACCACTAGCCGGGGGAGCATCGCTCCTCCGGCTTTTTTTATGTCCTTTTTTATCTATCCAGTACTTTCCATCACCCCATAGCGCACTCTATAGTCCCTCCAGTTACTGAATGATCACCTTTTCTTTATGCGCATCCTAATCGTCGACAACTCCAACACACGGACGAAGTTTGCCTTGGCTGATGGTGATCAGCTCGATCCATGGCGTGCGATCATCCCCACTCCGGAAATCTCCCCGAAATCATTAGAGGAGTGCCTCGCTGAGATCAACTGGGACGTTTCCATTATCAGTTCTGTGGTTCCCCAAAAAGCAGCCATCCTCGTATCATGGCTCGGCGACAAACCCTGCCATCAGCTCAGTCACCTTAGCAAACTTCCTATCGGCATCAACTACCCCAAGCCCGAGCAAATCGGTGCCGATCGCCTGGCAAACGCCGTCGGTGCCCACACCCTCTACGGCAGTCCCTGCATCGTGCTCGACTTCGGCACCGCCGTAACCTTCGACGTCATCGCCCCAGCGAACGCACCCAATGAAGTGCAAGCCCCAGCGAACGACGGTGCGTCCGCGCAGCGGGCGGGAGGAGTGCAAGCCCCAGCGAACGACAGTGCGTCCGCGCAGCGGGCGGGAGGAGTGCAAGCCCACGCGGACGACTGCAAAGAAGTGCAAGCTTCAAACCACCCCTCCTACCAAGGAGGCGTTATCGCCCCTGGCCTTGCCTCAATGACAGAGGGGCTGGCAAATCGCACCGCCCTGCTCCCCCACATCACACTGCAAGAACCTGAATGCGCTATTGGCAAATCAACCGAGCAGGCCATGCTGGCCGGAGCCGTCTATGGATACCGTGGTTTGGTGCGTGAAATTCTGCACAATCTCAACAAGGAATTTGCTAACGACCCGCTAGTTATCGCCACTGGCGGAGACGCCCCACTCATTACTCGTGGCTTGGATGAAATCGCTCATCTCGCTCCAGACCTCACCCTCGAAGGATTAAAAATCATCGCCCACCTGAATATATCATAGCCATGAACCAAACAGCCCTACCCCTATCTCTCGGCATCGATTTTGGTGGCACAAGTGTCAAATTTGGAGTTGTCCAGGGACATGAAGTGATCGCCCAGGCGCCGGCCATCGCCACCGAGGATTTTAATGAAGCTCAACCTTTGATCGATGCCATCGTCTATGTCATCGAGGATCTACGTGCCCACCACCCTGAAATTTGCGCCATTGGAGTAGGCGTGCCAGGATTTGTTGATTTCGAGACCGGCAATATCCACAACCTCACCAATGTCAAAGGCTGGACCAATATTGCCCTGCGAGATATTTTACAAGATCGCACCAAGCTTCCCGTGGCTGTCGAAAACGATGCCAATTGCATGGCCTATGCCGAGTGGAAAGTAGGAGCAGGCATGGGCAAGGACCACTTAGTCTGCATCACGCTGGGCACGGGTGTGGGCGGCGGCATCATCACGCATGGCCACATGCTCCGAGGTGCTCATTCCGTCGCAGGAGAGCTTGGCCAGACATCGATTGATTACTCTGGGCGGGAGGGCGCTTACGGCAACCTCGGCTCCCTCGAAGATTACATCGGTAACAACGAGATCGCCGCTGACGCTCGCCAAACCTACGCCAAGCATAACATTGATAAAAGCATCACAGAATGCACACCTGCAGCGCTCTCCCAAGCTGCAGCTCAGGGCGATCAAGTCGCAGTAGAAATCTGGCAAGGCATTGCCCAAAAACTCGCATGCACCGTCGTCAACGCCTGCTGGCTTCTCAATCCTGCCGCTATTATCATCGGTGGAGGTGTTGCTAAAGCTGCCCATCTTCTCTTTGACCCACTTAAGGATAGTATCCAAAAACAACTGGCCCCGGCTTTTCTCAATGGGCTAGAAATCATCCCCGCTCAATTTAGTAATGATGCGGGAATCATAGGCGCTGCCACCCTAGCGCGCGAGGAAGCAAGCAACGTGAAGTAAAAAAGCAAGGTGGACACAGTTTTAACGTGCCATTTGGCATGTTCATGCTTAACTTAAATGGACCTTTTCAATTTATCATGAGTCAAATCGGCAATCTTACCCTCGATCCTTCCGCCCCGTTTTTCATCCTCGGCCCATGCGCACTTGAATCCGAAGAATTTGCCTGGCAAATGGCGCGCTCTCTCAAAGAGATTGCTGAGCGCACTGGCATCCAGTTT
>DBBL01000079.1:7043-8280 GCA_002292185.1 Akkermansiaceae bacterium UBA985 | reverse complement strand
AGGCACTGGATGGAAACTTCGCTAAGTTCGCCGGTGCTATGAATGCTGTCGTCGAGCAGGTAGTTGTTCTCCTGATGACAGTGGCCGAGGCAGGACGCGTAGCGGCTGGAAGCGGAGGCAGGAGGCGGGTTATCGTTCGATAAAAAGCATGAGGTGCCATTGCATATTTTGCTGCAAGGGCCTGAGCGATCAGTGTGACTGGAGTGGTCGGCAGAGTGGTCGGTAGAGTGGTCGGCAGAGTGGTCTGCTCGGTAGTCGGCGTAATAAGAGAGGCTTGATCGTAAGGTCGACTCGGGCAGCTTGGTAAGCGTGGCGAGGGCCGATAATCCAGCCGCATCTGGTAAGCCGTGCTCTTCAATATATTGATGAATGATGGTGGCGGGGTATCCCTCTCCCTGATGCGTGCGCCGGTAGGCTGCGGCTGATGGCGATGGCGATGGTATGTGCTGATTGGATTGTTCTGGCATCTCAGGAGGAGGCATTAGATTGAGGGCGATTCTTTGGAGTGCAGTGGCTTGCCTAACATTTCTTCGTAAAGCTTGATGTATTGCGAAGCGGTCTTTTGGTGGGTGAATCGGGAATGGGCTTCATGCATCACGCGTTCTATTTCTCTTTGCTTAAGCTCAGGGGCCAATTGGTAAAAATCCATAGCACATTGAATGGCCCAGTTTAGGGCTTGGGAGTCATAATCATCAAAGACAAAGCCATTTCCCTGTGAGTTAACAGTGTTGAGGTGTTCGATGGTATCTTTAAGTCCACCAGTTCGATGCACGATGGGCAGGCTGCCGTATTTTAGGGCGATCATTTGAGTGAGGCCGCAGGGTTCAAATTTTGAAGGCATCAGCATGAAGTCGGAGGCGGCATAGCCAAGCCGTGATAAATTTTCATCAAACGGATGAATGCTAACCAATCCCTCCAAGTTTGCCATAGAAATAATGTCTTTGATGTAGTGTCCATGGGAGCCATCCGCGACAAAGGCGATTTGCATGCCGTGCTTAGAGTATTTGGAGATGAGCTCTGCCAGAATGTCGGTGAGGATTTCTGGGCCTTTTTGGACGGGGTCGAGCCGTGATGGCCAGAAGAGCAGGGGGGCCTCATCATTAGGGCGCAGGCCCATTTTCTTTTGGAAAAGGCGCTTGTTGATTAATTTGCCTTCGGCACTTGTTTGAGCTGAGAACGGGTGGGCGAGTGCTTCGTCAGTTGATGGGTTGTAGGAGGGGTCAGGCGCATTGGTAAT
>DBBL01000079.1:2429-7004 GCA_002292185.1 Akkermansiaceae bacterium UBA985 | reverse complement strand
TGGGTGATTTCATCAAGGAAGCTCGGGCTTACGGTGTTAACCCAATGGGAGGCAAAAATACCACTGGCTAGCATGTCGATGGGATTCGATGATCGGCTTTGTTCGTAGCTGCTGGGTGGTGACTCATAATAGAGGTGCTGCCAGAATTCAGAGGTGTCGATACCGGTTTCCTCGATTTGTTCGAGCAGGATCTTTACCGAGTGAATATTGTGCAGCGTGAACAGGGAGGGGATACCAATACGCCGCGCCATGGCTGGAATGAGAGCCGTCATCCAGTCATTGCAGTGGACGATGTCCGGCCGCACGTGGGGTATGATGTTGTTGATGACTTCACGCTGAAAGACCAGGGAGCAGCGCACGTTGTCGTCAGAGTGGGTGCTGTAGACATGATCACGGTAATAGAATACGCGGTCCTCTGCTAGGTGGATTCGGTCACTGGGAAGCTTGCTGTGATAGTGACGTGATTCTTGATCCTGAAGCTGGCACGGCTCGATGTGAAAAAGGCGTCGGTAGTTAGGCAGAGCTACATGCACATCAGCTCCAGCTTCATGGAGTGATTTGACAAGTGAAGACGTTACATCAGCGAGGCCACCGGCTTTGGCATGCATGCGACTAGCCAGATTACCCAGTTCCCCAGGTAAGTAGCTTATTTCTGGTGTGACAATGAGTATGCGCGGGTCAGCCATTGGGTTGGGTGATTTCAAGAGTCATCAAAAAAACGAGCTCGCAGAAGGGCAAGGCCGCTGGAAATCATGACCTTGAATGTGATGATGAAAGAGTAAGCTTGTCTTCATAGATTGAGGTTAAGTCTATCGGAAAGCGGGTGTAATACTATGACCATCTTGCAGAAAACACCGCAGATATTGCTCATGCCTTGGCCTTCGGTCATAACAGCAGAGAGTTACACTTGAGTTCAGCAAAGCCAGTGCCAAGATAGGGGTGCCACGGTGACTGAAAATCAGCTCAGGCGTTACAAGTTAAGCATCTAATATGGAAAATGAATCAATGAACACAATTGGAATCATCGGCGGCAGTGGCCTCTATGAAATGGCTGGCTTTGAGCAGACTGAGCAACGTCATGTTGAAACGCCTTTTGGCGACCCCTCTGATGAATTCATCGGTGGTATTATCGACGGACGAAAGGTGTGGTTTTTACCCCGGCATGGAAGAGGGCACCGACTACTGCCTCATGAAATCAACCACCGTGCCAATATCTGGGCAATGCGTAGCCTGGGAGTGAGGTGGTTATTGTGTGTGACCGCGGTGGGCAGCCTCAAGCAAGAGTACGCGCCTCGCCATATTGTTTTGCCAGACCAGTATTTTGACCGCACTAGCCGGCGTGAGCACCATACCTTTTTTGGCAATGGCATCGTCGCGCATGTTGGCTTTGGAGATCCGGTAAGTGCGGGGCTTCGTGCTATTCTCTGTGATGCTGCTCAAGAGCAGGGCAGCACCGTGCATGACGGCGGCACCTATGTGAATATGGATGGCCCGGCGTTTTCAACGCGAGCTGAGAGTGAGGCGAACAGGCAGCTTGGTTTTGATGTCATTGGCATGACCAACTTGCCCGAGGCCAAGCTGGCACGTGAGGCTGAGATCGCCCTCGCCACACTTTGCATGGTGACGGATTACGATTGCTGGCACCAAGAGGAAGAAGATGTCAGCGCGCAGACCGTCATCGGTCACCTGAAAGCGAATTCAGCCAATGCCCAGGAGATCATCGCACGTGCCATTGCCTCGATCCCTGAAGAAGCCGACTGGCCCGAGCATCATGCCTTAGCTCCAGCGCTGATGACCCCTCAAGAGTTCTGGCCAGCAGAGACCGTCGAGCGGCTGCGGCCCATCATCGAGAAATACATTGAGCGTAGCTAGTGCCACCAGAGCCTCTAGCACCACTAGCTGAGGAACCCGCGTGCCACCAGATTGTTGAGTCTGTGTGCCGTGTCACCGAGGCCGTCAGCGACCACCTCGTTATAGCTGCGTCCGTCAGTGGTATCCACCCCGTGCCCTGGCTCTAGATTGCGCAGCGCTTCGAGTGCTACATCGTCGTGATGGAACAGCTCGACAAAAACCGTTTCAAGCCTGCCTGTCTTTGCCGCGGCAGTGAGCAGGGCGCCAATCCAGCCGTCATCTGTGCTTAAGCAGCCGCGGGTGGTTTTGGCTGATGCGTGGAACATGCTGAACTCATCTGAGGCAGCAATCTCCGCAATCTTTAGCTCATTTTCAGGGATGGATAAATCCGAGTCGCCGCAATGAGCAGCGTCCACCATCACCTTGAAGAATTTTGATCCCATCTCGGCATTGATCGCCTTAATGAAATCCCAGCACTTGGCCACGTTGGTAAAGGTCTGAAACTCACCACCTCGTAAAAACTCGATATGCCAATGTTGGATGCCTGCCTCAATGGCATTGGTTTCATTGAGTGCTCTGATGTGTAACTTCACATTTTGTGCAATGGCGGCATCATAATCAGCTCCCGTCTTCGGGCTCGCGCCTGGTTGCATCCATTCCTCAATCGAAGTAGAGGCGACTTCCTTGATGTTGTATTTTTTAGCAACCTCAAGCCCAGACTTGAGCATCTCCACCACCTTGTCCTCGTCGGCCGGATTCATCGGGTCAGCACCTCCTACCATAAGAATCAGGTGCACGGCTAGATCGAGACCCCTGAGGCCGTTAATCATCTCCTCAGTATCTTCATCAGCAACACCTGGAAACACCGAGATTTGAGTGCTGCCAATTTTCACGGGAGAGATCTCAGTAAGCAGCTTCATTTCACTAACAACAACAAGCTCACCGTTCGCATCTCTCGGCAGCAGGCCATTCTCATCAGGCACCAGGCCGCCTACAAATTTGATATGGGTAGGGACAACCCCCAGTTCGACATTAGTTTTGAGTGTGATTTTTTTAGCCATAGCTTCTGAAGTGAAAACTTATACAGCGATGTATACGGTGGAAAACAGCAAATTTAACAGGGAATCTAAAATGGACACGATTCTGCACCAACGCGCCAGTTCATACTGCATGCCTTCCGGAGGAGGAAGGCAGACGCTTTGCACAGACGAAGCGGAGCGCCGTCAACGGTTTCCGAATGAAACCCGTGACTTGACTTTGAACGTTGAATATCAATCATGCGCCCCGCAACACGCCCCCGTAGTTCAACGGATAGAACAAGGGTTTCCTAAACCTTAGATGTGAGTTCGATTCTCGCCGGGGGTATTTGCTTTAAATCAACCTGCCTACCTCTTAGCTGCCACATGCTTTTGGAAGACCTTGCTGGTGATGACCAGGTATTTGGCGGAAACCTTCGCTGAGCTTTGTTGGTTCTTCCATTCGCGCTTGGACACTTGTTGCCACCCTGTGCCGTTTTCGCTTAACAAGGCTTCGATTTCTTCTTTGGCCAGCATGCCATAATCTTCTTTGATATATTTTATCTTCTCACATTTGGAGGCGATGATATTGAGATCGACGGCAAAACCGTGAACTCGATAGGCTAGGTACTGGATGCCTTCGTGCTCAAGAGGGGAGGCGGTGACTTTGCCGTATCTCTTGTCACACTGCTCCCTGGTCTCACCAATGCGCGCAAAAGCCGTAAGGGGCATTACTGCGATGAGCAAGAGCGCTGAAAATTTCATGATATGGCATGCTGTCAAATCGTAGGCTCAGGATCAAGCACTGTTTCCTCTCTCGGGCAGCGTTGATGCGGGGTAACTGGTAGATCAGTTCGACTGCATCACATCAGAATGATGGCAGGGTTTTGAAGGGAGCCCCAAAGATTATTTCCTCTTTCGGCAGTCATATTGTGCAAAAAAACAGTCATATTGTGCATTAAGAAAATGAAGAATCGGCTGTATTATAAGCGGCTAGCTAATTAGCTGTCTTTATTAAACGCTACACCACCATGAAGTCATTTTCCACCTTACCTCTCTCGAGTGCGTGCTGCGCATTGAGCGCACTCATTTTATCTGTCTCCCTAGATGCTGCGGAGTTCGGTGTCAGAGCTCCCGCGAATACTCCCGGCTACCCGAGTCAGGCTGCGGATCTTGATGCCCTTCCTGGGTTCCAAAATCCACCCGCTGGTTATGGGCAGGTGCCCTTCTGGTGGTGGACAGGTGATGACCTCGATGAGGATCGTCTGCTTTGGCAGGTGCGTGAGCTTCATGCAAAGGGAATCAGTGGCGTGCAGGTCAATTACTCACACACGGATTCCCCTGGTTGGCCATCTGACTCCAAGCATCCCGATATTTTCTCCGATGAGTGGTGGAAGTTTTACACCCGCGTTTCCGAGGAATGTGGCAAGCTTGGTATGGGCATCAGCCTGAGCACCTACACGCTCGACTGGGATAACGGGGGTGAGAACCTGTTTAAAAAACTCTTTTATGACAAACCTGAGCTTAACGCAACCGAGCTGATCTCCAACAAACACGCGCTCAAGGCGGGTGAAAGTAAAAGCGTTGCTTGCATTGATGGTGCCTTCGCCGCTTGGGCCTACCGGGTCAAAGGCGGGGTGCTGCAGCGCGGTGGCACCGATCTCACCAAGCTCATTAAAAACGGACAGCTGAGCTGGACAGCTCCCGA
>DBBL01000079.1:0-2342 GCA_002292185.1 Akkermansiaceae bacterium UBA985 | reverse complement strand
GGAGACAAGATCGTACAGGGTTTCTATCAGAAATTTGAGGATCAAAACAAAGGCTCGGCCAAGGGGCTCAACTACTTCTTCAATGACGAGCTACAGGTTGGGCTTAAGAAGTTTGCTTGGAACAAGGACTTCCACGTCGAGTTCCACCAACGCAAGGGTTACAACCTCTTTGACGTGCTGCCCGCCATGTGGACGGAGATGGGCGACGTCACCCCGAAGGTGCGTATCGACTACGCCGATGTGCGCATGGCACTCATGGAGGAGCGTTACTTCGAGCCGATCTACAACTGGCATACCCAGCGCGGCATTATCTATGGCTGTGACAACCATGGCCGCGGTTTGGACCCTCACGCCTACGGAGATTACTTCCGTGCGACCCGTTGGTATTCTGCTCCGGGCCACGACACGCCAGGTGGCCGTGCTGATGTCACCAAGGGCAAGGTGTCCTCATCCATTGCCAAGCTCTACCAGCGCCCGCGCGTCTGGCTGGAAGCCTATCACTCACTGGGTTGGGGGGCGACACCAGAGCGGCTCATGTTCGCCACCCGGGAGAACTACCTCTATGGCTGCACCCTGTTCAACCTGCACGGCCTTTACTATTCCACCCACGGTTCGCACTGGGAGTGGGCACCTCCCTGCTATCATTTCCGTATGCCCTACTGGGCACACATGGGAACTTTCTTGAAGTACTTCGACCGCCTCTCCTACCTGATGAGTCAGGGTGATGCGGTTGCCGATGTTGCCGTGATCTACCCGGTCACGCCGTACGAGGCAGAGACCAATGGCGAGGAGGCGACCCAAGCCGCCTTCCACCTGGGCAACCGACTCATGGCGGCCGGGATCAACTTTGACTTCATCGATCACCAGTCCATTGCCCGGGCCAACATCAAGGATGGCCAACTCGTTGTTGAGAATGCCAACGCTTCCTACAAGGTCTTGGTGTTTCCTAATATGGAAGCGGCCCGCTGGAATAATTTGGAAAAAGCCACTGCCCTCACCGATGCTGGTGGCCTCGTGATCTCCGTGGGTAAGCTTCCCGCCATTTCTGATCACGCGGGGGCTGATGATCCTGCGCTCAATGATCTGTTAGCCAAGGCCATTCCCAAGTCCAACCGCTTCGCTGGTGCCGGTGAAGCGCTGGAAAAAATCAAGGCCGCCTTTGTCCACGATGCCCGCGGCTTGAACGGCACGGTGCGCACCTTGCACCGCAAGATCGGCCCGCGTGATGTTTACCTCACCATGGATGCCAAGCCCGGTGACGTGGTTGAGTTTCGTGCTAAAGGAGCTGTTGAGCTCTGGGACCCGTGGACTGGTGAAACCTCACCCCTGCGCGTGATCAAAGAAACCGCCACTGGCACCCAGGTCGAGTTGCCCCTTGAGAAGTACGAGGCACAGGTCGTGGTGTTTGATCCTGGTAAAAAGCACAGCAACCCGGAGCAGCCACGCACCGTGCTCAGCGAGGTCAAGACGCTGCCTGAAACGGATTGGCAAGCCACCTTCCTGCCCACCATGGACAACCAGTGGGGGGACTTCCGCTTGCCTGTTACCGAGCACAACCAAATGATCGGTGTCGAAGCGCGCCGTTTCCAGTGGACTCGGGAGCAAGAGCAAAAGACCCAGCTGCACAGCTACGGACCCCAGATGCTTATGCACAAAACCGCCGCGGCACTAAGCTCTGAACAAGAAGCTGCAATCAGCAAGAGCCTCGATCCGCGCAAAGCGGGACAATCTGGGCAGGCTGAGTGGAGTAGCTACGAGTTCTCCTGGCGCTATGGTTTGGAAGACAACCCTGGCCACCAGGGCTACCACGGTACTAAGGGTGAGATCTCAGACAACTTCCTGCGCGTGGGCAAAGAGGCGAAGCGAGGCAACGGAGTCAAGCTACTCGAAGCTGAAGAAGGCATTTCCCACTACTACCTGTGGACCACCGTAGTCGCTCCGGAGGCTGCCACCGCCACTCTCCACGTGAGCACGCCGGCACCCTTTAATGCTGGTTACAGGACTCATAATGCCAACCCGGTAATCGCTCCCGCCGCCATCTACATCAACGGGCAAAAAATCGATGACCCCGGCAAGGCGGTAAGCCTCAAGGCCGGTGCCAACCCGATCCTGATTCGCTTGGATAGCCATGGCGAAGCGCATCTGGTGCTGCGCAAGCAGGGTGTTCCAGCCTATGAGCAAAAACTCCCGCTCTCCATGAGCTGGTATCAGGACCCCGGCGTGTTGTTGTTTGATCCCTACGCAGCAAGCAAGCCCGGTGCCGAGACCCTGAGTTTTACCACGGCTCCCGGAACTACTGCGATTACCATTCCAGAAGCTCACAGCACGACCCCGGTGCAGGC
>DBBL01000024.1 GCA_002292185.1 Akkermansiaceae bacterium UBA985 | reverse complement strand
AGATGGCGTCGGCAATGGCCTCCGCCATGGCCACAGTGCCGACTTTGGTTTCGCCCTCTTTACCAGTGAAGATGTCGCCAGTGCGCAGGCCGGAGTCGATGGCTTTATCCACGGCTGCCTCGATGGCATCTGCTGCGGCGGTTTCACCGAGCGAGTAGCGCAGCATCATTGCAGCGGAGAGGATCTGGGCAATGGGGTTGGCGACTCCCTGGCCAGCGATGTCGGGTGCTGAACCACCGGATGGCTCATACATGCCGAAGTACAAGGGCTTGCACTCCTCCCGCCCAGCTTGGCCGGACGCACCGTCGTCCGCACCGCCATCCGTCGTTTCTACTGGTTTAGGATTCCCGAGCGAGGCACTGGGCAGCATGCCGAGTGATCCGGAGATCATGGCCATCTCATCGGAGAGAATATCGCCGAAGAGGTTGCCGGTGACAATGACATCAAACGAGCCGGGCTGCTTGATGAGCTGCATGGCGGCGTTATCAACGTAGAGGTGGGAGAGCTCGACCTCAGGGTATTCCTTGGAGACTTCGATCACGGTCTGGCGCCAGAGCACGGAGTTTTGCAAGACGTTGGCCTTGTCGACCGAGCAGAGTCGCTTGTCGCGAGCCATGGCAGCGGTGAAGGCGATGTGGGCGATGCGCACGATTTCGCTCTGCTTGTAGACCATGGTGTCAATGGCAACGAGTTCGCCATCGACCTCGCTGATGCTTTTGGGCTGGCCAAAGTAGATGCCGCCTGTGAGTTCGCGCACGCAGAGCACGTCAAAGCCATTGGGGATGAGCTCGTTTTTAACGGGGGAGGCATGGGTAAGAGAAGGCAGGCAGACACCTGGGCGGAGGTTGGCGTAGAGGTTGAACTTCTTACGTAAAGGTAGTAGCGCACCACGTTCCGGTTGTTGATCCGGGGGCAGGTTTTCCCATTTTGGGCCGCCGACCGAGCCAAAGAGAATAGCATCGGATGCCTGGCAGGAGGCCACGGTTTCTTCAGGCAGGGGAGAGCCAGTAGCGTCGATGGCAGCTCCGCCAACAAGCTGGCTGTCTTTTTCTAAGGTGATGGAAAACTTCTTGGCAGCAGCATCGAGCACGAGCATTGAAGCGTCCATGACTTCGGGGCCGATGCCGTCTCCGGCGAGTATGCTGATCTTATGAGTCGTTGACATGAGCGGTGTGTAAGCAGAATTCGAGAAAGTTTGAAGTTTTATTAACGGCGAAGCGTGTACATGTTTCTGCCCGTGGAATTGTTGATACATTTTTTATGGCTCTCCGGTGGCTTCGTTCTGCTCTATTTTGGAGCTGAGTGGCTGGTGAAAGGCGCATCAGAGATCGCACTACGCCTGGGCATTTCCCCATTGGTGGTAGGGCTTACCGTGGTTGCTTTTGGCACGAGTATGCCGGAGCTTCTGGTGTGCTTGAAGGCAAACTCACCCGAGGTGCTTGCTGTGCCTGCGGGGTGGTTTGGCTTTAATATTGATACAGGTAAAACAAGCCCAGACATGGCGCTTGGCAATATTGTGGGATCCAACATTTTCAATATTGCACTTATTCTTGGAGTGGCTGCGGTGATCAGGCCGGTGATTATACACATGCAATTAATCCGCCGTGAGTTGCCCATTTTACTTGTTAGCTCGATTGTCTTTCTCGTCATGATGAGTGACAAGCACCTTGCTCGCTGGGAGGGTGTTGTCTTGGCGGTAGGCATTCTGATATACATCATTGCCAATGTAATGCTCTCCAGAAAAGCTAAGTGCGCTAAGCAGTTTGAGGAATTCGAGCAGGAGGAGATTGAACAAGCAAAAAAAGGAGGCCTTCGAGTCTTTTTCGATATTGTTTTAATTCTTCTCGGGATAGTGGCCTTGGTGCTTGGCGCGGATTGGCTGGTGGATCACGGTGAGCAGATTGCCATCATTTTCGGCGTTCCCGATGTGGTTGTCTCGCTAACCTTGTTTGCTCTCGGCACTTCTCTGCCGGAGCTGGCGACAGCGATCGTGGCCGCACTTAAACGTCAGGGTGACATTATTACCGGAAATGCCATAGGCTCGTGCATCTTCAACATCCTGGCCGTTATTGGAGTCACGGCAGCGGTGAAGCCGGTCTGTGGCAAAGCCATTGCCTGGTTTGATTTAGGCGTGATGATGGCGCTCACCATCATCATCGTGCCTCTCATGTGGTCCAGCATGAAGCTGAATCGTAAGGAAGGGGGGGTGCTGATTTTTGTCGCCTTTGCTTACGCCACTATGGTGATCGTCGTCCAGAGGTAGGACGTTGCATGCTCTGGGCTAGGAGCTAGGTATTTAACAAACTGGACACTGGTTGATCTGCTGGAAAAAGTCATTACCCTTGTTGTCAATAAGGATGAAGGCAGGGAAGTTCTCAACCTGAATTTTCCAGACGGCTTCCATGCCTAGCTCTGGGTATTCCAACACTTCGAGCTTTTTGATGTGATCGGTTGCTAGTAAGGCGGCGGGTCCTCCTGCGGAGCCGAGGTAGAAGCCTCCATGAGTCTTGCACGCGTCGGTCACTTGCTGGGATCTGTTTCCCTTGGCTAGCATGACCATGGATCCTCCGTGCTTTTGAAATAGATCGACGTAGCCGTCCATGCGCCCAGCAGTGGTCGGCCCAAAGGAACCGGATGCGTAACCTTCAGGGGTTTTAGCCGGGCCAGCATAATAGACGGGATGATCTTTGAAATACTGAGGTAGCTCGCCATCTGCCTCGAGTCGCTCCTTGAGTTTGGCGTGGGCACTGTCACGGGCAACGATGATCGTTCCTGTAAGTGACAGGGCAGTGGTCACGGGGTATTTATCAAGGGTTTGTAGAATATTATCCATGCCTCCGTCGAGGTTGATGTCCACCCCTTTAAATTTCCAGTCCTTGTATTTCTCTGGGATGAATTGACCTGGCTTGGTCTCAAGTTTTTCTAGAAAGATACCATCACTGGTTATTTTCGCTTTGGCTTGGCGGTCAGCTGAGCAAGATACGCCGATGCCCACTGGGCAGGAGGCACCATGGCGGGGGAGTCTTATGACACGGACATCGAGGGCGAAATACTTGCCGCCAAATTGTGCGCCGATACCGATCACGCGCGCTGCAGCCAAGAGTTCCTTCTCCAGTTCGAGATCACGGAATGCCTGGCCGTGTTCATTGCCCTTAGTGGGAAGCTCATCGTAGTAGCGAGTAGAGGCCATCTTGACGGTTTTCAGGCAGGCTTCGGCGGAGGTGCCGCCAATGACCAGTGA
>DBBL01000145.1 GCA_002292185.1 Akkermansiaceae bacterium UBA985 | reverse complement strand
CTCGCCCGTTTTTGGGTCGTAGGCCTTGGCGAGGTATGGGAAGAGCAGCTTGAGGTAGTCGTTGAGCTCAGTGAGGGTGCCGACCGTTGAGCGCGTCGAACGAATGGTGTTTTTTTGCTCGATGGCAATCGCCGGTGGGATGCCTTCAATGCGATCAACCTCCGGCTTGTCCATGCGGTCAAGAAACTGCCGCACGTAAGGGGAGAATGTTTCGACATAGCGCCGCTGACCTTCAGCGTATAGGGTGTGGAAAGCGAGTGAGGATTTGCCTGATCCTGATGGCCCTGTGATGACTGAGAATTTACCCAGTGGAATCTCAAGGTTGATATTCTTCAGATTATGTTGCCGTGCACCCGAAATGCGGATGGCGTTGGTATCCTTGGAAGATGGCGGGGAACTTTTTTTGGCTGGCACGTCGGCAATATGCTACTGTAACAGCATATTGCCAATCAAGAGTTGGTTCATACAGCACTTTCTTGGCTAAGAGCGCCCCATCTGCAGAGATGAGTTCTCATTCTAGTTGTCGCCTAAGATGTAATCGACAAAAGCTTGGCCCGTCACATTAGTGGCGTTCAACTCTTGATCCACGGTGCGAGCTTGATCATTAATGCCCTTGGCCTCGAGGCTTGTTTTGATCTTGGCCAATTTATTGCGGTAAAAGCCACGCAATTCTTCAATTTCTTGGAGGAACTGATCTTGACGCTTGCCGTTGAATTTCTTCTGCATCTTGTCCACCAGTCCATGGCATTTTTTACGCACTTCTTCTAGCTCTGGGCATTTCACATAGAGCTCAGGTTTGGGTTGGAGTGGCTGTGCAGGTGGTGGCGTGAGCTCTTTATTCGCAGCTTGTATTTCTGCTATCATCTTGAGTCGGGCTTCTTTACGTGCTTGTGCTTCACGAGCATTTTTCTCTTTGAGCTCCGCTTTTTTCTCAGCTGCCTCAGCCTTTTTGCGTTCATTCTCGGCAATGATTTGAGCGTTTTCTGTCTCACGTGTGACTTCCTCTTTCTGGAGCCATGTCCAGCTTCCATAGATAGCAGCGAGCAATACAATGATAATGATGATATTGCGTATCGTTGGGCTACTTGATTTTTTGGTATGCACTCGTGGCGACACGGGTCTAGGTGGATGAGCTGATCCACCTGCAGGGGAGGGGGAGGTGATTAGGGGGTTGCTGACGGTAGGCGTTTTTTTTCTGTTGAGGATGGCATCGATCGCTTCAGCCATCGATTTAGCAGTGCGAAAGCGAAGAGCGGGGTCTGGGTTTATAGCCTTGCGAATGATATCATCAAACCTCGGGTCGCATTGCACGAGATTGGCTACTGGCATGTAAAGCTTCTCGGGCAGTTTGCTGGTGAGCAGCTCATATAACATGATACCCACGGAGTAGAGGTCAGTGCTTTCATCAACAGCGCTCGGATGATGCACGACTTCTGGTGCGGTATATCCTGGTGTGCCGAAGGCGGTGTCTGATTCGTGATCGCCGACGGGACGAGCTAGGCCAAAGTCGCCTATTTTTGGCGACAGCTGATCGTTGAGGAGAATGTTGGCGGGTTTGATGTCACGGTGGAGGATGCCTTGCTGGTGGGCGTTTTCGAGACCGTGGCAGATTTCACAGATGATGCGGCCAGCTTCAATAGGGTCGATTTTTTTTCCGTATGAAGCATGGTAAAGAGAGCTGCCATGTACCATCTCCATGACGATGTAGAGCATGCCATCGATTTCCCCGAAATCATAAATACCGATGAGGTTAGGGTGATTGAGTTTGGCCATGCTTTTGGCCTCACTCTCAAAAGACGTGCGGAATTCAAGGTCTTCACCGAAGTTGCGAGGCAATATCTTAATGGCTACTTCTCGATCGAGGGACTTTTGTTTGGCCAGGTAAACGGCTCCCATGCCTCCCTTTGCGATGAATGATAGGACTTCAAAATTGGGGAGGAGTTCTGCGATTTCCTCTGGCTCTGGCGCAACAAAGTTACCGGGTGATGTGTCCGTGCTCATGGGTGAATATCCTGAAATTGTTAAATTAACGTTAGAACCGCGATTCGATAAGAGTGATCCTAGTTCAGTTTGGATTCGATTTAAAGAGGATAAGAAGCATTATTGGCTGTTGAAAAATTGCTCCTTTCGCCGTTCTTGTTGATCCTTGATGGCAATCGATAATGCAGAGGGAAATAAGTTATCAGGTGCTGTTCCCGTATCTTTGAGGATTGTTTGAGAGGGGCTCAAGAATTCACCTTGGTTTGATCTGTAGCCAGGTCCAATGTAAATGCCGGTACTGTCACGCATTTCGAGGTGCAGATGAGCTGGGTAGTTGTTGTTGGCGGTTCCTACAGTGCCGATGATTTCGCCTAGATGAACTCGTTGACCGTGAGCTGCATAGCTTTTGTCCAAGTGAGAATACATCGATAATAGAATTTTTCCCTGTGAATTCCTGTGGGCCACAACGAGTGTATTGCCCCAGCTCAGTGATGGTTCTCCGCGGTAAACAACGAGGCCATTACCAATGGCATAAACGTCATCACCGAGATCGGTGTTCATGCCTCCGATGCCGTTGATGTCGTCGCCTGTGTGATGGCCTCCTCGGGCTGGGTTGTTGTCCCAGTAATGCTGGGCATTGTAGCTTAGGGCTCCATGAGCCGTTCCCATTGCTGCAGCCATGCGTGTTGCGGTGGGGATCAGGGCTCTTTCAAAGGCCGTGAGCTGAATGAAACGCGGGTCAAAAGGTGGCGCTTTTCTGGTGCTGGGAAGTGGGAAGCCGAGAGGGGCATCTGCTTGTTGGGCAGATTCTAGTGATTTGACCGGAACGCGAGAATCTTTGGTGCTGCCAGTTTTTCCGAGGATTACCAAGGCAATGATAGCAATCAACACGGAGATGACGACACCGTAGAGAATCCTTTGTTGGGCGCGTTTGGCTGTGCTCCTCGGCATGGCTAGAAGTCTAGGAGGATCTCAGCACGACGATTGGCTCGTCTTCCTGCCGGCGAGTCATCACCCGCAGCTGTGGTATTGGGTAGTCGAGGTTTTGATTTTCCGTAGCCGACAATTTCCATCTGCTTTTTGTTGATGCCGTTTTCGGCAAGAAACTGCATGACTTGCTCAGCACGCTCCCGTGATAGGGACAGGTTGTATGGATCAGATCCTAGTGCATCGGTGTGCCCTGATATGGTTAGCATCTTTTCTGCGCTCGTCTTGAGAAGGTTTGCTACGATAGTGAGCTGTCGCTTGGTGCGGGCGGTAAGATCTTTTGCATCGAGATCAAAGTAAATGGCCAGAGTGTCTCCGCCTTTTGGGTTTTTGATCAGAGGGCTATAGTAAATATCGCCGCCGAGGACACGTTGGGTGTAATCGGCAAGTAGGTTGTCCAGGTTGATTTCAGTGATTTGCCACGGCGAGTTGATATCGTTTCTCTTGCTGGTGATAGAGAACATAGCTAGTTCGCCTGTGTTTTTTGATTTGAGACGAACGAGCCACCCAGAGCTGGTATCCCGTAAGAACATTTTGCGTAGAGTTTTTTCTTTCAGAAGGGTGTATTCACCTTCTTCGAAAATGATGCAGAGGCCGGCAAGCGTGGCGTAAGATACTTGGGAATTGTCAATATACCTACCCGCGGCAGCAGCATCGAGCTTGGTGATTGCGTTAATGAATTGCTTGATAGCGATCAATGCGGATTGATCGCCTTGGGGTCTTGTAGGTTCTGGTTGATCCTCATTTTTGAGAGCTTTGTTGAGCGTGTTTTGATTGGCCTTTGGGAGGGTGATATTCTTAACCTGCCATTTTCCCGCATCGGTTTTTTCCAGATCGATGAATATCTTACTCTTGTCAGCAAGGTTGAGAGACCATCTGTCAGGATAATCTGCTATACGGGAAAAAGGATTGGAGGGGTCAAGATTGAGTCCTGAGTTAGCAGCGAGTCTGTTGAGTTGCTCTGCCTGAGCTCGAGTGAAGTTAGTCTTGCCGAGGTAGTCGATCAAGGCTTGAGCATTACCAGTTTCGTTTGCTATGAGGACGATTTCACGGATCTTACCGATCAGTTCCTCCGGTGTAGCGCCAATTGCCTCGTCGCCTTCCTCCATGTTTCCGAGCTGATCTATGCTATCAAGATTCTCGCTGATTTTAGAGCGGTCATCTTGTTTGGCTATGTTCTTACTGGAAGAACATTTATCGATCAGAAAAAAAGTAACGACGGCGCTCAAGATGAGAACGCCAGTGAAATAAATGAGTGGATTTTTTTTGGAGCTTGTCTCTTCCATGGGCAGGATATTAGCGGCAAAATCAACAACTCCAACTCAAAAAAGGGGGCATTCAGGGGCAATCATTTGTAAGGGGGATAGTGCTTGATTTGCTGCTTTAGACTGAGGCTAAGCTCTCTAAGTTCTTGATATTTTTCTGAGCTCGATTCTGCAGGGTCAAAGCGAATCGCTGAATGTAGATTGATGGCTGGCAGGAGTATTTTTTCCAAATCATGACGTGACGTTGACTCCAATAGTAGTAGGCCATGCAGCCATTCGCACAATGGAGTGCCTGTTTGACGACGGCCGATTTTCTTGGCGATTAAAGGTTCGAGCTTATGGAGGGGGGTATAAGGAGCGTTTTTGGGTCGTTGGTAGGGATTGTGTGTAGATTCTGTATTTCTCTGGCGAGAGCTCCATAATCGCCCGCCTACCCAGATAGCGACTAAACTGAGGATGGCTGCAACGACGTAAAACACTCTGGTTTTGTTGGCTTCTCTGGTTCGCCATATGAGGAAGTCTTCGCGAGTAAGTTGCCACCAGTCAGCAAGTCGCCGTCTCCAGCCATCGGTAATAGCAGCCTCCATGGATTGCCACGATGGAGGGGTAAGGTCGACGTCAATCCACTTTCCTGATGTTATGCCGTTGGCAGCATTTGGTTCAATCCATACGCGACTCCAGGCATGCGCATGCAGGCCGCGCATGACCCATTCCCCCTTAGCTTTAGCGCGTTCATTGACGGCATAGCCAATGCAGTAGCGTGAGGGGATGCCAGCTGCACGCAGGATAAGAGTGGTGGCTGTAGCGAAATATTCACAGTGACCTGTGCGAGAATCTTCCAGAAAAAGGCTGATGGAAGATTGGCGTTTGCCACGGTCAAATCTTGGGGTTGTCAGGTGTGTGCTGTAGGTGAAATCATCGATGAAGAGGTTCTTTATTCTCTTTATTTTGTCTGAGGTGCTCAGGCTGGGGTTGTATAGGTCCAGCTGGGTGCAGATACGTTGGACGGCATCTCTCTCAGAAGTTGGAATGCTTAAATCTAAATTCAAGTTGGTATCGAGTAGTTCGCTGGGTGCTTCCTCGGTGTTGGAGAGGTTTCCTAGCCAAGTAGCATATTCAACCACGTTGTAATTGGGGTTCGCCATACGTATGGTGCCCAGAGTGCTGCACTCGATATATGCTTCTACATCGAGGTCGCCGATGGCAACAAACCGGTCAGGTATGGGTAAGGGGTGCTCCCTTATTTTGGCGTTAACCTCTCCGATGATGCTGATTGGTGCGGTGTCGCTTAGCTTGG
This sequence comes from Akkermansiaceae bacterium UBA985, assembly GCA_002292185.1. Classification (GTDB taxonomy): domain Bacteria; phylum Verrucomicrobiota; class Verrucomicrobiia; order Verrucomicrobiales; family Akkermansiaceae; genus Oceaniferula. The sequence goes on along the minus strand of DBBL01000145.1, from coordinate 471 downwards.
GAGTATCTTGGGTAAACCAGCGAATGTCCCGTTCGCCTTCCACGGTGGCAGCACTGGAGGAACCCTTGTATCCCATTGCATCATAGTCATTGCCAATGTCATTTGATTTTGTGTGTGAATAAGCCCATATAGCTCGGGAATATCTGTTATACGTGGCCGATCGAAGTAGCTTTGGTGTTGGTCCATCGTGGACCTTCATGCGCCAGACAATATTGGGATTTTGTTTGATCCGACCAAGTCTGCCAATATTGGTTCTGGTCTCAGTTGCTGACATGGTCTGGTTGAGCGTGACCTGCTGTCCGCCTCCTCGATAGTGATGGCGTATTTTAAACATGCTCCATTGCCCGGCCCACGATAAGGCAAGTAGAAGTATGAATGCACAGCTCCATGCCAGCGGCCTACGGCCGTTATTTTTGGTGCATGCGTAGAGGCATACTCCGATCAAGATAGATAGGCCAATATAGTGGAATA
>DBBL01000099.1:2692-3666 GCA_002292185.1 Akkermansiaceae bacterium UBA985 | reverse complement strand
CCGGGCCATTTGATGATGAAGGGCATCTGCAGGGACTCCTCATACATCCAGCGTTTGTCATACCAGCCGTGATCCCCAAGATAGAAACCCTGATCCGAGGAATAGATGACGATGGTGTGCTCACTGAGGCCCAGGGTGTCGAGCTCCTGCATCAGACGGGCCACACTCTCGTCCACACCCCGCACACAGCGCAGGTAGTTCTTGAGGTAGCGCTGGTATTTCCAGCGGACGAGGTCTTTTCCGCTTGGTTTTGATTTCAGGAACACTTCGTTTTTTGGACCGTAATAACCATCCCATGCTTTGCGTTGCTCCGGGGTCATGCGCGCAATGCTGCGCTGTGATGAGCGGTCAACACTTTGGTTATTTTGCCCCTTGATGCCTTTGGAGGGGTAGCTGAGAAAGAGGTCATATTGTAAGTCCATGTGGCGATCGATCTCCATCTCCTGCTTGGCTACCATATGCACATTGTCCTGGTAGTCATCAAAGAGAGTGGCCGGCTCAGGTAGGATTTGATCCGCGTAGAGCTCAAGATGACGCAGGGCTGGCATCCAGTTGCGATGCGGTGCCTTGTGCTGCACCATCAGCAGGAAGGGCTTTTGCGCATCACGCTTGTTGTTGAGAAAATCGAGTGCCAAGTTTGTGACCACATCCGTGCAATGCCCTTGAACTACCCGCTTGCCATCCGGGAAAATAAGATTGGGTTGGAAATAATCCCCCTGCCCCGGCAGTACCGCCCAGTCATCAAAACCCTGCGGTGTGCCCTTGAGGTGAGACTTGCCGTAGAGGGCTGTCTGATAGCCGGCTTTTTGCAGCAGCTTGGGAAATGTTTGCTGGTCCCAGTCAAAGCTGTTGCCGTTGTTCATGAAGCCGTTCTTATGGCTGTGCTTACCACTGAGAATGGCCGCGCGGCTGGGGCCACAAATCGAATTGGTGCAGAAGCTATTGCGCATCACCATGCCCTGGGCAGCGAGCTT
>DBBL01000099.1:0-2601 GCA_002292185.1 Akkermansiaceae bacterium UBA985 | reverse complement strand
AAAGACAGCGCAGAAAGCCCCGACATGCAGCTCAGAGCAAGAGCGCATTGTTTCATAATATGAGTTCTTGCCTTGTTCATCAATAATGTCTGCTTATCGTTTACCGTGGTCACTTTTCTCCCTGCCACCGAAGTACTTGTCACGGATCCATTTCGGCTGCCAAATATCGAGTGTGCGGCGCTTGTTCTCGTAGGTGGGTTTTAACGAAGCGGGCTTATCCACCCGAAGCGGGGTGGTATCATTTAATGTTTTGCGCCAGTCTTCCATCAACGCCTCAAGCTCCTGCAGCTTCTCTTGGTGCTCTGGGTCATCAGCCAGGTTAGACATTTCACCGGGATCCTTGTTGATGTTGAACAGCAGCCGATGATTGACCTTCGGGTAGATGTGCAGCTTCCATTCACCGTCACTGATAGCGCGCTGGTTATCCTGGTAAGGCAGAAAGATAGAGTCATGAATTTTTTCTTTCTCCCCACGGATCAGGGGCAAGATACTGATGGCATCGACCCCGGCCGGGGTTTCAATCTTGGCAAGATCACACAAGGTGGCATAGAGGTCATGGATGTAGGTTTGGGCACTGGATTCACCTTTAGCAATGCCGGGGCCACTGACAATGAGTGGGCTCGTCATGCTGTGCTCATAAATACTTTGTTTGCCCAGTAGCCCATGGCTGCCCATCGCCAGACCATGATCCGCGGTGTAGATAACAATCGTATTATCGGCGAGCGGTGATTTTTTTAGCGCGTCAAGAATGCGCCCCACCTGCTCGTCTAACTGAGTCACCAGACCGTAATATTCACAGAGCTGATCACTGACAACCTCCTCGGTCCGTGGCCATGGCGCCAGACTCTCATCTCTGCCGTGAATGGTGTGCGCTAGGATCTTAAACGGATGCTCAGCGAGGAAGTTCTCCGGAAGCGGCGGGCGTTTGTTGTAATAACGCTCTCGGTAGGGCTCGGGCGGATTGCGCGGGTCGTGTGGCGCGAGGAAGGACACATAAAGGAAAAAGGGTTTGTCAGAATTTCTCTCTTCAATGAAACGCACCGCCTCGTTGGCAAACTGGGTGCTGGAAAAAGCCTCCGCCTTGCGTCTGTGACTCAGTTTCCCCTCACTGTAATCCTGCACCTGGAAGTCACTATGATCATTCATGCCACCCATGTAGACAGAACGCCCTTCTAAGAATCCCATCTTCAAGGTGTTGAGCCCATTGTGCCATTTGCCGATGATGAAGGGATCATAGCCTGCCTCTCGTGCCAGCAAACCGGGCAGCACCTCAGCAGCATTCCAGTCCGATGCTGGATTCGGTTTTTCACCCTCTTTGGCAGATCCTATCTTCATCCAATGCCGCCCACTCATCAGCATCGCCCGGCTGGCCACACACACCGCACCACTAAAAGACCCCGCGCAGTAATTGCGGTGAAAGCTAAAGCCCTCACCTGCCAGGCGGTCAAGGTTGGGGGTATCAATGTGGGCATTGCCGTGCGCGCCAATGGTGTCTGCGCGCTGATCATCGGCAAACAGGAAAACGATGTTAGGCAGCTTGTCAGCATCTGCATAGAGGCTGACGGATACAATCAGGGCGATGGCGAGGACGGCTTGTTTCATAAAGATAGGCTTGATCGTGACTGTATTGCACTTAGCTCAATGGCGTGATCACAATATTGCGATACCAGATAGGCTGCCCATGATACTGCAGTCCAAAGTGACCGGTTCTTGGCATGTCTTTAAGGGCTTTCTTGAATTTGTTTTTGGAGCCATCCGGGTTTTTCTCCGCTGTATCCCAGTCGTCGATATTGAGATCGTTAACCTGCTCGCCATTGAGCACCACGGTGATTTGTGCCCCCTTGCAGGTCAGGCTCATGGTGTTCCACACGCCGTCAGGCTTAGCCATGGACTTGGTCGGCTCCTTGGCATCATACAGAGAGCCGACGATGTGTTTGCCATTATACAAACCATCGGAAGCAATCTGGATTTCAAAACCTCCTTGCACCGGGTTCTTAGGATCGGTGCGGAAGAAAAGTCCGCTGTTGCACTTCTCCGAGGTTTTATATTCGAGGGTGATCTTAAAGTCCCCGAAGGCCGCCTTCGACCAGAGGATGCCACCAGGTGTCTCCGAGGTGCTCAGCACCCCATCCTTGATTACCCAGTGTTTATTCAGGCTGAGGTTATCAGCGCTCAGTAGTTGGATACTTTTTTCGCCATGGTGTTCAGCCACGGAGGACGCAGCAAGGAAGACGGAAAGGCCTGAGCCTAGGATGGTTTTAGTCAGTGTTTTCATGGTTATTTAAGCTGGTGGATGGTGTGGTTGATCTTGGTTTTAATGGGGCGACCGTCCTCAGTACTGAGGCTCAGGTTGAGCTCGAGCATATGTGCCGGGATGAGGCCCTCGACAGTCAGCTTGACGGATTTACCATCGCCCAGAAGCTCTGCCCCGGTGACCTTGAGGTCCGTCCAGCCCTTCTTGCGCTGACCCAGTGGCAGCTCGCGCTGCTTCAAGTGAAACTCCTGACTGCCGTATTCGCGGCACCAGTGAATGTCGGCACCGGAGAGCGAGTAGTTCTCTGCCTGATTGGCAGAGGCAGGATCAAGGGCTTCCGAGAAACG
>DBBL01000074.1 GCA_002292185.1 Akkermansiaceae bacterium UBA985 | reverse complement strand
AACAACACCCAGACCTACCCAGTATGCCGCTCGATAACCTACAAAAGGAAATCGACTGCCCTGAAGAGGTCTTAGAGCTCCTCATCACTACGCTGGGCACCAAAGGCTATCAAGGTAGCGGACAAGCCGTCGCTCACCCGAACCACCGGCTGACACTCCCAGATGAGATCGAAAAGATTGCCCAATCAATCGTCACACAGCTTGATCAAACGGGCCTTAACCCACCCAACAAATCAGACCTCATCAACACACCCGCACAGGACCAGGCGATGAAGTTTCTCATCCGCTCTGGTCAAGTGGTTGAACTAGACCCGAAGATCGTCATTACCTCTGCTGCGCTCGATGCCGCGACTCAAAAGGTAAAAACCTTCATTTCAAGCCATGGACAAGCTACTGCCAGTGAGCTACGCCAACATCTGGACTCTACGCGTAAAATCGTCATGCCCTTACTTGAGCATTTGGACACTCTCGGTGTGACGCTCAGAAATGAAAATTACCGCACCTTAAAATAGATTCTCTGCCTCAAGTCAGTGCATCAACGTCACGCGCTCCATTAGTCACCTTGCACCACCACGCTAATGAGCCGCTTGTGCGCGGCGCGTCGGTGTTCAAACAGAAAGATCCCCTGCCAAGTCCCTAGTGTCATTCTCCCACGAATCACGGGGATCACTTCACTGGTGCGAGTCAGAGCCATTCTGATGTGGGACGGCATATCATCAGAACCTTCATAGGTATGCACAAAATAAGGCGTATCCTCTGGAACTAGGTGATCAAAAAACGCCTCTAAGTCTGTCCTCGCCGTCGGATCTGCATTTTCCATAATCACCAGACTAGCACTCGTATGCTGCACAAACACGGTAACGGTCCCCGTCTCCACCCCAGCCCCTGCCACGGCGTGGGCCACCTGGTCAGTGATCTCGTAGGTCCCCTTCCCCTGAGTTCGTATGGAAAACTCCTCTGAGTAGGCACTCACAATGCTAATCAATTACGATATCTTCAGCCATCCAGTCGGCAATGGGGAACTTCATATCAAGATCCTTCAGCGTATCGACGATGATACGAGCAACGACAAGGTTGCGATACCATTTTCGATCTGCCGGCACGATATACCATGGAGCAGACTCGGTTGATGTTTTCTCTATGAGGTCCTCGTAGACACCTTGGAAGTCATCCCAACGTGCCCGGTCCTTCAAGTCATCGGGATTAAACTTCCAGTGCTTGACCACATTATCTAAACGCGACTGCAATCGTTCTTTCTGTTCGTCTTTAGAGATATGCAGAAAAATTTTAACAATCGTTGTACCCTCGTCAGCTAACATTCGCTCAAAATCAACAATATGCTGGTAGCGCGGTTCCCAAACCGACTTCGGGAAAATATTTTTCACTCTTACTGCGAGAATATCTTCATAATGGCTGCGGTTAAATACCACAATCTGACCATTGCGCGGCACCTTTGCATGAACACGCCATAAGAAGTCTCTTGCCAACTCGTCCTCAGACGGCTTTTTGAAAGGCTCCACATGAATGCCCTGTGGATCCACATCAGAAAAAACACTTTTCACCGTGCCATCCTTACCGCCTGTGTCCATCGCCTGGATGACTACTAGTAAGCGGTGCTTGTTTTCAGCATAGAGGTGATTTTGCTGAATCTTGAGATCCTCTCTGAGCTGTTTCAGAAAAGGCTCGTGCTCATCCTTATTACCATCGAAGAGCGATTTGTCATCCGTTTCTCGTTTAGCGAGATTTAATTTTTGCCCCGGCTTGACCAAATACTTTTCTAACGCTCCTTTAACTGGCATAAGCCCAGTATCACCGAGCCAGCCATATCATGGCAAGAGAGAAAGCACTAGATTTGTGTGCCTGTAGTACCCGCCTCCTCGCGGAATCCAGCCAACATCTTCCTGAAGACTTCACCAGGCTCACCATTACCTATAGGACGGTCATCTACCTTAACCACAGGAATAACTTCAGCTGCCGTTCCCGTCAGGAAAACTTCATCTGCGGTATAAACATCGTAACGAGTAATCGTATCTTCGATAAGCTCAATATCAAAGCGATCACAAAGATCAAAGATCACCCCTCTGGTAATCCCATCAAGGGCTCCATCAGTAATCTTTGGAGTAACAATAACACCCTTTTTGACAATGAAAACGGTATCGCCTGTGCACTCAGCAACCGTTCCCGCATCATTGAGCATGAGACCCTCCATCACCCCTGCCTTAATACATTCGACTTTCGCCATAATGTTGTTGAGGTAGTTCAATGACTTCACCTGCGGGCTTAAGGTCGCATGACTTGGGCGACGCGTAGAGCAGGTAATCAACTCTAGGCCTTTTTCGTAATACTCCTCAGGGTAGAGCTGGATTGAAGCTGCAATACAGAACATCGAAGGCCTTTTGCATAGGTAAGGATTGAGGCCTAGACCACCGCTACCGCGAGTTACCACCAAACGGATATAACCATCCGTCAAATTATTAGCACGGATCGTATCACAGACAATGTCACACACCTCCTGCTCGGTCCACGGCATATCGAGTAGGATAGCGCGCGCAGACAAAAACAAACGCTCAACGTGTTCCACCAGACGAAAAACACGCCCGTTGTAGCAACGAATGCCTTCAAAAATCCCATCACCATACAGCAGGCCGTGATCGAATACTGAAATTTTAGCTTCAGATTCATCCAACATTTGGCCGTCCAACCAGATTTTTTGTGAGTCACTCATGCGGAGTTAGTATTTAATGGTTTGCAAGTTATCAATGCGCGCAGCGGTTTAAAGCATGAATTGAGCATCATGAAAACGCAATTTTTCAAGCGATGACAGCATCCTCTGAGATCACCCCGTCTTTGATAACCAATTTCCGATCTCCATTTACCGCTAAAGCCTCGTCATGGGTGACCACTACCAGCGTGGCACCATCCTCAGCGGACAACGCCAAAAGCATCTCCATCACCTGCGCACCATTGCGGGAGTCTAGGTTCCCTGTCGGTTCGTCGGCAAAAATAACTTGCGGCGAATTGACCAAGGCACGGGCAATGGCAACGCGCTGCTGTTCACCACCACTGAGCTCGGCCGGCAAATGATCGATTCTATTCCCTAGGCCCACACGCTCCAGTGACTCTCTTGCCTTATCCACCGAGTCTTTACCGCTGATCATGGCTGGCACCATGACATTTTCCAATGCCGTCAACTCGGGCATCAGGTAATAGTTCTGAAAAATATAGGACATCCATTTGTTTCGCACTCGGGCCTGCTGCCGGCGGGACAATGCATAGAGGTTTTGCCCATCAACCCATACCTTGCCCTGTTCAGGCTGCTCAAGCCCAGCAAGAATATACATCAGTGTTGTCTTACCAGCTCCACTCGGCCCACAGAGAAACACTTTTTCACCTCGTTGAATCTGCAAATCAATCCCATGCAGCACCTCGATGCGCTTTTTACCCACCGAGTATCCACGGTGCAGGTTTTCCGCTTTGATCCATGCGAGATTGGCGCTCTGAGCCATCGAGTTGTCCATGCACATAAATAGTCTATCTGACTACAGATACGAATATTTTTCTCAGTTATTATTGGAACAATGAACTGTCTTAGCTATGTCTTAGGACATGCATGTTATTACCTTCAAACCCCTCTACATGGAGCGTGTCTGGGGCGGGCGTGAGCTAGAGAAGATTTTCGAAAGAGAACTCCCAGCTGCCGGCACTCCTTATGGCGAAGCGTGGGAGATGAGCGATCGGCCTGCTGAACAATCCATTGTCAACCATGGGCCGATGAAGGGCACTTCACTCAATGAGCTCTGGCAAAACAGCCGTGAGGAAATTTTCGGATCCGGATTTGAAGACTCTCCCCGCTTTCCTCTGCTAATCAAAATATTGGATGCTCGTGATAAGCTCTCCATCCAAGTCCACCCGCCCGCGGAAATCGCCTCAGAGCTCGGAGGAGAAGCCAAAACAGAAATGTGGTATATTGCCGACGCGCTCCCAGGTGCTCAACTCTATGTGGGACTGAAGGCCGGCATTACTAAAGCCGACTTCCAAGATGCCATCGAGAAAGGCAGCGTCGATCAGGCCGTTCATAGTATTACGCCCCAGCGTGGCGATTCTATTTTTATTCCCTCGGGGCGGCTACATGCCATTGGCGCCGGCCTCGTCATCTACGAAATCCAACAAAACTCGGACACCACATACCGAGTGTTTGACTGGAATCGGATGGGTCTGGATGGCGTGCCGCGTGACCTCCATGTCGAGCAATCGATACGTTGCATCGACTTCTCCGATGTCGAGCCAGGGATGGATGAGCCTAATGGCAACACACTGGCTACCTGCCCCTACTTTCATGTTGATCGCTTGAATCTCTCTACAGGCACTATGCTTGGCAACCCCGACCAGGAACGTTTCTCTATCATCACCGTTGTCAGTGGCGAGCTCGAATCCAGCGACGGCAGAACTCATCAAGAAGGCGATATGTTGCTACTGCCCCGAGCAAGCCAAGCCCTGCGCGCAGCTGCTGATTCAATCGTGCTGCAAACTACCATCCCGCGGTAAGTTCAGCCGCCGAATAACAACCAACTCAGGCAAGGTCCTACGCCTTGCTATACGGCATCTTCTTTTCTCCATAAAAAGTCATTGCCAATTCAAGGGATTTCATACATATTCCTTGCGTCTGGACGATTTGGCAGACGGTTCTCCTCCGGAAATTCTCGGGTAACGAACTTCTATTTTTCGCCAATTCCCGTCACTCAAGATATCACCTCTCAGGGATAGCGATTTTGCACGCCCCAGCAGCAAGTGAAATCACACAATATCGGCGTAGCCTATTGTCCAATGACAGCCTCTTGTGCTAACAGCACACACATACACAGTATTTTCTATTCGTTGTTTCTCACTCTGATCACAGCTGCCGCTTCATCGCAGCCAGCTCAAACAGGACTTAATGCAAGCTAGATTATCTCTAAGAATCATCCCTACCAACAATCTCTTCGAACCATCTCTATTTATACTATTCATTCTTTGAAGTATTTATCTGCTGAATTATGAGCGACCAAGCCAAACAGGACCCAAGTCCTAAAACACCCTCGCCTAACGAGAACTCCAATTCTCAAGGCCGCAATGACGACAACTCCGGTAACAAACCCCGCGAGAACTCCGGTGACAAACCGCGTATGGGGCGTGTCAAAGGCCTCGGCCCTGTCAAAAAAGGCTCTGGCAACAAACCAAATCGGGAGAAAAACAGTGACTCGGATGGCAATCAGGGCGAGAAGCCTCGATCCTCCAACAAAAGGCGCAATAACAATAACCGGAACCGGGGCAATAATAAAAATAGGCGCGATCGCCGCGACAACCCCCGAGATACCCCCCGCGACAACTCTAAACGGGAACGCAAGCCGATTGTTCTAACGGGAGATCCCGTCGATGTGAATGGCATGCTTGAGCTCGCCCCCAAAGGCTTTGGCTTTCTGCGCGTGCCAGGAAAAAATTTCACCCAATGCAAAGAAGACGTCTTTGTGCCACCAGACTTTATCCGCAAACACGGTCTGCGCGCAGGTGTCTGGATCCACGGCAGCTGCCAAGACGGCCCTCGCGGCCCTCAGCTCACTGAAATCAAGGCGATCAATGACCTTACTCCTGAGGAGGCATTCAAGCTCCCCCACTTTGAGGAACTCAAGGCCATCAATCCCGACCGCCGCATTGCCTTTGAGACCACGCCTGAGCGTTTCACCACACGCGTGCTTGATATTATTGCCCCCGTCGGTCGTGGCCAACGAGGACTGATCGTATCTCCACCTCGATCGGGTAAAACAACTCTCCTTTTGCACATGGCTGAAGCCATCAAGGAGAAGTATGACGAATCCATCCACTTGATCATTTTACTGGTCGACGAACGTCCGGAAGAGGTCACCGAATTTCGCCGCTGTCTACCGGGAGCCGAAATCTACGCTAGCTCTAATGATGACGGAGCACGCAGCCACTGCCGTATCTCTGAATTGTGCATCGAGCGCTGCAAACGCCTTGTCGAGGGGGGTAAAGACGTTCTCGTCCTCATGGACTCTATTACTCGCCTGGCTCGCGCATACAACGGCTCTATGGGCGGAGCTAGTAAAGGCCGCGGCTACCAGTCTGGTGGTATCGTTGCAGGTGCTCTGGAAATGCCACGCCGTCTGTTCGCAGCAGCTCGTAATACCCGCACTGCCGGCTCACTCACCGTATTGGCCACCGCACTGATTCAGACCAACTCACGCGCTGACGAAGCTATTTTCCAAGAATTCAAGGGAACAGGCAATATGGAGCTCGTGCTAGACCGCCGCATTGCCGAGCAATACATCTACCCGGCTGTTGATATTTTCAAATCAGGCACACGCCGTGAGGAACTCATCATGGCAGAACATCTTCTCTACAAAATCAATCTCATCCGCAGAGGCCTGTCAGGCCACCGCCCTGAAGAAGCGATGGAGAGACTGCTCTTCTTCCTCAAGAAATTCCCTAACAATGCCCAGATGCTCATGGAGATCAAAGGCTAGAGATTTTCTCATTCCTTATTTCTTATTTAAAATTTGTGATTGCTCACCCGCATGTCTACCGAACTCACTCGTAACTTCTCCATCATTGCCCACATCGACCACGGTAAGACTACCTTATCGGATCGATTAATGCAGTTCACCAAAACCGTCGCAGAGCGTGATCAACAAGATCAACTCCTCGACGCCATGGATCTTGAACGCGAGCGCGGCATTACCATCAAGTCTCACCCTGTCAGCATGTCCTACCCGGCCAAAGACGGGAAGACTTACCAGCTCAACCTGCTCGACACACCTGGACACGTCGATTTCTCCTATGAAGTTTCACGTTCACTAGCCGCCTGTGAGGGCGCACTGCTTATCGTCGATGCCGCTCAAGGCGTTGAAGCTCAAACCATGGCAAACCTTCACCTGGCCAACGAGCAAGAGCTGACCATCATCCCGATCATCAATAAAATCGATCTACCCTCGGCTGACTTACCCAAGGTTCACAAGCAGTTAGAGGATATCATTTGCATCCCTGCAGACGAAGCCATTCCCGCTTCCGCGAAAAACGGCATCGGTATTGAGGAAATACTCGAAGCCGTCGTTGAGCGCATCCCCCCTCCCATCGAGAATGAGGACAAGCTACTACGCGCCTCCGTATTCGATTCCGTTTACGACCCGTTTCGCGGCGTGGTCTCCTATGTGCGTGTCATGTCTGGCAGCATGAAACGAGGCACCCGTATCAAGCTCTTTCATACGCCAAAAACCTACGAGATCAAAGAGGTCGGCGTCTTCACACCAGGCATGACCAAGCGTGATGAGCTATTCGCAGGCGATGTTGGCTACGTCATTGCCAATATGAAGTCCGCTGACGAGGTGAAGATCGGTGACACCATCACCGACACCACCCACCCATGTCCCGAGCCACTACCAGGTTTCAAGGAAATCCAGCCAATGGTTTTCTCAGGCATCTACCCCGTTGATTCATCCGACTTCGAAGCTCTCAAGCTCGCCATGGGCAAGCTCCAGATTAATGATGCCGCCTTCACCTGGCAGTCAGAATCATCGGTGGCACTTGGCTTTGGCTTCCGTTGTGGATTCCTCGGCCTACTGCACATGGAAATCATCCAAGAACGGCTCCGACGAGAGTTCAACATGGATATCATTTCCACTTACCCCTCCGTAATCTACGAGGTCACTAAAACCAACGGCGAGGAAGTCATCATCGATAATCCCTGCCTTCTTCCTGAGTCACAAGAAGTTCAAGAAATCCGTGAACCTGTGGTCAAGCTCTACATCATGATCCCCGGTGATTATATTGGTGAAATGATGAAACTCGTCATGGAAAAACGAGGCGACATGGAGAACACCGAGACCATCGACGAAGAACGCGTCATGCTCACCTGCACGATACCACTCTCCGAAATCCTCATCGACTTTAACGACAAACTCAAATCCATGACCCGTGGATATGGCTCGATGGATTACGAACACGCCGGCTACAAAGCGGGCAAACTCGTCAAGATGGACATCCTTATCGCCAGCGAACCTGTTGATGCATTTTCATCCATCGTACACGTCGATAAAGCCGCCCCATACGGCCGTCATCTTTGCAAGAAGCTCAAGGAGGTTATTCCCCAGCAACTCTTCACCGTAGCCATTCAGGCCGCTATTGGCGGTAAGATTATTGCCCGTGAATCCATCACCGCAATGCGTAAAAACGTCACCGCCAAATGTTACGGTGGTGATATTTCAAGAAAGCGCAAGTTGCTCGAAAAGCAGAAAAAAGGAAAAGCCAAGATGAAGGCTATCGGCAAAGTCAACATCCCCCAAGACGCCTTTATCAGGGTGCTCAAAAACGACTGATTTCAAACGTCATCAAGCTAAGTTATTTTCCTCAACGTCTAATCATCGACTATGATCAAGTGTATCTCCATTACAGTATTGTGCATCGGCCTTTGTGGCTGCGCTACCCATATGCTCACATCCTCAAATACAGCCAACGCTGATACTTCAGGTGAATTTTCAGGGACTAATGAAATAATCACTGCTCAGCACGGCATCGCCTCCTGGTATAATATTAAGACCAACTACGGCACCCAAACTGCGAGCGGTCGCCCATTGCATAATGATGCGCTCACCGCTGCGCACAAGGAGTGGCCGATGGGCAGCAAGGTCAAGGTCACCAATTTACGTAATGGCCATTCTGAGGTCCTCACTATCACCGATCGAGGTCCTTACATCATCGGGCGCGTCATCGATGTCACCGCTGGCAGTGCCAAACGCCTCGGGTTTTATGAGGACGGCCTCACCCGCACCAAAATTGAACTTCTGAGCCGCGGCAATTGGAAATATCAGCATTAAGATATTTACCTTATTCTTCAATCCTTACAGGACTTCATCAATACGAAGCTCTATTTCCTTCAAAGCCTAATCGCCACCAGTCATGCGCACCCTTGCCATTGGAGATATTCACGGATCGAACATCGCACTCAAGGCCTTATCCGAATATGTCGGTTTCCGCAGTGATGACGTTATTGTCACTCTAGGTGACTATATCGACCGGGGCCCAGACTCCAAAGGAGTCATCGACTCCCTCATTGAACTTGGCCAAACCCATCAGCTCATCAACCTGAAGGGCAATCATGAAGTGATGATGGAGAACGCGCTCCTCTCAGAACAAGAGCGCTACTTCTGGCTATACAATGGAGGTGAGGCTACCATGCAATCCTTTGAACTTCAGCCCCCCCTGCTAGCCGCTGACGACATCTCTCCCGTATACTGGGACTTCATCAAATCCTGCAAACCATACTACGAGACAGAAAATCACATCTTAGTACACGCCGGACTAGAACCTGAAACCGACCTCGAACATCAAGAGGAAAATTTCACCTTATGGCAGCGCATCTTTGAGACCAAACCTCATAAATCCGGTAAAACAATCATCTGCGGTCATACCCCACAACCGGAAGGTTACCCGCTCAAACTTGATCATGCTGTATGCATTGACACCTCCGCATGTCGTCATGGCTGGCTCACCTGCCTAGACATTGATAGCGGTCAATACTGGCAAGCCAACGAAAAGGGCGAAACACGCCAAGGATCCATCTAAACTCAGAATACAGCGAGCCTCGCATTTGAGTGTTGGCATTTTTCATTTTAACCTTAAACAAAACCCGTGAACGACTTCCAGACATCTAACCTCCGTATCAATGAAATCAAACCTCTGATTTCTCCAGCGGTGCTCTCACACCATTTACCAGCATCAGAAAACGCCTCTCAAGTCGTTGCTACTGCCCGCAAAGATAGCGAAAACATCCTCAAGGGAAAAGATGATCGCCTGATGGTTGTTGTCGGCCCCTGCTCCATTCACGATCCAGGAGCCGCCATCGAATACGCGACCCGCTTGAAAGAAACGAGCAGGCGTTTCACCGCTGACCTTCTCATTGTAATGCGTGTTTACTTTGAAAAACCGCGCACCACCGTTGGCTGGAAAGGCCTCATTAATGACCCCCATCTTGATGGCTCATTCGATATCAACCACGGTCTACACATTGCCCGTGAATTATTGATCGAACTTGCCGAAATGGGCATGCCTGCCGGCACCGAATTTTTAGACACTATCTCACCTCAGTATTACGCAGACCTCATCAGCTGGGGGGCTATTGGTGCCCGCACCACAGAATCTCAAATCCACCGCGAACTAGCATCTGGCCTCTCTATGCCTGTTGGCTTCAAAAATGGCACAGGGGGATCCAACCAGATTGCCTTCGATGCCATTCAAGCATCAGCCGGACAGCATCACTTCCTCTCCGTCACCAAGCAAGGGGTCACCGCGATTGTCTCCACCAAAGGCAATGACGCATGCCACATCATTCTTAGAGGATCCTCCAAAGGTCCAAACTATGATTCCGCAAGCATCAGTGAAGTTGCCAGCCAACTAGAGGCGGCAGGACTTCCTGAGTCAGTAATGATCGACTGCTCTCACGGTAACTCCCTCAAGGACTACCGTAATCAGCCAGTAGTGGCCCAGTCACTATGCGAACAAATCGCAGAAGGCAATAAAACCATCACCTCAGTCATGGTAGAAAGCAACCTGGTTGAGGGCGG
>DBBL01000170.1:1572-3128 GCA_002292185.1 Akkermansiaceae bacterium UBA985 | reverse complement strand
GAGCTGCTCTTTCCATACCTCGCCAAGGCCTACGACCCACAAACTGGCGAGCGCATACAGCCTGACACGCCAGACTCCATTGCGAGCTGGTGTCATTCGGAGCACAGCAATCAGACCATCATGGTTGCTTTTCCCGTCTCTATTGCCCCAGGCACACCAAGCACAGATGTCCTGCCGCTGCTCAATCAGCAGGGTTACACACGCATCTACCATCGTCGTAAAATATACCGCACCGACGAGCCCAACGGTAAACTGAAATTAGACGCCTCCGTGCTCGTCATTCAAGACCGGCTCAAAATAACGACGCGTAATAAGGCCCGCCTACTTGAGGCCATTGATCAGTCCATCGCCCTCGGCAAAGGAACCCTTGAGATCCTGATCGACGATCGTTCTCGATCGTTTTCAACCCACTGGACCAACCCAGCCACAGGCTTCACTCTACGCCCCCCCACCCCTGCCTTATTTTCATTTAACTCTCCGCTAGGCGCGTGCCCACACTGCCGAGGTTTTGGCCGGACCATTGGTATTGACCTGGGCAAAGCTATCCCTGACCCCTCCCTAAGCATCAAGCAAGGTTGTGTCACGCCCTTCACCACTGCTCGTGGTGCAGAATGTCAACGAGACCTACTGAGTGCGGCTCGTGCCGTCGGTATTGATATCAATACCCCCTACCAAGACCTCCAGCATCATGAACGCCAATGGCTACTTTATGGTGAGCGTGATGACTCACAGGACGCATGGGAAAACGGTGACTGGTACGGAGTCAAAGGATTTTTTGATTGGGTCGAAACCAAATCCTACAAAATGCACGTCCGTGTGTTTCTCTCCCGTTACCGTGCCTACACCGCCTGCACCCACTGCCATGGGTCTCGCCTCCAGCCTGAAGCTCTGTGTTTTAAAATCGATGACAAGACCCTCCCGGAGCTCTGGCAAATGCCCGTCAAAGATCTCTCCACTTGGTTTTCTTCTCACATCAAAAATAATGCCTCAAAATCGATTTGCCACGCTCTCGATGAGATCAACTCACGGCTTCACTACCTGTGCCAAGTCGGCCTGACCTACCTGACACTCGACCGGCCCGCTAACACCCTCTCAGGAGGTGAAATCGAACGTGTCAACCTCACCACCTGTCTGGGCGCTGCACTCACCAATACCCTCTTTGTCTTGGACGAGCCCACCGTCGGCCTACACCAGCGCGACATCAACCAGCTCGTCAAGGTCATGCATGACCTGAGAGACAAAGGCAACACCGTGGTTGTCGTAGAACATGAGGAGACCGTCATGCGCTCTTGCGACCACCTCATCGACCTTGGCCCGGCAGCGGGTGAACATGGCGGTAACATTGTCGCAGAGCTCTCAGGTCAACAAGCGCAGCAAAAAACCATCGCCAAAAAATTCCCTGAATCAAAGACCCTTCCTTACCTCTCTGGCTCAGTAAAAATACAAACACCCAGCTCCCGCCGCACCTCAAAACACCAGCTCAAGATCACCGGAGCGAACAGGCACAATATCAGCAATCTCGATTTTAAGTTGCCCCTTGGCATCTTCACCTGCCT
>DBBL01000170.1:0-1497 GCA_002292185.1 Akkermansiaceae bacterium UBA985 | reverse complement strand
CATTTAAGCTCGGTAGAACAAGTCGACCAATCCCCCCTGACACGCACACCCCGATCCACTCCTGCAGTGCATTCAGGCGCCTTTGATGCTATTCGTCAGCTCTACACCCTTGAAGAGAAAGCCCTCGAGCAGCAACTCACCCCAGGCTACTTCTCATTCAACTCAGGCACAGGCCGCTGCCAGCGCTGCCTCGGCAATGGCTTTGAAAAGGTGGAAATGCAGTTCCTTTCCGACCTCTACATCACCTGTCCTGAATGTGATGGCAAACGATACACCAGCAAGGCTCTGAGCTATAGCTACAACGGGCTCAACATCGCCCAAACGCTGGAACTCACCATCACCGAAGCCATCGCTTCAAGCACAGAACATCTCAAAAACACGAGTGGTAAAGAGTCACGGCTACTGAAGAAAATCATCAGCACCTTACAACCCCTCACCGATGTTGGCCTCGGCTATCTACGCCTTGGCCAACCACTCAACACCCTCTCCGGCGGCGAATCACAGCGTCTCAAACTTTGCAAAATACTCACCGAGGCACACAAATCCACCTCAAAGCTGCTCATTCTCGATGAGCCCACCACCGGTCTCCACTTCACCGATATCGAAAAACTCCTCGAGGTTTTTCAACGCCTCACCGAAGCCGGGCACAGCTTACTGGTCATCGAGCACAATCTCGATGTCATTCGCTGTGCAGACCACATCATTGATCTAGGCCCTGGACCAGGTGCGGATGGTGGCAACATCATCTTCAGTGGTAGCCCAGAAGAAATCTTATCAGAAAAATCCGCCACTGCTGATGCACTTAAGACAACTCACACGGCTTCATCTAAAAAAGCATCTCGATCAAAATCGTCTCAACAGGCCAACAAAAACAAAAAAGCTTCCTCATCAATTCAGATATCTGGAGCGCGTGAGCATAACCTCAAAAACATCTCTGTGGATATTCCACGTGATGAACTCGTGGTTGTCACCGGCCTTTCGGGTTCAGGGAAATCCACCCTCGCCTTTGATATCATCTTTGCCGAGGGACAGCGTCGCTTCCTGGATTCCATGTCACCTTACGCGCGGCAATTTGCCGGTCAGCTCGAAAAACCCGATGTCGACCGCATCACCGGCCTACCACCGACCGTCGCTATTGAGCAGCGTGTCTCACGGGGCGGCGGCAAGTCCACCACCGGCACGGTCACTGAAATTTACCACTTCCTACGCTTGCTCTACGCTAAGCTGGGTATCCAGCATTGCCCGGAATCCGGTGAAGCCGTGATCTCCCAAACCACCGACACCATTGAAAAGCAAATCCGCCAGCTCCGAACCAAACACAAAAAGCTGCTTGTCCTTGCACCCCTGATTCGTGCTCGCAAAGGCTACCACACCGATGTTGCCATCGCGGCAGCCAAGAAGGGCATTAGCCAACTACTCGTTGATGGCAAGCTGATGAACACCGAGGGTTTCCAAGCCCTGAAGCGCTTCCAGCCGCACGATATCTACGCGGTCTGT
>DBBL01000020.1 GCA_002292185.1 Akkermansiaceae bacterium UBA985 | reverse complement strand
AATGGTGTGCGTGGATCGGCAGCACCGGTGACGCGCATCGCTTGGTAGACATACGATCGGCCAGAAAGAGGGTCGCGTATGCAGCCACCGAGGCAAGTAGCGGCTCCGCCGAAAGGTTCGATTTCGGTGGGGTGGTTGTGGGTTTCATTCTTAAACATCACAAGCCAATCCTCATCGACTCCATTAACATCCACAGGCACGACGATTGATGCTGCGTTGATTTCCTCTGATACCTCGACGTTGTCGAGCTCGCCGGTTTTACGTAATTCCTTCATCGCAATCAAGGCGATGTCCATCAAGGTTTCTGGCCGCTCTGTGTCAGCGCCGTAGACGATATCGCGGGTCGCTTGATATTTGGCGTAAGCCTCGGCGATGATGTCTTGTTGTTCAAACTCGACGGATTCGATCTTGGTAGCAAAGGTGCTATGGCGGCAGTGGTCTGACCAGTAGGTGTCGAGCATCTTGATCTCGGTAATGGTCGGGTTGCGGTCTTCTTCATCGCGGAAATAGGACTGTGTGAAGATGAGGTCTTCTGGGGACATGGCTAAGCCTAGCTCGTCACGCTTGGTGCAGAGCTCGTCGGCTGACGCGTTGGTGAAGCCATCGAGGATTTCGACATCACTGGGTCGCTCCACGGGGACTTCGAGAGATTGTGGCATGTCCATACTAGCCTCGCGTGAATCAACAGCGTTGATGGTGTATGCTTTGACTTGTGCGATTTCGTCCGCAGTAAGTTCACCTTGGAGAACAATGATGTGAGCAGAGCCTATCAAAGGTTTGGCGCCTTGGGTTAGGATCTGAACGCACTGGGCAGCGGAGTCTGCGCGCTGATCATATTGACCGGGCAAATATTCAACGGCGAAAGCGGTTTCGTCACGACCTAGTATCAGCTGGTCGGATACAAGGTCTACCTGTGGCTCGGAAAGAATAAGGCGCGAGGCCTCTGCAAATTCTTCTTCAGTGAGCCCATCAACATCGTAGCGCTGAATGACGCGGATGTTTTTGAGGTGTTGAATGTTAAGATTGTCCCTAAGATCGTGAAGAAGTTCACGGGCCTGGGTATTGAATTCGGCTTGTTTCTCGACAAAAACGCGGTTCATAGCTGGAAGGCCGCATACTAGGAGCTGGCGGCATTTGGGCAAGAGCAATGCGAGGGTAATTAGAGAATTAATGACAGAGATGCTGGCATCGCCACTTTCAGAATTATATTTCCAATCAACAAACGATATTCCGTCTGTAATAGTCCCAATTTGAGGGCTAAGTAAAAAGCATGCGATCTACTAAGTGGCGTTTGACCTTTGATGATCGCTTGGTTATCACTGTCATATGAACGAGGTTGAAGCAGCAGGTAAGATTCTCATCAGCATGCTCAATAAGCTGGGTTTTGAGGCTGAGCTGGAAATATCAGAGGCAGAAGATGGTCCGTGTCTTGACATCAAGACCAACGAGGGAGCGCACTTGATTGGTAAACACGGTGATCGATTGGAGGACTTGCAGTATTTAACCAATAGAATCTTAACCAAGCACTACCCAGACGCGCCAAGGGTGAAGGTGGATTGCGATCATTATCGAGCTAATCAAGAGCAAAAGATGCTTGCGTCTGTTCGTGAAATCGCGCTTCAGGTAGCAGGGGACGGCAAGTCGCGCCAGTTAAAGCCGTTAAATGCTTATTACCGTCGACTGGCACATAATACCTTGGCCGAAATAGATGGTATTGTGACGAATTCGCCTAAGGGTGATTCACGTTACAAGCGCATTGAAGTCTCCAAGGCCTAATCTCCTTTTTATCATTACTTATGAAAACGCATCATCTTGTTATGCCCGGTGACTTAAACCAATACGGTTTTTTGTTTGGTGGTAGAATGTTAAGTTGGGTTGATGAAGCGTGCTGGATTGCGGCAAGCCTAGACTATCCCAATAGCCGTTTTGTTACCGTAGGCATGGATCATGTCGAGTTTCGGCACGGTGTTGAGGAAGGTGTTATTTTGGAGATTGATTGTAATAAGATGAAGCAAGGCCACACGTCTGTTTCTTATAAGGTGGAAGTAAGTCGCGGCGGGAATGAGGAGAAGAGTTTGATTTTTTCTACCTGTGTGAGCTTTGTCAACGTGGACCAAAATGGAGTAAAGCTTGCGATTTCCTAACTGGAAGTTATCGCATTTGGTCACACTAATATGAAGCGCATCGAGACAGTAGATATTATTCTGGGGATCGATCTTTCTGAGGATAAGGAGGCCTGGAAGAAGAAAATTGCCCGTAAGCTTAGATTGCATCCTAAGCAGATTCAGGAAATGCGTTTGCGAAAGCACTCCATTGATGCCAGGCAGAAAGACATTAAGGTGCAGCTGAGGGTTGAGGTAGGGATTGAGATGGCCTTGCCTCCTGAGCCCGAATGCCTAGCGCATTACCCAAAGGTTTCCGAGTCAGCCAAGAGGATTATTATTATTGGTTGCGGGCCGGCCGGAATGTTTGCCGCCCTACGTGCGCTTGAGCTGGGCTGTAAGCCTGTGATCATAGAGCGGGGTAAGGATGCGTCAGCCCGTCGTTTTGATTTGGCTCCATTGCTGAGAGAAGGAAGGGTTATTGAAGACTCCAATTACTGCTTTGGAGAGGGGGGTGCAGGGACTTTTTCTGATGGTAAACTCTATACCCGAGCCACGAAGCGTGGCCCTGTTCGTGATGTTTATGAGACATTTGTAGCTCATGGAGCTCCGTCTAGAATCCTCATTGATGCGCATCCGCACATCGGCTCAAATTTGTTGCCTAATGTGGTTAAGGCAATGCGAGCTAGCATATTAGATGCCGGAGGTGAGGTTCATTTTGGCACAAAGGTGGTTAAGTTGTTGCGCTCTGCCGATGGTAAAACAATGCGCGGTGTGGCAACTGCCGACGGAAGCGAGTTTATAGGTGATGCTGTCATTCTTGCCACGGGTCACAGCGCCCGAGACATTTATCAACTTCTCGCTGAGGAGCATATCCTGATGGAAAAGAAAACCTTTGCTGTCGGTGTTAGGATTGAGCATCCGCAGCCATTGATTGATAGCATTCAATACCACTATCTAAGAGGTAAAGAACGACCTCGAATATTGCCGGCAGCCAGTTACAGGCTGGCTTGTAAGATTGGGGGCAGGGGGGTGCATTCTTTTTGCATGTGTCCTGGGGGTTTTATTGTGCCGGCAGCAACGGAGAATGACGAGGTCGTGGTCAACGGTATGTCTTTATCGCGTAGGGATTCCGCCTACGCCAATAGTGGCTTGGTCGTTAGTGTTGACCCTGAAGATACGGCTTCCTTCGAAGGGGAACATGGAATTCTCTCTGGTGTGGCCTTCCAGAAATCACTGGAGGTGGCAGCGTCTGTTCATGGCGGAGGAAAGCAAAAAGCACCTGGTCAGCGAGTTACCGATTTCCTAGAGAAAAGAATTTCCTCTAGCTTGCCGGCCACAAGTTACTTTCCAGGGCTGAGCTCATCGCCACTGCATGAGATCATGCCTGATTTTGTCGTCACTCGTATGCAGACGGGACTGCGAAAGTTTGGCAAGGGAATGCACGGTTATATAACCGAAGAGGCGGGTTTGATTGGATTCGAAACGCGCACAAGTAGTCCCTTGCGTGTGCCGCGCAACGAAGATGATTTACAGCACCCAGAGGTTACGCACCTCTATCCCTGTGCAGAGGGAGCGGGCTATGCCGGAGGTATTATCTCTGCTGCGATAGATGGCATCAAGTGCGCAGAGGCAGCTGCCGGAGTAGCTGTCTGACCTAGTTGGTATATGACAGGCTCGGAGGACTCTTTCTTACAGCTCCCATGGCTCAGGCTCGCGTGTTAGATAAGGTAAGAAGCGTTTTTTATCGATGCACTTCTCGAATGCTTCGTCAGGGCTGATCCGCCCTGCCTGCAAGTGCTGCATGATGGCCTCATCGAGGGGCACGTTACCTCTGGTTTGACCAACTTCGATCATCCCCGGTATTTGGTAAGTCTTCTCCTCGCGGATCATATTGGCGATGGCATTATCAACAACGAGGATCTCCAAGGCGGCTACCCGTCCGGGTTTGTCGATACGTTTAAAAAGGTTCTGGGCGATGACCCCTTTGATGGATTCTGAAAGTGTCGTTCGGACCTGATTCTGCTGACTTGCGGGGAACACATCAATGATCCGGTCAATGGTCTTGGCTGCACTGGGCGTATGCAATGTGCCGAAAACCAGATAACCTGTTGCCGAAGCTTCTAGGGCCAGATTGATGGTTTCGAGGTCACGCATTTCACCGACCAGTATGATACCTGGATCTTCACGTGAGGCTGCTCGAAGTGCCGATGCGAATGTTTCTGTGTGTAGACCCACTTCACGGTGATTGATGAGGGATTCTCTGGATTTGTGGGCAAATTCAATGGGATCCTCAACGGTCAGAATATGATCTGTGCGAACCTTGTTGGCGTAGTCGATGATGGCAGCAAGGGTGGTTGATTTGCCGGAGCCGGTCGGTCCCGTGACCAAAACGAGCCCCTTGGATAGCTTGGCGAATTTTTGGCAAATGCCAGGCAAGCCAAGCTGCTTTACTGTCAGAATCTCGGAGGGAATCGTTCGGAAGACTGCAGCTACGCCATCCTTTTGGTTGAAAAAGTTAGCACGGAATCGAGCCTTTCCTGGTAGTTCATATCCAAAATCCACATCTCCCGTTTCTTCAAATTGTTGCATTTTATCTTCAGGGCAAATTTCGCTGAGTATGGAAAGTAGTTCCTCATGGATCAGCGGTGGCGCGTCAAGCCTCTCCAACTCCCCGTTGATACGAATGATGGGAGGATTGCTTGTTGAGAGGTGTAAGTCGGATGCTTTGTTCTCAAGCATTGTCTCAAAATATGTATCAATTTGTGCGATATGTATGTGGGGTCGCGCCGAACACTCGTAAGGTAAAGGTCGGTAGCGAAATTGTTAATGGTAGTAAAAGCGTATAGGCGACTGTCGAGATAGATAAATGAAAATAAAATTGTGAATAGGGTAATGCTCTTGAGAGGTAGCTAATGCTACAATTCCCATGGTTCAGGCTCGCGTGTCAAAAACGGCAGGAATCGTTTTTTATCAATGCACTTTTCGAATGCTTCGTCAGGGCTGATTCGTCCGGCCTCTAAGTGGTTCATGATAGCCACATCCAAGGGAACATTTCCCTTTCTTTGGCCAACTTCAATCATGCCTGGAATTTGGTAAGTTTTTTCTTCTCGGATCATGTTCGCAATAGGCGTGTCAACCACGAGGATTTCGAGGGCGGCAACCCGTCCAGGTTTGTCGACTCGTTTGAAAAGGTTCTGTGCAATGACGCCTTTGATGGCCTCAGAGAGCGTAGTCCGAATTTGGTTTTGCTGGCCTGCGGGGAACACATCAATAATCCGGTCAATGGTCTTGGCAGCACTCGGGGTGTGAAGGGTGCCGAAAACAAGGTGACCTGTTGCAGCGGCCTCTAGTGCCAAAGAAATAGTTTCAAGGTCACGCATCTCTCCCACCAAGATGATGTCGGGATCCTCACGCAGGGCTCCGCGGAGCGCACTTCCAAATGATTTGGTGTGCAGACCTACTTCTCGGTGGTTGATCAAGGCCTTAACGGACTTATGCACAAATTCGATTGGATCTTCAACTGTCAGTATATGATCTGCTCGAATCTTGTTAGCGTAATCGATAATCGCCGCCAGAGTTGTTGATTTACCGGAACCAGTTGGCCCTGTTACCAAAACAAGCCCTTTGGTTAGCTTGGCAAATTTTTGACAAATGCCGGGAAGGCCGAGTTGCTCCGCGGTGAGGACCTGTGACGGAATGGTTCGGAAGACGGCGGCAACACCGTCTTTCTGACTAAAAAAGTTGGCACGAAATCGGGCCTTACCGGGAAGTTCATAACCAAAGTCAACATCACCCGTTTCTTCGAATCGTGCCATCTTATCTTCAGGGCACATTTCCCTCAGCATGGCCAATAGTTCCTCGTGCACTAATGGCGGTGAGTCAAGGCGCACAAGCTCACCGTTGATTCGGATGATGGGGGCGTTGCCGGTTGATAGGTGCAAGTCAGATGCCTTGTTCTCAAGCATCGTTTCAAAATAGAGATCGATTTCTGCCATGGTGTGATGGTTCGGTAATGTTGTTGTTTTTTACGGTAAGCTACCCAAGGGGTTTGTTTATCGGTAGATAGCTTTACCTAGATACTCAATATCATCATTCAGAATCTATGCTCCAGACGAAAGTTGCCAAGATTATTTTTCACTGCATGGCAGCTGATCTACACGAGCTTACCTGAGGCGGTGGTTAGCTGACGCGCTAAAGGGTGAGCATCTTCAGCCATTAAACGAGCTGGCTAGCGAGGGTGGGCCTGGGCTGGCCAGTGAAGCTAAGAGGAGGTGGGGAAGTAGCCCTACCAGGAATCGAACCTGGAAATGCGGAATCAAAATCCGGTGTGTTACCAATTACACTATAGGGCTGTTGTGTTGAGATGCTTTTTGAAATACAGCAAACACTCCCGACGCGCGTGTAACTACGATGACTTGTTGCACTTTGCAATAGCGAAATGTGGAAATTATTTGCGAAGCACAGGCAGCTATTGGTTCAAATTCACCATGCATTTTTTCCTTCGATACTTGCTGAATTCAATCAAGACGAAAGGGGGTGCCGACCAAATAAGCGGCTTCCCAAGTCACTATTCATGGTGTAACTTAATCAAGCTTTGCTGTTGTTGGCTTGATATTAACTATCTGGACATTTCGTTCCGTATCTATATTTAGTTTTTTAATGCTCAGCTCCTTACCTTATTTCCCCAACACTTAGACAATGATCGTTCCTCGACACCCCTTTTTTCTCATGACCTTGTCAGGTCTTATGATGCTGGTGGCATGCTCAGCCAATGACAAATCCAGAAAAACGAAGTTCAATGCGGGCTACCGCTCTCCTTCACTATTTGGATCAGGTTTGCGAAATCCGGACATCAATTTACCCAGCCAATTTCCTTCAGATATAGGCATCAGCCACCGTCGCGGTCGCACGGACCTGCCATACATAGCAATGACCTTTGATGACGGACCTCACCCGCAAAATACGCCCAGACTGCTCGATATGCTGCGTGAGCGCAATATAAAGGCCACCTTCTATGTGATCGGACGCAGCGTGGATATGTATCCCCATATTGTGAGACGAATGGTGGCGGAGGGGCATGAAATTGGCAATCACACCTGGACTCACCGCAATCTCACGGGCCTGAGCAATGCTTCGATACGCACAGAGATGGATCGCACCCGCGATGTCATTATATCAGCTTGTGGGGTCAAGCCACGTACGATGCGCCCTCCCTACGGAGCCCTTCGCGAAAGCCAAAGGTCTTGGATATATAAAGAGTATGGTTATCCCACGATCATGTGGAATGTTGACCCGAGGGATTGGACGCGCCCTGGAGT
Source organism: Akkermansiaceae bacterium UBA985 (assembly GCA_002292185.1). Taxonomy (GTDB): domain Bacteria; phylum Verrucomicrobiota; class Verrucomicrobiia; order Verrucomicrobiales; family Akkermansiaceae; genus Oceaniferula. The sequence continues at coordinate 3,910 of DBBL01000020.1, read as the reverse complement.
TTCCGTCGTGACATCTAGAATACTAGACAAGACGATGAACGGTTCAATTGTGCTGGCGCATGACCTCCACAAACCTACCGTAGATGCTATGCCTGCTACTCTGGACGGTTTATTGAAACGTGGTTTTCAGTTCGTTACGGTTTCTCAGCTGCTAACGCTAAATTCTTCCTCAAGTGATGTCTCCACAAAAAAACCAGCTCAGTCCAGGGCTGTCGCAGGCGGGGTAAAGCAAGATGGGTCAGAATCGCTTACCTTCGTCAGCGTGCCCGCCATTAAGCAATGAGCTTAAATATGCGTAAAGGCGACAGTCGGTTTAAGTAGTGTTGCATTTTGCATCTAGTCACCCTTAATAGCTGCCACCATGTTCGGGGATTATTTCACCACTCGCAAACGTCTTACCGACGTTGTGGTAAGGGTATTGGCGTTAGCTGAAAAAACAGATGCGGAGAAAACGCCTCTTGAGCAGAATGATATCACTAAGGGGCTCAAGAACCCGTTTTTGTTTGTCGTTTGTGGAGAGGTGAACGCGGGGAAGTCGTCACTGCTTAATGGCTTGTTTGGCGAAAACATATGTAAAACCAACGTGCTGCCGGAGACTGACCGGGTGCAATGGTATCGATATGGTGATGAGGGTTGTGATGAGGAAGTGACTCCTATTTTAGAGGAGCGTTTTCGTCCTATTGACTTTTTGATGGATTTCAATCTTGTAGACACGCCCGGCACAAATTCCGTCGTGCAGGGGCATCAAGCGATCACGGATCGATTTCTACCAGTCTCTGATCTTATTTTTTGGGTTTTTCCCGCCAGTAATCCCTGGGGCGCTTCCACATGGGATTTTATTAGCAAGCAGAAGGAGGATATGATTGAAAAGTCGATCTTTATCCTGCAGCAGGCCGATCTTCGGGAAGAGGCAGACTTGGACGTTATCCTCGGTCATATGCGTGATCTCTGCCGGAAACGAATTGGTCGAGCACTTCCTATTTATCCAGTATCTGGAAAGCTTGCCATACAGGCAAAATTGGAAACGCCATTTGGTGAGAGCTTGTGGCACGAAAGTGGTTATCCTAACCTTGAGAAATACATCTCGGAAGTGGTTGCGAGTTCGCCCGCCCGTCGCGAGGTGTTAGGGGAGGTTCGTGATGCCGCTGGTAAGGTGCTGCGTAGTGCTGAAGACATGATTGAGCAGCGCACTCGGTTGCTGGAGAAAAATGAAGGCTTCCTCAATGATCTGGAAAATGAGATCGACAAAAATCGAGAAAAGCAGTCATCGGATGTGTCCTCTAAATTTGCGGCAATGAAGGATGTTTATGCAGATCAAGGAGATCGTAGTCAAAAACTCATGCGCCGTAAAACAGGAGTATGGGGAACATTGAAAAGCTTGTTCGTAGCTGATGACCTTCCTCAACTGGTCGTTCGCTCACTGGTTGACTCCGTTCAGGAGGCAGTTGAGCAACAGTCAGACCAAGATGCCGACATGCTGATTGGAGAATGCAGGGATCACTGGCAAACAGTGCGTCCCCGGGTGAAAGAAAAGCTGGAAATCAGCCTTGATGATTTCGAGGAGTTGGATGGCGTCTTTGCTGAAACTAAAAAGCGCTTCACTAGAAAAATGGGGCTGGCGGCCAAGCAGGCGGTGATTAATTTGAAAATCAGAGGAGGGCTCGATATGCGCCTGGCCGAGAGGAGGTCAAAACTGAAGATATGGATTTACATGTGCCTGGTCCTGCTGTTGTGCGCGGGTGTTGCTGGTTCCTTGCGATTGGGCATGTATCCATATCCAGCGCTGGCTTGTCTTGCTGGAGGGGCTATTTCCATGCTAGTTTTTATCGTTCAGACATATCGAAGCAGAAAGCAGGTGATTGCCGGTTTTATCGATCAACTGATGAATTCTCAAAGTCAGTTTGTGGATGCTCTCGGCTCTGATTATCGACATGGTGTGCGTGACCTCTATATTGAATACAGACGATTGCTAGAGACTGTGCGTAGGCATATTGCAGGTGCAAAATTAGAGCTTCAACCAAATCTTGAACAATGGAATAGGCTTTTCTTAGAGCTCAAAGAAATTGAGCAAGAGCTATAATATAATATGAGAAGGAACAACAGAGAGGGAGCTGCGCGCGAAAATAAACATGTGCGTGGCGGTCATGATCGAGGCCGGTCCCAGGTAAAGTCTGAGGAGGATCTTTACGATCTACTCGCTGAGCAAACGGATCCTTTTCTGCTCATATTGGATTGTGTGCAAGATCCTCATAACCTAGGTGCTATTTTGAGAACTGCTGACGGAGCTGGAGTCACAGCGGTGATTGCGCCAAAAGACAAGTCGGCCGGGGTCACCGATACAGTGCGGCGTGTCTCAGTAGGCGCTGCGGATAGGGTGCCGTTTTTTAGAGTCACGAATCTATCTCGAAGCATGAAGAAGCTCAAGGAGCTCGGGGTGTGGATGGTAGGTACAAGTGATCTTGGGGAGAGCACTCTCTACGATACAAGCTTAACAGGTCCCTTGGCGATTGTCATGGGGGCTGAGGGTAGTGGTATGCGTCGCCTTACAGAAGATAACTGCGATTTTTTACTCAAGATCCCCATGGTGGGTAAAGTTGAGTGTTTAAATGTGAGCGTTGCTACAGGGGTATGCCTCTATGAAGCTGTGAGACAGCGCATGAATGCTGTTGCCAGCTCTACCAAATAGGGGCTTCACGCCTCCACTCAGATTTATACATTTTAACATTCATTATAGTTAATACATCTTAAGTTTTTATTGTCTATAAACGATTTTGAGTTAAAATATGTGGGATTAATAACCTTACATGTTTTTCAATGAAATCTGATCATACAAATCACCACAGCTCTATACTCAATGCGGATGGCTGTCCCGCAAGCGGCAGTCAAGAGTCGCCTTTATTACCACGTAGAAATTTTCTTGGTCTTTCCGGAGCTGCCGCAGCAGGCTTAGTTCTCGGGGCAGACAAAGCATCGGCGGGATGGTTCGGCTATTATTCGAGTAAGCCAGTAGAAGGTATTCCAGCGTCATGGGTAAGGCTTAAGGGCGATGATGTGAATCGCTATGCTAATTACGTTAAGGGTTTGCGTCTTCGTAACGTAACGCCGCGTATGATTTTAGCTCCCCATTTTAAAACGCGAGGCAACATTGTGAACAGCTTGCCTCCTAAAAACCTGTGGAAAAAAATGGGCCCCACGCTGAAGGTGATTGACCGCATGTCCAAGGAGCTGTCGCTGCCTGTGAAGGCAATCTATTCCGCGTATAGAAGTCCTCGTTACAATGCTGCGGTGAGGGGGCATCCCCGTTCTTTCCACCAATTCAACCAAGCCGTTGATGTTGTATTCCACGGAGCTGGATCAAGACAAGTCTCTAGTGTTGCTCGTTTTTTGCGTGACAGAAAGCGCACCTTTGAGGGTGGAGTAGGCACTTACGGTGGTTTTGTTCACATCGACACTCGCGGATTCAACTCAGACTGGTAGGTGATAGCTGGAAGGTGATCATCTGATTGTGCTATCTTTTTCAGCGTTACATACGGCCAACTACATCGCCGATCATTTCGACCTTTGTGAGTTGCCATTTGCCGGCATCGTTTTTTTGCCAGCTTAAGTTAAGTGCGATTATTTCACTGGATGCAGCCATCTTCTTTGAGCTGATTGTGAAGTTGAGGTCAGCCTGCGTAGTTGCATGTTGGTCATCGATAATGCTTACTTTAATATTGCTGGCTTTGGCAGAGGCCCAGTCCACATGGTAAGCGTAAAGCTGGTGGCTTTCTACCAGTTGATCGTGAGTGAGATCTTTTTGATAACCAGCGATGTCGACATGGCATGTAACCCTATTGGCTAGAAGGTTTGAAAAGCTGGTTGTTTTTAATGCTCGGTAAGTTTTTGTGGCAGTTTCTGGTATATCGAGACA
>DBBL01000015.1 GCA_002292185.1 Akkermansiaceae bacterium UBA985 | reverse complement strand
GGGCGCCACCGAAGACACCCCCATCCGTGCCGTCGCCACCAATGTTTTGGCTGAAGCCAGCAACCAAGATTCCTTTATCAACCGCATTCAAATCGGCTGCGGATTAGAAATCGAAACCCTCGACGAAGGTGAAATGACTCGCCTAATCTACCTGAAGACACGAAGACGGCTCCGAGATACACCGTCAATGAACAAGCGCACCACGCTGGTCGTTCACGTTGGCCCAGGAAATACGCGCGCCCTGCTCTTCAAGAACGGAAGAATCTCAGACTACAGTAATTACAGACTGGGTGTCTACCGCACCGGAGAAGCCATCACCAAAAATCAAGACGACCAAGATGCAAGCTTCAGCATCAGCAAAGTCACCCGCGAACACATCCGCAGTCAGATCAACCAAATCAATCACGACTACCGAGATGCAGACATTGAGGAGTTGGTCATGATCGGCTATGAAATTCAGCACCTCGCTCACGTCTTGGCCAAACCAGGAAAAACAAAAAGCAGCTACAGTGCATTAGCCGACATGGCAAAAAAGATCGCCTCCATGACTGAGGAAATGCGCGTTAAGCGCTACCAACTTGATTACAACAGCGCGCAAGCAATCATCCCCGCTCTGGAAATCAACCTCGCCATCGCCGAGACACTGGAACTAAAAACCATACGTCTTCCAGGTAGCGATTATGAAAGAGGCCTACTTCTGGACATCCCCACATCATTCTCACTAACAGAAGGCTTTCAAAAAGAAGTCCTGCGCTCAGCCGTAAGCCTAGCGCGTAAATACAGGGTTCACAGATCGCACTCCAATCAAGTCACCCGTCTCAGCCAATTATTGTTTGAGGCCACCAGCGAGCTTCACGAGCTTGATGAACATTATTCCCTACTCCTTCAATGCGCCGCCATCGTGCACGAGTGTGGAAACTTCATCAGCTCACGAGCCCACCACAAACACTCTCACTACATCATCCTCAATAGCGAAATCTTCGGCCTTGGTCAGCGTGACCTGAGCATTGTCTCACTACTCGCTCGCTACCACCGCAGGTCAGGGCCCAAACCCAATCACGCAGGCTACCGTGACCTACCCGCAGAGGATCGTATGCGTGTTTCAAAACTCGCCGCTATTCTAAGAATTGCAGATGCCCTAGATCACAGCCACACCTCACGCGTAGGTGAAATCGATGTCAGCATCAGCAAACAGAAACTCAACATCAGCCTAAAAGGCATCAGTGACGCCTCTGTAGAACGCATGGCCATGCGCTCTAAGGCTGACCTCTTTAAAGACATCTACGGCCTTGGCGTAGCCATCCATGAAGGCAACTAACATTCTCAACACCCACTATTCCATCCATGTCATTTATTAACCGAGAATTATCCTGGCTTGAGTTCAACCAGCGCGTTCTTGACCAAGGAAACCGCGAGTCCCTACCACTACTTGAGCGCCTTAAGTTCCTCGCCATCACTGCCTCTAATCTCGACGAGTTTTTCCAAGTCCGTGTAGGAGGATTACATTTGATGCGCATGTCTGGCTCACACAAGCGCGGCATTTCAGGACTGACCCCTTCCCAGCAGCTCACGGCTGTCCGCGCTCGGGCAAAAGCCATGATCGAGGATCAATACAACTTACTCAACAAAGAGCTCCTCCCCGCACTCCAAGACGAGGGTCTACATCTATTAGACCGCTCAGCTATTTCCCCCAGTCAACATGAGGCGCTCGCAAGTCGCTTCCACGATTCTATTTTCCCACTGCTCACCCCCCTTGCCTACGATGAGGACACCAGTATGGCCAGCCTACCGGCAATGCGTATCATCCTTGCCTGTCAGCTTGAGAGCCTATCTGAGAACTCCACACGCACGGTATTTATCCCACTACCTGATGGCATCAGCCGTTTCATCCAGCTGCCAACATCAGACGTTGCCGGCTCCACGCCTCATCAAAACGTCATCCTCACCGAAGATCTCATCTCCGCCTTTTCTGGAGAGCTTTTCCCCGATGAAAAGGTCATCGCCACGATGCCCTTCCGCATCACTCGCAATGGCGACATCGCCGTGCAGGAGGAAGATGCCATCGATCTCGCCGGAGAAATGGAAGAAGTTCTTGCCGCTAGAAAAACCAGCAACACCGTCAGGCTCGAGCTGCCCGCCAAGGGACCTAGCCGACTTAAATCATTCGTTCGTGAGATCACCGGAGCTGGCTCCTCAGAAACTTACGCGGTAGATGGCCCACTCGCCCTTACCGACTTCATGAGCCTCGCCTTTAGCCCAGGTTACGATCACCTGCGTGATGAGCCATGGCAACCCCAGCCCTCACCAGATATTGATCCTGGAGAATCTATTTTTGACACACTAGCTGACCATGACGTGCTGCTCAATCACCCCTACGAGAGCTTCGAGCCCGTGCTGCGCTTTGTCGAGGAAGCTGCGGACGACCCCGCCACTATCGCCATCAAGCAAGTGCTCTATCGCACCGCCTCGGACTCACGCATCATTGACGCCTTGATCAAAGCCGCCAACAACGGCAAGCAGGTCACCGTACTTATCGAGCTCAAAGCACGCTTTGACGAAGCACGCAATCTCATGCGTGCCGATGAACTTCAACGTGCAGGTGTTCAAATTGTCTACGGTGTTAAAGGGCTCAAAACCCATGCCAAGATCTGCCTCGTGATCCGCAACGAGGACGGCCAACTCAAACGCTACACCCACCTTGGCACAGGCAATTACAACGAGTCCACTGCCCGGCTTTACACCGACATCTCCTACCTCACCTCGCGCCCCGCCTATGGTGCTGATGCATCACTGTTTTTCAACGCCGTCACTGGCCGTTCCAAGCTCACGCGCTTCAGCAAGCTCGTGCCCGCCCCCACCCACATGAAACCCCGCTTACTCGAGCTTATCGCCGCTGAGGGGAAACGAGCCAAGAATGGTGAACCAGCATTTATTACCGCCAAGGTCAACTCGCTCCAAGACGAAGAAATCATCAAGGCCCTCTACCAGGCCTCTAAGGACGGGGTGACGATCAAACTCAACATCCGTGGCATCTGCTGCTTAAAAACAGCCACGGGCAGCAGAGGGCGCAAGGAAGCCAACAACATCGAAGTAGTCTCCGTTATCGATCGATACCTCGAGCACGCACGGATCTTCTCGTTCCACCACGGTGGCAACCCACTGTTATTTATTTCCTCGGCTGATTGGATGACACGCAATCTCGACAAACGTGTTGAGCTGATGATTCCCATCGAGGACAAAACCTGCCGCAAGCGCCTACTTACGATCCTTGAATCCGCCTTCAAAGACAACTGTAACAGCTATCAAATTCTCGAAGATGGCACATCCCGCCGAATCATTAAAAAGAAAGGCCAGAAGCGTTTTCGCATGCAGGAGCAGCTGCAAAATCAAGCGCGCAAGTCAGCCAAAGCACGCGCCCACCAGCGCAGCACAACCTTCGACCCACACACTCCGGCCGAATAATTAGCCTATCTTTGAAAAAAGAGGTTGCATGATGCGGCAATTTCAGCCAAATAACGCGCGTCCTTCTAGGACAACTTTTCAACAGCGGACACTTTATCGTCCCATCCAGTGCAGGAATAGCTCAGTTGGTAGAGCATCTCG
>DBBL01000069.1:938-8272 GCA_002292185.1 Akkermansiaceae bacterium UBA985 | reverse complement strand
GTCGACTACGTCAAATTCATCCGCACCTTTGCCGAGCGCATTTACCACGTGCATATGAAAGACGCCTGGTGGGGCCACGGTGATGGCACCGTAGGAGTCTTCGGCGGCCATACCGACTTCGCTGACCCACGCCGCTTCTGGGACTTCCGCTCCGTCGGGCGCGGTGATGTCAACTTCGAGGAAATCATGGTAGCTCTCAACGACATCGTCTATGAAGGCCCACTGTCCGTTGAATGGGAAGACGCCCGCATGGACCGCTTCCATGGCGCTACTGAATCATGCGCTTTCGTCAAAAACCTAGATTTCCCACGCAATAGCGGTGGACTCTTTGATTCTGCTTTCGACCAAGACAACCAATAAATTAAAATTCAACCTCAACACTCAATAACTATGTCACCACAACCATTAAAAGTCGGCATGATCGGAGGAGGCTCCGGTGCTTTCATCGCTAATCCTCACCAAAAAGCCATTCACTTTGACGGCACCCGCAAGGTTCACTCCGTTGCCCTCGGCCCTGACCCGGAAGTAGCCATCGAGGAAGCAGACAACTGGGCCTACCCCGTCATGGGCTATGCATCCTATGATGCCATGTTCGCTGCCCAGGCCGAGCTTCCCAAGGAAGACCGCATTGACTACGTGCTCATTGTCACCCCCAACTTTGTTCACTTTGATCCGGCGATGAAGGCTCTTGAGCTCGGTATCCCGGTCATCTGTGAAAAACCCCTCACCGTCAACCTTGAGGAAGCCGACCTGCTTGTGGCCAAGGCCCGTGAAAAAAACGTGCCCTTCGCCGTCGCCCACACCTACCTCGGCCACTGGTCGAGCTGGTTCAGCAAACACATCGTCCAGAGTGGACTCCTTGGAGAAGTTCGCTGGGTTGACTCCTATTACATCCAAGGGTGGCTAGCAGACAAGCTTGAGGACTCAGGTCAAGTGCAAGCTGCATGGCGCACAGACCCGAAGAAAGCAGGCGGCAGCGGCTGCGGTGGCGACATCGGCACCCACGCCCTGATGCAGCTTCGTTTTGTCACAGGTCTCGATGTCGAGCGCGTATCTGCACGCTTGGACAAGTTCGTTCCCGGCCGCCCCATTGACGACCACTTCACCACCTACGGTGAACTCACTAATGGCGGCAAATGCCTGGTACGTGCATCACAAATCTGCATCGGTCACAAAAACGACCTCGGCATCATGATCGCCGGCACCAAAGGAGCGCTCAAATGGAGCCAAGAAGATCCTGAAAAAGTAACCATCCTCCTGCAAGACCAGCCTGACCGCACCTACTGGCGCGGAGCAGTGTCAGCAAACGACGGCTTCCTCGAAGACGTGCCACAGTGGCTACTCGACGAGCCCACCATTCCAAGCGGCCACGGCGAAGCCTTCCACGACGCTTACGCACGCCTACACCGTGAGTTTGAAAAAGACGTCCGTGCCTACCAAGACGGTAAGCCCTGGAGCTGTGACGGCTCAAAATACGCCAACATTGACGATGGCCGTATGGGACTCGCCTTCATTGATGCCGCGCTCAAGTCAGACGCCGCAGACGGAGCTTGGGAAGTTGTCTCCAAGGGTTAATCGAGCTCTTCCGCATTCAACTCCCCAAGAATATCCCGTCCCGATATCTTACCCATCATCTCAAGCTCGGCAGCCAGCACCTCACGTGCCTGCCGGGCTTTTTTTCCGTCTTGATCCGGCCTACCACAGTGCGTGCAGGAGGCAAAACCCGGGTAGCCTTCTTTTTTCTGAGGATCATTCTCAGGAGAAACCAGAGTCACTAGCGGCCTAAGCCGCTCACGATTGACAGGCAGGATCACAATGGGGTGAATCCAGCACGTCAGCGGCTTATCAAACCAATCGCCACGTCCCTGCTCCATGGATAATCTCTGAATGCCACATCTCCCCTGCCGGTCCAGAAAAACACAGCGAGTCTTCGGGAAATGTGCCGGGTAGTCCTCAGCCAGCTCACCTTCTTCGGCCTCACGGGTTGCCGTCTTCATCGTCTCGCCACCACNNGTGCCTCCACTGGCTTATCGGGAAGACTCAGGCCATAAGCAGCCAATCGCTCGCCATGGTCAGCCACCATCTGCCTTACCCCCTCCGCCTCCTCCTGGGATAAATACACCCCATCATGGCAGCACGTCGCCCGGCAACGATCTAGCTCACACGGACGCAACTCTGTCTCGAAGGCTTCATGATCTATGACCGCCTCACGCAGCTGAGCTGCCACGATCCGCGCTGTTTTTTCATATGCTGTGTGTGCCATGGCAGTCGCATTCAATCAGAGTCATGATAAAATGAGAATTTCAGATTTGGTATTTCATCAAGAGCCACTAGACTCATGCACATGGCCCTCCCCCTCAAGAAAAGCGAAGTACTCTGTTTCTACGATCTCCAGTATCGCTGGGCCAAACGCAGCACTGATCGGGGAGTCGAAATCAAAATAGAACTCAACGAATTTCCCGACGGCCAGATGATCATCGCCCAATGCCCGCGCGTGTTCCGCCCCGACATGGTAGAGGACATCATCGAATACGGTCGAAAAATCGGCTGGAAACCGGAGGAAACCAATCCGCCGATCACCGTCAGGCTTACCAAACGTGGGCTGACCCAGATTGACCCTTCCGCTTAATCGGATAATACACTGCAAGAAGGGCCCCATCTAGGTGTAGCTCACCCTGTTTTATTGCCAGCCCATCAGATCGCTTACCTCTCTCTTGAGTTGCTCCGCGATGCGGAACTCATCACCGCCAGGCTCGACTGAATTGAATCCCAGAGGATTTATAAGGTCGGGTTCTTGGGCGATCCATTTTTTCTCTTCGTGATCATATACCGGAGCCATCAGTGCCCACAATAATGCGGTAAGAGAGAACACCGGCATCAGCGTGTGAGTAAGCAGCAGTCTGGAAACAGCGCGATTCCTGCCACCAAAAACCAATCGCAAAAAACAAATCAATATCCAGAACAAAGCAACTCCGATCAATACCGCGCTTGAAAGAATCGCTCCCCTAGCATGTTCGTAAAGGGCATCCCCTACTCCACTTAGCGGCATGGCGATACAGAGCAACACAGCGGGAACCCACTGCACCCACCCCGTGGAAAAACCAAGATAACCAGCCTGCTTGCGCCACCTCCAACGAGCCAGCAGAGGAACCATCACTCCGACCAATAAAACCATGCAAGCAAACTGAGCCACTACTGGGTAGCCAAATTGATGGATTCCATGATGCCTGGCACTCCATGGTGAAAGCAAATTGACCACCAAGTAGAGACCCACAGGGAAAATCACCCCGCCTAGGACTAGCCATATCCAGTCGAGACCACCCAGCTGCGATCGCAACGCAATCGCCACCCTACGTACTGCCGCCCGGTACCTGAGCCTAGATATCAAGAGCACACCCACAAGCAGCGCCATCAACAAGCTCGCAGCACTGACAAGGACCTTGCCCGCTAAAGCATGCTCTGCGATGCGACCTGGCATAAAGTCTTCCGGCTTGAGCTCTGGTGGTGATATCACCTGTTTACCTACGAAAGCGGGCATAAGTATAACATGCATTGCTCCAAGCTTATGCTTGTAATCAGCGATTCTCGACGGACGATTTTTTTTCGCTTCCTTATCATCCTCAAAAACCTTCTGCAGACGCTCAAACTCCAGAGCTCGATCACTCATACCGCAGGCATTGGCAGCATCACGGAAGTCTTCCAATGGACCTACAATCCACGCTCTTGCCACCAAGGCATCAACAATTGAAAAGCCATCACCACGAATCATTCGCTGCCCAAGAACTTCCCAGGCGCCAATCAGTTTATTCAAGCGCTCGCCATCACGCTGCGCCCCACACCTCTCAGCCTCCAATCGCACCACTTTGCTCAAAACAAGCGATTTCAGTGCATAGGATTTCAACGACCCCATATAAGCAATGTTTGCAGCCTGACTGATATAGTCGATACCCTGACGGGGAAGTAATTTCATACGCTTGGCAACAAGTTCACGCTGATGAGATACCAAGCTCCCGGCTTCAGCCGCCTGATACATGAGCTGCAGAGCCGTAGCAAATTTGTCTTCGTCAGTTACCTTATACCCTGGCTTTGGCTTTTGTTTTTGCCCCGCATTCGCCGTTACCCCTTTCCGCTTACCCGCAGGTGATCTTACTTTTTCCACACTGCCCTCTGCCTCAAAGGCGGCAGCCATCAATGCATACCAGCCGTTGCCCTGATCGATTTTTTCGCCCTGGGAAATAAAATCCAGAGGCAAGCTGTCGCGGTCTTCGGCGTATCCCATGGCGTATTCGATGTAATAGGCAGGATTGGACGGATCCAGATCCCAGAGTGCCTTGTAACGCAGCTCTTCAGTAGGCTGCGAGCGATCACCAAACATGATGAGTATTTCGTCACGGCTGAGGTCTTTAGCCACTTCCTTCCCCGCCCACGAATCACTCCCTACCGGATCCCCTCCTGAAAAATCACAAATATAATGATTACATTCATCAGGTTGTTGAGCCTGACAATCGCCCTTCAGCGCAAGAAAACGAGAGCCGTAATTCGCAACCACAAAGAGCGAGACCGCAATACATATGATGATGCCTAACACCCGCAAGTGAAACCGCTTCTTGGAGGTCTTGGCCAAATGACGAGCACTACGATCCAGCCCATCGTCACCATACTTCGCTGCCAATTGCTCGATCATCTTTTCAGCCTCACGCTGTTGCTCGACATTTTCGTCAAACACACCTTCAAGTCCTTTTTTAAGATCATCCGAATTATTTTCCATACTTAAAGACTCCCATTTCTTTGAATTTCTTACGATAAAAAAAACCCTTTGGCACTTTGGCTACCTAATACCCCACGAACAATAAGCAGCGGCATGCAAGCGCTCCCCATCAAGAAAAGCGAAGTGCACTGTTTCTACGATCTCCAGTACCGCTGGACCAAACGCAGCACCGATCACGGTGTCGAAGTCAGAATCGAACTCAATGAAAAGCCAGACGGTCAGATGATTATTGCCCAGTGCCCCCGCGTGTTCCGTCCCGACATGGTCGAAGACATCATTGAATACGGACGGGAAATCGGCTGGACGCCAGAAAGAACCGGTGACCCAATCACCACTCGCCTGACCAAGCGTGGAATCACGCCAGTGGTATAAAAAGCGACTGATGATGTGCGCTGCTTTGAGCTAAGCCCATCTCACTTGTTCACAGGATCAGAGGGGAAATCGGTCTCTATCTTCTCAAACAATACATCTATTTCGTGAAGTATCTGACTGGTGAAATATTTCTCAGAAGGGTATGCTGTGTTGCTATCAACAAACATTTTAGAAATTTCGTCTTCAGCCACCCAGTGTTTTTCAATGCGATGATAGACGGACACATGCAATGCCATCACCAGAGATGCTGATACATACAGAGGAACCAAGAGCTGATTCCTAGCAGCATGGTATAAGCTGTGTTTGTTGTGCTGCTGATTTCGCGTAAATCCGCTAATCATTGCCGCTAATATCAATACACAGGCCAAACCCTGCATACAAAGGCCCACGGTGACCAAAATCCTTGCATGAGCCTCGAGCGCACCCGCCAAGCCAAACAGCGGCATCGCTAACAAAGCAAGCAAGGCCGCTGACCACAAGCATTTCGACACCTTGCATTTCTCAGCCGGAAGGATCTCATTGAGTTGCCATGTAATAGCGATCACTGGCCCAATAAGAAGTAACAGCCATAAGCTGGCAGGCTGGCCAAACCACAGCATCCCATGGACGTTGAAAAGGTGATAGTGTTGCACACTCAGCAATGATCCCGCACCATTGACCAGCCAATAGATACCGATTGGAAGCAGAACTCCACACATAAAAACGACACCCCAGTCACGCGTGGAAAACGTTCCGCTCAGCCGCCGCCCCAGAATGCGTAGCTCATCACCACGCCGAAAACGCCACAACCATACCACCAAAGCCGACAGGGCTAATATCAGCCACCCCAACGCAGCAACAATCCGGTTCAAAAAAGCGTGGTCCGCCATCCGGTCCGGGCCAGTATCAGGCGCCGACACCATGGCGTGATCGTTCAGTAGATAAAATAAACGTGAGCCTCCGGATGATAGTAGGCCTGCTTCCTTAGCGAAGCTATCTGGCCATTCTCTGGACTTGAGCTTACGAGATTCTCTTTCAGTATCCATTTGCTTGTCGAGTGCAACAAAACCATCTTCCAGCTCTTGCAATCCACAAGCTTTCGCCGCTGCTGCAAAATCCTCACACGGAGAATGAAGACAAGCCCGCAAGACAAGCCCGTCGATCAAGTATACTGCATCGGCACGCCCCTTCCTGTAAAACGCCTGCCAGGCATGAATGAGACGTTTTAGGGCCTGCGCATCTTTCTCCCTCTCACAGCGATATGCTTCAGCGCGAATCAAAACCATCACTTTTTGAAATTGCAAACAACTGAAACGTGTTGTTTCATTAAAATACATGGAGGGCATCGACCGTGTCACCCAGTCATACTCGTCCCTCAGAACTAAGGGAAGGCGCCGTTGTAACAATGCAAGCGAGTGACTCGTGTATTTTGGCATTTTCACAGTAGTGTAGAAGAGATCCATTGCCGCTTGGTGTTTTGTCATGTCAGTAATAGCTACGTGCGGACGTAACACCGAAGACTCCGTGGACGCAGACTTGCTCTTTGCCGAATCAACTTTTTGGGTACATTCCCGCGCCAAGTCAGCCAGTTGCAATATTGGAAACAGGGCATTTTCAGGATCAATCCGCTCGGCAATCGCTGACATATCCGAAGGATAAGAGCTGAAATCATGATGGTATGCCAAAAGATACTCAAGATACACACCAGGGTTATCCGGCTCGGATTCCCATAAGCCCTTGAGTCGGTCCGATTCAGAAGCCATCTTGCAATCCCCGAAAAGCAATAGCATATCAGCCTCACTAAGATTACTAAAATAAGAACTCTGATCAAACTCATCGTCAGAGCAATACGCATCAGGGGAGAGCGCTACCTTTAAGACATAACTAAGCTGTAAAACCCTGTATGCCGGTATGAACACAAGTGCCATTCCCACCAAAATCATGACAGTACACAACGCGCCCAGCAACCAACGGGGGCGCCGGTCGGAAGCGGCTAAATTTCTGTGAGCTCTCGCCAACTTCTCTTCGTCCCCGCTCAATTGACTATCCACAAGCTGCTCTGCAATATGCTTCCTCTCCGGATCTTGCGAAAAGCACTGCTTCACACGATCTGCGAACTGGAAACTCTCATCACGCATGAGGTTCATCGTAAACAACCTGCATGTGAGCTCAAGTTATATACACCCCTCAAAATTGAGGGTATAACCCTCAAAAT
>DBBL01000069.1:0-871 GCA_002292185.1 Akkermansiaceae bacterium UBA985 | reverse complement strand
ATCTCACTTGTTCACAGGATCAAAAGGGAAATCGGACTCTATCTGCTTGAGCAATTCATCGAGCTCATCAGATAGCTGGCGGGTGACAACTGCCTCAAAGCTGCTTGGTCCGATGGTATCACCACTACTCAGTTTCCAAAGCTCGTCTTCAGCGACCCAGTGTTTTTCGATGCCATAATAAATTGACACATGCAATGCCATCACCAGAGAGGCTGACACATACAGAGGGATCAAGAGCTGACTCCTAACAGCACGGAACAAACTGCCCCCTCCCTCTTTCTTATTTCGTCTATAGCTGCCAACCAATGCCGCCAAGACCAGCACACATGCCAAAATCTGCATCGAATGGCCGAGGATGACCAGCCACCCATTCATAAACACACCCACCAAACCAAATAGTGGCATAGCCAACAAAGCGAGCACCGCCGCAGAGCACAAGCATTTCGATACCTTGCGTTGTTCAACTGGCAGAACATGATTGAGTCGATATGTAATGGCAATCACAGGCGCAACAAGAAGCATGAGTAATAAACTCACAGGCTGGCCGAGCGGTGTCACATTTAACAGAGTATAGCGTTGCGCGCTTAGCAATGAGTCGGTGCCATTGACCAGCCAATAGATTCCGATTGGAAGCAAGACTCCATATATAAAAACGGCTACCCAGTCACGTGTGGCAAACGTTGCGCTCAATCGTCGCCCGAGGATGCGCAACAAGTGATCACGCCGAAAAGTCCGCAACCACACCACCATGGCGGATAAAACCAACATCAGGCATGCCAGCGCAGCAACCAGCCCGTTAAAAAAAGCGTGGTCTGCCCTGCGATCCGGCCCAGTATTAGGCGCGGGTAACTTGTTGCGATCGTTGACTTGC
>DBBL01000039.1:1150-5372 GCA_002292185.1 Akkermansiaceae bacterium UBA985 | reverse complement strand
TGACTTTGGCACCTATCCTTTTGTCACCTCATCCAATACAACCTCCGGAGGTGCCTGCACCGGATCGGGTTTACCCCCCACCGCGATTGATCGCGTTGTTGGTGTCTGCAAAGCCTACACCACAAGGGTCGGCTCTGGTCCTTTCATCACCGAAAATGATGACATCTCAGCCTACTTCCACGCCCGCGGCATGGAATTTGGCGCCACCACTGGCCGTGCCCGCCGCTGTGGCTGGCTCGACTTGGTGCTGATCCGTTATGCCTGCATGGTCAATGGCGTCACAGATCTTGCGGTTACTATTCTAGACGGTCTCGACGAACGTGAATCCATCAAGGTCTGTGTTGCCTACGATATCGATGGCGAGCGCCACGAATTCCCCCCAGCCAACCGTGCTGCTTGGGATCGTGCTCAGCCAATCTATGAGGAATTCCCAGGTTGGCAGTCCGATACTACTTCCGCCCGTTCATGGGACGACTTACCAGAAAACGCCCGCACTTACCTCACCCGCCTTGGTGAGCTTGCCGGAGCTCCGGTCAGCTACGTTGGCAATGGCCCAGAGCGTGAGCAAACCATCGTTGTTTAGCCAACTTTGGCAACCATCAGGCTGCCCCTGATTGAGTCAGGGTGCCAGACGATCTATTTGCCACTGCGGGGACTCATTCTCCGCACGTGCATAAAGGAATCGGTCGTGAACACGCCCCTTGCCTCCCTGCCAGAATTCAATGCGTTGCGGACGAACTCGGTAGCCCCCCCAAAAACTGGGTAGCGGCACCTCGCCCCCCTTAAATTTTGCTTTCAGCTCAGCCATTTTATTTAATAACAGGGCGCGTGAATCAATCACACTAGACTGGTCCGAGACCCAAGCGCCGATCTGACTCTCACGCGGACGGGAAGCAAAGTATTTTAAAGACTCAGCTGTGCTCACTTTTTCAACTGCGCCTTCGATGCGCACCTGCCGCTCCAAGGGCAGCCACGGAAAGAGCAAAGAAACTAAGGGCACGGCTTCTATCTCCTTGGCCTTGGCACTGCTGTAGTTGGTATAGAAAACGAAACCCTCCTCATCAAAGAATTTCAACAATACCGTTCGTGAAGCTGGACAGCCATCGGACCCTACTGTGGAGAGAACCATGGCATTGGGCTCATAAATTTCTACTTCCCGAGCCTCTACAAACCATTGCTCAAACTGAACAAAAGGATCTGAGCTGAGGTCAGCACGGCGAAGCTCTCGACTTCCATACTCCTCGCGCATTGCAGCGACTTCTTCACGGCTCTTGGACATAACTCTTTCTAATCACTGAGCACCAAATACCCAATACCAAATTGACAATTTCGTTCCACTCACAAGCAAGCAACCTCATTGCCCATCGATGGCATCGTGTTTATCTGCCGCCGAGATTTTGAATGGTTTGGAAAATCGCTGTAATCATCAGGTAGGCCATCGTACCAATAAGCAATGCCATCACCACCAGAACCACGGGCATAATAAGCTCCATAATGCGCGCTAGGCTCTTGTTGAGCTCTGTATCATAGCGCTCCGCCGCCCGGCGCAAGGACTTGTCAATTTTACCCGTTTTCTCACCGACCGACACCATATCAATAAGTAGTGGCGGAAAAATCCCCGAATTAATAAGGGCGCGAGAAAACGACCTACCATCCCCCACCATATCAATCACATGATCCATGTGTTGCCGGATATGCAAATTTTGTGTCGCGTCCCGTGCGAGTTCCAACGACCGCAGTAAAGGCAAACCATTACCAACCAGATTGGCAAGTGTTTCAAGAAATTGCACATAGAAACGGGATTCGATAACTCGCCCTACGAGAGGAATTCTCAGCTTGATCCGATCCCAAGTCAGCTTGTTTACATCGGCATCTTTCCATGCCTTGAAGGCGAGCGAGCTACCTATGATAACCAGTAGCATCACCAGCCACCACTCCTGAAAAAAGTCACTGGCACCTATGAGGATTTTAGCCCCAAGAGGAATTTTGCCACCAGGCGTGCTCGAAATAAGATCTGTGAGCTGTGGAATCAGTTTGGTAACAAAAATAATCCCAACACCAATACCCGCGATAATAAGAAAGGCTGGGTATATCAAAGCTAAGGTCACCTTACTTTGCAGCTGTTGCAGTGTTTTTAGATAGTGGGCTTGACGCTCGAGAATGGTATCTAATGCCCCACTTGCCTCGCCCGCAGCAGCTAGGCTGCAATAGAGTGGACCGAAGCTGTTACTTGTTTTCTTCAATGCCACCGAAAAGCTGCCACCATCACGGACAAATTTCCTGATCTCACAGGAAACATCCTTCAAAGAGCCCAGCTCTTCTCTGTTCTCCATGGATTTTAACGCTGGCTCAAGCTGAAGACCCGCTCTGAGCATTTCACTGAGCTCTTCGGTAAAGAGCACTACCTCAGCACGCTTCAGCTTAAGCAGCCCTCCATCATCACGGCGCCCTTTGGAAGCCCCAGAACCTTGCTTGCCTGAGCTTGTTGAGGAGTGGCTCTTCTTTTCCTCTCTGCTCGAACCACTGGTCGTATTGAGTGAGAGTTTGACGGGCTGCAGGCCGCGCCGAGCCAGAACCTTGAGCGCCTCGGGGCGATCAGCAACGGTAATCTCACCGGTGTCCACCTCTCCGTTTTTGCCAAGTGCTTTGTAAGTGAATGTTGCCATATATTATCCCTACTGAACCGATAACAATCAGCCTATTAACAAAGTTCCGCACTCGTCACAGAGATAACCTCCTCAAGTGTTGTTTCTCCCGAAAAACATTTATACCAGCCATATTCCCTCATGGGCACGTAGCCGTCCCCGTAGGCCTGTTCGAGCAGCCTGCGCATATCTTCCCCCTTGACGATCAGGTCCTGCATTTCCTCGGTAATGAGAACAACTTCATAAATGGCAAGCCGTCCGCTAAAACCTGTGCCACGGCAATAATCACATCCGACAGCATTGTAACACTGTCCATCGATCTGATCAGGAATTTCCATCTCTATGCGCTGCTGTGGGGCGAGCTCACGCGGCGTTTTACATTTAGGGCACAAGCGACGCACGAGCCGCTGTGCCAGAAAAGCCCGCACCGATGCAGATAACAGAAAAGGCTCAACCCCCATATCAGTGAGCCGGCTAATCCCACCCATTGCATCATTGGTATGCAGGGTACTAAAAACAAGGTGACCCGTAAGTGAGGCTCGAATAGCTATTTCTGCAGTTTCTAGATCACGGATTTCTCCAATCATCACAATATTTGGATCAGCACGGAGAATAGAGCGCAAACCACTCGCGAAGGTTAAGCCAATTTCGGATTTGACCGCAATCTGCATGACCCCAGGCAGCTTGTTCTCCACCGGATCTTCAATCGTCACAATGCGTGTATCAGAGGTATTCACTTCATTGAGGAAGGAATATAAACTGGTCGATTTTCCAGAACCCGTCGGCCCAGTGATCAAGACGATACCATTAGACAGCTTGAGAAGCTGTGTAATTTTCTCCTCAACAAATGGTTCAAGCGCAAGTTTAGCAATGGTGAATTTCTCTTGGTTGAGTAAGCGCAAGCTCACACTTTCACCTTCAACTGTCGGCACGGTAGCTACCCGGACATCGATGGTTTGCCCCTCAAACTGGAGGTTGATCCTGCCGTCTTGCGGTAAACGGCGCTCAGCAATATCTAAATGCGCCATAATCTTCAGGCGGGCAATGACCGAGCTTTGCAGTGCTTTGATGTTGTCCGGAACGGTAACATCTACCAGCAATCCATCAATGCGGTATCGAATGCGTAAATTATCGTGAAGCGGCTCCACATGGATGTCAGTGGCTCGCTGCTGCAGCGCCTCCCTAATGATCTGGTTAACAAATTTAACAACGCTTGCCTCCTCATCGTCATCGGCATCGATAACACTGGCCTCATCTGCAGATTCGAGGTTGTCGTAATCGAGGTCGCGCCCCTCCAAAATTTGCTCAAAAGTATCTGCTCCGACACCGTAAAGTTTCCGCAATGCCTCATGAATGCGCCTACGTGATGCCATTTTCCAGACGATAGGCAGGCTGATTTGCTGCGTTGCCGCCTGCTTAGCGAGCAGGTTAAGCGGATCATAGGTCAATAACACCAGTCGCTGCTCGCCACCTTCCCCCTCTTCGCCTTCGAGTTGCATCGGCAGCAGCCGATGAGCCAATGCCACACGGGGCCCGCACACAGCTCTGAGTGCGCCAATATTCTCAAAATCAGCAAT
>DBBL01000039.1:0-1071 GCA_002292185.1 Akkermansiaceae bacterium UBA985 | reverse complement strand
GCAAATGCCTCGAGATCTTGGCAGCCGCTCTGGCGCGCCGGTGCGATGAGTAGGTTAGTCATTCAATAATAAGCGATAGTCTTTCGAGTCCTTACAATAGGGTTTACTATTCACTTTAATGACAGAAAGGCAATACTCCGTCTGTAAAATCAGCGCTTAATCCTTTGCATGAAATTGATTCTCTCCACTGGTGAATGCGAACCTTCCAAAAAGCCGGCTTAAAAACAGCCGCCTGCTAGCCAAAAGCCCGTAAAAAAGTCCCGATAAAATGTGCATCAAGCCTCTATTTGCTCACCCCCAACATGAAATCCTATTTTCCTGCGCGGCGCTTCATTCTCAATTTTGCGCGTATAACACAGGACTTGAAAACTAGATTGATGGCTAATAAACATGCAGGTGGCACCTTGCAGGGTTCCCTCCACAACCACGCTGGAATGCCCGTCCTCACCAAGGCTATTCACCGCGACCGCATCACCGTTTGACATCAAAGCAAAAATGGCTGGCTCTTCATCTTCCGGTAGCCCTTCACGCCATTTGGTAACCCTTACTGCCAGCCGGCGAATAAATTCACCTGATGACTCAAACCTGTGTTTTTGCTCATCAGGCATCTGTGACAAAATTTCATGAATATCGGGCATACCCGTGGCACCCGGAAGCGTCAAATAAGGGCTGTGAATAGGATCATCATTAGGCATGCAACTAGTCTAATCGATCCAAAAAGAATTGGCACGCATGTTTTTATGCCCCTCATAAAAAGGCCCGGCCAGACGGCCTTACCCTTGCCCAATCAGTCCACCTTCTCTACCACCGCATAAGCATTATGGTTATGGATAGACTCGTAGTTTTCTGCCTCCACGCGATACCATATGATATTCTCTTGNNGTGCCGCCACGTTACGAACCAGATCCTCTACGAATACTGGATTATCGTAAGCACGCTCAGTCACAGCTTTCTCGTCTGGCCGCTTCAGTAAGCTGTAAAGCTCACAACTTGCCGATGTCTCTACGAGGTCAATTAAGTCTTCTATCCAGATTGGCTCTCTGAATCGGACCGAGTAAGTCACGGTGCCTC
>DBBL01000138.1 GCA_002292185.1 Akkermansiaceae bacterium UBA985 | reverse complement strand
GTTATTATGGGCAACAAGGACATCGGGAAATACCGCTATGGAAGACTCAGCGTATTGAAAAAACCAATTCAACCGAAGGGGAGATATGGTTTGTCGTTTACCGTGACCTCAATAATAAGCAGCGCCTGGTTTCCTTTCAAAAACTTGGCGATCACTACCTGCTGCACTGGTCGGCTATGACGGCTTATTGCGAAATGCCTTGGGGGGAATTCATCGTGCAACGCCCGTCCCGCCCGGTGATGATGCGCTGCTATCTCAGGCAGTATGAGGGAGCTTGGCCGGTGGGCATTTCCCCTGAGCAATATCATTGTTTTCTGATCGAGGACCGGGATGGCTTGTTTTCAGAATTAGCCATCATGGCCAGGGATTCGGTAGGATATACGACGCTGGTTGATTTGCCAAAAGCCAGCGCTCACCCGGTCACCCTGAATCTGCTCTATGATCAAATGTCTGATGTCACTGGGTCGGCTGCGAGGATATTAAAAATTGAATCGCTTAAGCACCTGCGCTGGCAAAAAATGGCCATGGATCGGCGCTTGCAGGGCCTCGAGTTTGAAAGCCCGAATCAGTAAACAAAAAGATAGCTTGCTGATCAGCAAGCCATCACAAGTTAATCGGTTTTCTGCCAGACGGTTGAAGCTTAACTTCTACGTCTGAATCCACAGAGAGCGATCGCTGATCCGAGCAGCAGGGCGCCGGTGGAGGGTTCGGGGACAGCGACCATGAGGAGATCCCAGCCCATGACATCAAAGGCCTGAAGATCGAGTGCTGAGACCGTATTGATATTGCCAGCAGGGTTTGCCGTTGGATCCATAATGCCAAGTCCGAGGTTGTCCTTCCAGTGACTTGCTTGTCTGCCATCACCATTGGAGCTTCCCGTGGAGAACAGACCGAGGTTGGTGGAACCGCCGTCGACGGAGAAATAAGAGGCCGTGCCCACTGAGAGGTCAAGAATCCCATCAGCCGCGCTGTAGCGAAACATGTCGAATCCCGAGTAGACTGCGAAATTCTCCAGATCCGCAGGGATGTCGATGTAGAAATCAACGGCATCAACACCACTCACAAATCCAAGCGCGTGGCCGATCTCGTGAATGGCAACGCCGACAAAGTCCTGCTTGCCAGCATCCACCCCGTCGGAGTTGTCGAAATCCCAGGAGAAAGCGTCGCTGAAGGTGATGTTGGCATCCGAGGAGGCTACGCCGTCCCATACTCCAATGGCTTTTGCATTGGCCGTGTTGATGTCGAGGAATGCGTTGTTGTTGGAATCATTGTCATCCAGTGATACCACAAGGCTGCCACCTTCCGTATTAATCTGGGTGCGGTGGTCGAGATAAAATCCGCCAGAGAGAGTGGGAAGGTTTGCTAGGGCTGTGGCGTCGATCGCTGAGGTGGCATCACCACCGAGGGCGGTGAAATAATCTGATATAAGTATGAACTGCCCGCTGGAACCTGCTGAGCCAAGGATTCCAGTACCTAATGTGCTAAAATCAATATCGATGTTAATGGTGACATCGTCAGCCAAGGTATTCTCCCAGTAATCCGCTGCCAGCTCGAAACCGTCAATGGCATCCTGACTCATGCCGCTTGTAGGAACGAGGTTGAAGGTGAGTGCCGATGAAGTGACGGGGACAGCAATGAGTATTGCCGTTAGGTAATGTGCGGGGATTTTCATAACAACAGGACCGTAATTGCGTCTTTTTTATGAGATTACTTCAAAGCAAGCAATCTTTTTAATAAAAAAGCGGTAGTTGCCCAGGGGCTTGATACCAGCAATATTTATTCGCTTCTCAGAACTTGCCTTTTACCTAAGCTGCTGTTTGATCATTCCTATGTCTGATATTGTTATCGATATCGCTGATGTGCGCAAAAAATACCGTGGTGGGGTGGAAGCCTTGCGCGGGGTTTCGTTGCAGGTGCCTCGGGGTGGTATTTTTGGTCTGCTGGGGCCGAATGGTGCTGGCAAGAGCACGCTGGTGAAGATTTTAACGGGCATTGTGCGTCCGACACGTTGCTCGGGGATCATGCTGGGAGCACCTATTGGGGATAAATCAACGCTGGCTCGGATAGGATATTTACCGGAGCATGCGAGGTTTCCCGAATATCTCAAGGGCGGTGAGGTGATCCGTTACGTGGCAGGTTTGACGGGGATATCGCGTGCGGAAGCTGGGCAAAAAGCTGGGCAGTTATTGGAAATGGTCGGCATGCAGGATTGGGGTAAACATAAAATGGCGACTTACTCCAAAGGAATGAAACAACGCATCGGTCTTGCCCAGGCGCTGGTGAATGATCCGGAGATTGTTTTTCTTGATGAGCCGACCGATGGAGTGGATCCCAAAGGGCGATTGGAAATGCGTAATTTACTCCAGTGCATGCGAGACGATGGGCGCACGGTTTTTATTAATAGTCACTTGTTGGGTGAGTTAGAAATGATCTGTGACAGTGTGGCGATTATGGACAAGGGTGAGATTGTCCAGCAGGGGACGATTGCTGAGCTGACGGAGAAGAGCCGGCGTTATGAACTGAAGACCCGCGGAACGATTTCAGAAGAATTGAAGCATAAGCTTATTGCAGCTGGTGCTGAGATTGGGGCAGATATGATGAGTATGGTCGGCAGTGATCCGGCGCCTATTCAACCGATGCTGGATGCTCTGAGAGCCGAGAAAATCACCATCGTTGAGCTACGTGAGGTTCGGCAGTCCTTGGAAGAGCTCTTCATGGAGTCTGTGGGGGAAGCAGGAGTGGGGGGCACTCAGAAGAGATCGACTCCACCACAGTTGCCCGGAAAGGAGTTGGCGAAATGAGACAGGTAATGACCATTTTATGGGACTCCTACCGCCTATTGGCGGCGAAGAAGTTGTTCTGGATCGTGCTGTTTCTTACGGTGTTGATCGCGATGATGTATGCCTCGGTGGGATTCACTCCGCAGGGGGTTTCCGTGCTATTTGGCGCTTATGAATTGAAGAATGACCTGATTGTTGAGGGTAGCATGTTTGCGGATTACTTCTACATGATGATCTTCACGGACTATCTGGTGCCGTGGTGGCTGGGCTTTTTTGCTCTAGTGCTGGCCTTGATTTCGGTCTGCCCGATATTCCCTGATTTTCTTAAGACGGGATCTATCGATGTTGCCATTTCTAAACCCATGAGCCGGGTGACGCTTTTCTTGGTGAAGTATCTTGGCAGCCTGCTGTTTGTTGCTATTCAGGTGCTTGTTTTCTGTGTGATCGTTTTTATCGCTCACGGGGTAAGGTTGGACGCGTGGAATCTTGAGATCTTCTGGGCGGTGTTGCTGCTGACCTTTGTTTTTAGTCTTATTTACTGCGTCGCGGTGTTGACCGCGGTGTTGACAAGGTCGACTTTGTTTTCCCTGTTAGTCGCGTTGTTGGTCTGGGGGGTGACCTTGTCGATTCAATGGTCGGAAAGCATCATGTATAAGGCAACCTACGTCATGCCGGCTTCCGGGATGAGCATTAACATGAAGACGGGAGCGACCAATAAAGCGGGTGAAGAGCTAGAGGCTAATGCTGAGATGGAGAGGTTTTATGGAATAGTCAGGGCCGTTGGTATGCCATTGCCAAAGACCCGTGATGCGACCTATCTCTTGAGGAAAAAGGTGACGGTGCGAGGCAATAATATGACGATGTCGTCGGCATTTCTTGAGGATGAGGCCTCCGCGAGCGAGCTGCTCGAAGCAAAGGCAATGGAGGATTATGATAACCGTCATTCCGTAGCCTATGTCGTCGGTAGCTCGCTGGCATTTGAGGTCTTTATACTCGGTATTGCCTGCTTCATCTTTGTGCGCAAGGACTTCTAATGCGGCAAGTGACCAGGAGGTAGGCAGATGAGGGTAGAAAAATAGCCCGCTGCCAGAGAGGCAACGAGCTATGAAAGTGTTGTTGGGGTTTTGTTCTCCGAGGGTCTAGATGGCGTCGG
>DBBL01000007.1 GCA_002292185.1 Akkermansiaceae bacterium UBA985 | reverse complement strand
CCACGTTATATCTATCAAAGAAAATCCCCGCTGGTCATGCCAGCGGGGATTTTTTAGGTCTTGTTGAAAAGATCGGCAAAAGCCAAGCCCGTCTCAAGCTAGACTCAAGTAGGTCTTATTCTAATAGTCTTATTCTGCTACCTTACGACGGTTCCAGCAGAGTAGCCCATAGCCGGCAATTACCACGAAGCAGATTGCTGGCAGGTAAAACGAGCCACGAGTGGCACTGGTTCCCATGAAGCCATCGAGATCAAGAATCTGCCCCTGTAAACGAGGCATGAACGCTCCACCGACGATAGCAAAGATAAGTCCAGCTGAACCCAGCTTGGCATCTTCTCCAACACCATCAAGGGCAAGGCCGTAAATGGTTGGGAACATCAGTGACATACATGCGGAGACGGCGATAAGTGAGTATAATCCCTGCATGCCCTCCAGATGAATCGCACCGAGCGTGCAAGCAATACCGGCAATACTGAGAACAAAGAGCAATCTTCCAGGTGAGACATACTTCAAGAAGAAGGTGCAAATGAAGCGGCTGCAAAGGAAAATCACCATAGCGAGAATATTGTGGTTCTGTGCCGTGGCCTTATCGATGCCCAGCTCGTTTTCGGCATACTGGATAATAAAGGTCCAGCACATGATTTGAGCTCCAACATAAAAAGTCTGCGCCACAACTCCACCAACATAGCGTGGATTGCCCAACAAGCGGCCAACGGTGCGGCCAAAATGCACATCGTGCAAATCTCCCTTGGGGCTAGTGTCAGGCATCTTCGTAATGATGAAAATAACCATCACGCCAATCACAATAAAACCGATGATCATGTATGGCATCGAAACAATCTTCAAATCGTGCTTCTGCAGCTCAGTGTGGGTTTTACCCTGGAAACTAGGAATTTTACCCTCCTTAAAATCAACCAGTGCAGTTGAGCCAACATCTTGAGCGTCAGGGCCAAGATTCATCACATAAGTTTTAACATTCGCATCATTGACGCGCTCACGCTCCTTAGCCTTGAGGAATGGCAGGATTTCATGCTTCTGCATCTGCTCTGATGCTGGGCTGAGTTCAGCACGAAAACCGTTCACATCGTTTTTAAAGTCCTCCACTTCAATCGTAGAAAGTATCACGGTGCCCGCAATAAACATTCCGGTAAGTGAACCAATGGGATTGAATGCTTGGGCTAGGTTCAAGCGGCGCGTTGATGTCTCTGCTGAACCCATCGAGAGAATGTAGGGATTCGCTGTTGTCTCAAGAAATGCGAGGCCAAATGTCAAAATATAGAGTGCGATGATAAACAGGTTAAAGTTGGCACCTGATGCAGCCGGTATCGATAAAAGAGCGCCAACAGCATAAAGGATTAAGCCCACAATAATTCCCGACTTATAGGAAAACTTGCGGATGAAAATAGCAGCGGGAAGGGCCATCGTGGCGTATCCTCCGTAAAAGGCCATTTGAACCCAGGTGCTCTGGGCATTATCGATGACAAAAACATCCTTGAACACGGCCACCAATGGATTGGTCACATCATTGGCAAAACCCCAAAGTGCAAAGAGGCTGGTTACAAGAATAAAGGGGAGAAGAAATTTCTTCTCGACGACGGCGCTTGGTTTAATGGCTGACATAATGTTCAGTGTTTGTCTGTGGATTGTGAATCACCCAACTCATCAACAGGTAGAAATACCTTATTGATAGGATCATCAACATTCGGGGACACTATCAATCTCAGGTCAACTGACCAGAATATTCATAGGCCATTTGCGGGAGAAAAACTGTAACTCAAGCCATGAAAAACATGAGTTGAGCAACTGTTTGATGGCAACTCAGCCGCCTAAACCGGCGTGACACCCTTTTTCAGGATGATGTTCGCATACTTATTAAGGTCACCTGTGGCGACCACTGCGTGGGCCTTTTCCACCCGGTCATAAAAGGCAAAACGCTCAAGGCGTGAAATCTTGGGGTTTAAATCACTGTGGCGCTCAATGGCAGCTGCGTAGGAACCTTCCACCTTGGGATCCAGCGAGTCTCCCTCCACCGCCTCCATGGTAATCACGGGAGCCGGATCATAGGCATCGAGCTCCAACAAAGGTAAAATCGCATCCAGCATATCCGCCACACTCAAACCATCCGCGCGAACGACGGTATCATTAAACTGGTGAGTTGGAAAATGCCCATCTGCGATGACGAGCTCTTCCCCGTGCCCCATCCGACACATCACGGCTAATAACTCAGGTGACAACAGTGGTGAAATTCCCTTTAACATACAGAGAATATTAAAGGGCCAAGCTCGCCATACCAGTCATTTTTTACCCCTTCAAAGAAAAAGCCCTGCCAGATTTCTCCGGCAGGGCTTGTGGATGAATGAGGGTCGTTTCAGAGAAACAACCTAATAGCTTAGCTTAGCTGATCTCACCACGTGCAAGACCCTTTTCCTCGAGAGCTGCTTGAGCAGCAGCGAGGCGGGCAACAGGAATGCGGAATGGTGAACAGGAAACGTAATTGAGTCCGGTGCGGTGGAAGAACTTCACAGATGCAGGATCTCCGCCGTGCTCGCCGCAGATACCGATCTTGAGGTTCTTCTTGGTCTTGCGACCACCTTTAACACCCATTTCAACAAGTTTGCCAACACCCTCTTGGTCGAGAGCAGCGAATGGGTTGTTGTTGAGAACTTCTGCATCCGTGTAGGTCTGCAGGAAACTTGAGGAATCGTCACGTGAAAGACCGAGGCCAGTTTGCGTGAGGTCGTTGGTTCCGAAGGAGAAGAACTCAGCGTGCTTCGCCACTTCAGCAGCGGTGAGACATGCACGAGGGATTTCCATCATCGTTCCAACAGTGTACTTCAGCTTGGCCTTAGTAAGACCGAGCTTCTTACGAACGGCTGTGGCAGTTTCGTCGATGACCTGCTTCTGGAGCTCAAGCTCACGGGCGTAGGATACCAGTGGAACCATGATCTCTGGCACGACCTTCGTACCTTTGGCCTGCACTTCAGCGGCAGCTTCGAGGATGGCCTCAACTTGAGTCGCAGTGACAGCTGGGTAGCTGATACCGAGACGACAACCACGGTGACCGAGCATTGGGTTCTCTTCGTGAAGAGAGTGAATACGCTTGGTGATGGCTGGGGCGCTCATTCCAATTTTCTTGGAGAGATCCTTCTTCTGAGCGGCATCCATTGTTCCGATGAACTCGTGAAGTGGTGGATCCAGAAGACGAATAGTCGCTGGGCGACCGTCAAGTGATTTGAAGATACCGATGAAATCTTTCTTCATGAACACCTTGATTTTCTTGAGTGCCTTGGCGCGACCTGCGTCGTCGTCAGCGAGAATCATCTCACGGACAGAGTCGATGCGGTTACCCTCGAAGAACATGTGCTCTGCACGGGTAAGACCAATGCCTTCAGCACCGAACTTGATGGCCTGCTCGACCTGCTCTGGTGTGTCGGAGTTAGTGCGGACACCCAGCTTACGATGCTTATCGGTCCACTTCATAAGCTCAATGAACTTCTTGTAAGTAGCAGACTTCTTAGCAGCAGCTTTGTTCTCGATAAGGCCTTGAATCACCTGTGATGGTGATG
>DBBL01000169.1 GCA_002292185.1 Akkermansiaceae bacterium UBA985 | reverse complement strand
GATTTTCGTTTTGATGTGCCTGTTATCGGCCCAGATACCGTCAAGAACTGCGTCCAATCAGGCATTGGGGTGATTGCCATTGAGGCAGGAAAGACACTGATGCTGGCAGGTGAAGAGGTAAGTGCGATGTGCGATGAACACAAGGTGTCCATCCTCGCGCTGTGAGAGCTTCTTTAGCGGGCTTTTTTAGCTGCATGATGCAGATGTCTGCTTGCACTGGCCCAAAGTCTTTCTAGATTAGTGCCCATGCCCGCTACGTCTGATACGAACTGCTTACTGCATTGGCTGTGTAGTGGTCGTGTCTTGCGGGAATACTTGATCAGAGTGGCGCTTGTTGCTGGTGTGGTCTTGTGCAGTTCGGGTTGCATGCTGAAATTTGATGCTTGGGCGCCAAAACGTAATCATGGCTTGAGCATCCCTAAGCGCTATGATGCATCTCTGCCTCCTGTTCCTGATGTGACAACAGGTTTGCTAGCACTTTTTGAAGATGCGCAATTGAGTGCATACGTAGATAAGGCGCTAGAGCATAACCCAGACCTCAAGGGTAGCGCAGCACGGCTCGAAGAGTCAGGCTTTGAGATGCGCAAAGCCTCCTCCTCTCTTGTTCCTACAGTGGACCTTAATGGAGGTGTTTCTCGGTCACAAAATTCCATCCGGAATTCTAGATCAAGGGAGAACATCTACTCTGCAGGGCTAGATGCACAGTGGGAGATCGATGTATGGGGGCGTATTCGAGCAGGGATTAGAGCCACGGCCAGTAACAGAGATGCCTTGCTCGCTGATCACGAGTCCGCTCGCCAGTCAATCGCGGCACAGACCATGCAGTCATATTTCAAGCTCGTTGCTGAAGATCAATTACTGAACCTCTCTCGAAGACGCTTGGAGAGTTTTGAAAAAACATATCAGTTAGTTAATCGTCGTTTCGAAAATGGCACAGAGGACTTAGGCGATTTGGACTTAGCACGCACGGACATGGAAAATAGCCGAGCACAATTATTTAGGAGCGAAAACCTCAGGGATCAGGCGGCGCGCCAGCTTGCCATATTATGCGGAGCCTACCCGGATGCGAAATTCTCAGCTCGATCATGGCCTTCCATAAAGCATGGTGTGCAGGTGGGTATTCCCTCTGCGTTGCTGATGCAGCGCCCGGATATTGATGCCGCATACCAACGTATTCGTGCGGCAGATTCTCGAGTGCAAGTGGCCCATCGTGATATTTATCCTCGGTTTTCACTGACGGCAAGTGGCGGTGGGCAGTCGTCAGTATTAAAAGATATTACGGATTCAAATTTCAGTGTTTGGTCAATCGCGGGGAATCTTGCGGCACCTTTGATTGATGGGGGTAGCCGCAGAGCTGAGTTGGGCGCGGCAAATGCACGAGCAAAAGAGGCATGGGCTAATTATCAAGCAACGGTGCTTAACGCTTTCCGTGAGGTGGAGGATGGACTCGGATCAGAGCTTTATTTGCGCCGCCAAGAGGGAGCTTTGGGCAATGCTCTGGCAGCGGCACGCAGTGCAGAGAGTCGCATTCAGAGAAACTATGAAACGGGATTGGTCGAAATACTCACTTTGCTCGATACTCAACGCCGTGCATTTAACACGGAGGAAGCCTTTATTAATACAAGGACGCTACGATATAAAAACCGAGTGGCACTTGCCTTGGCTCTAGGAAAAGGGCTTTAATCTAACGCACGTCATATGAAATTCATCCTGAAACTAATCATCCCCGTTGTTTTCATCGTCTTGGCGTTCATGTTCGTCAAAATCTTGATCAGCAAAAAACAACCTAACCTGTCACGTGTGCCTGATGTGGTAGCCCCTCAGGTTGATATTATTGCCGTTGATCAAAAAGACCACCAACCGCCAATTCTTAGCTATGGCACCGTGCAAAGTTATTTTGAAACAACACTGACGCCACAGGTTAGTGGGCAAATTATCGAGGTGGCAGAGGAGTTCCGTGTTGGCAATATGGTGAAGAAAGGTGCTCTGCTCGCGCGTATCGACGATACTGATTATACCGCCGTGTTAGCGCAAGAAAGTTCAAATCTGAGCACCGCAAAGCGAACCTTGCTTGAGGAGGAAATCAAGGCGAAGCAGGCGGCGCAAGATTGGCAGGCCTCAGGTCGCAAGCTCAATAGCGCATCTGACTTTGTTTTGCGCAAACCCCAGCTCGAAGCTGCGCGCGCCAATATCCAATCTGCTATGGCGACCGAGGCTAAAGCTAAAGCTGATATTGAGCGCACCATGATTAGGGCTCCTTATGATGCGGTAGTGTTAGAGCGGATGGCATCATTAGGCAATTATGCTAATCAGCAACAACCTCTGGGTAAGCTAGTGGCCACGCAACGGGTAGAAGTGAGGTTGCCGCTCACTGCCGATCAGGCTGCGCTTGTTGATCTTCCCGGTTCACATCAAAAGAACTCAGCGAGGCTGACGGTCACGCTCACTAGTGCTACCAAAGCTGGTGCCGAGTGGCAGGGACAGTTGATGCGCACTGAGCCATCTGTGGATCCAAAAAACCAGGTGACCTATGTGATCGCTGAGATCGAAGGACCTTACCAGGCTAAACCCGAACCTCTTGTGGTGGGGACGTTTGTTAACGCCCATATTCCAGGTCGTGTTATCCCCAATACCTACAAGGTTCCCGAGGCGGCGCTGGTCAATGACGCTTATGTGTGGGTAGTCAACAACGAGGATAAGCTCTGCCGGATCACGGCCAAACGTGTTTATGGTCATGAAGCGTATGTTTACCTGCGCCTAGCGGGCAAGGAATTAGAAGCATCTGCAATAAAGCCACCCTTGCACATTGTTACGCGTCCTCTTGCGACCTTCAAGCATGGTAAGGATGTGAAACCTACCTTTGTTTCTGAAAAACGCTAATCGGCCTATGAATCCCTTGCAGAAACATCCCTTCATCAGCTGGTTTGCCTCCAATCCGGTGGTGGCAAATATTCTGATGCTGACGATTCTCTCAGCAGGTATTTATACGGCTTTTAATATCAGAAAAGAGGGATTTCCCGCTTTTGATGCCGAGTCTGTCACCGTCAATGTCACTATTCGTGGCGGCACTCCAGAGGATGTTGAGAGGGGGGTAACCATTAAGATTGAGGAATCTCTCGAGGATGTTGATGGTATTGATCACATCAAGTCAGTGAGTAAGGATAATCTCGCCTCTGTAACGATTGAGTCTAAGGAAAATTATCCGATAGGTAAGCTGCTCGATGACGTTAAAATCAAGGTAGACGCGATCCCTTCATTTCCTGAGCAGGCTGAGAAACCGGTGGTGAAGGAGAATAAACGCAGCAGTAAGGTGCTCTGGATTGAGCTGTATGGGAACGTTCCCGAGGCGGTGCGCAAGGAGGCGGCGCGTAAAGTGCGTGATGACCTTCTTCGTGAGCCCGCGATATCGAAGGTGGAGACCATGGGGGGGCGTGACTATGAAATATCCATTGAGCCCTCAGAGGAGAAGCTGCGACTCTATCAATTGACTTTTGATGAAGTTGCTAAAGCGGTGAGCGATAATTCGTTGGACCTCGGGGGAGGAGTGGTTCGTTCAAAACGAGGTGATATATCGCTTCGTTCGCGCGATCAGGCATACAGCAAAAGTGACTTTGAAAATATACCGGTGCGCGCCAATGCTGATGGCACCCGGATTTATGTTAAAGATGTGGCTGAAGTTCGGGATGGTTTTGTGGATCAGCTATTTCTAAATCGTTTTCGAGGGCAGCCTACCACTAGCTTGAAGATTACGACGGAGGGCAGAGATGATATTATCGACGCCGTTAATGAGGCAAGGCGAGTTGTTAGCCAGTATCAAGGTTTGCCTGAGGGGCTCGAGTTGACCAGTTGGCTCGATGGCTCCGTCAACATCAGAGACCGTTTGTCCCTTCTGGGGCGTAATGGTTTGATAGGCGTGCTCTTAGTATTGGTCTCGCTGATGGTCTTCCTTAATTTGCGTTTGGCCTTTTGGGTGGCAATTGGCATTCCGATTTCTTTGGCAGGGGCGCTTACCTTTTTTCCTCTTCCTGGTCTTGATTTGTCGATCAATGTCATATCCGCATTTGGGTTTCTCATTGTGCTCGGTGTCGTCGTTGATGACGCCATTGTCATTGGTGAGTCGATATACTCTGAGAAGGAAAAGGACGAGCACTCCGAAGAAGGAGACGGCCCGATACGAACGACGGTGCGTGGTGTCAGTAAGGTGGTAACTCCTGCAACATTCGGTGTTATTACAACGATTGCAGCATTCCTGCCTCTCACCCAAATCAGCGGAAGAATGGGCAATGTGTTTGGCCAAATTGCCACCGCGGTGATCCTCTGTCTGATTTTCTCATTGATTGAGTCCAAACTCATACTGCCATCTCATCTCGCGCATCTTAACGTGCATAAAAAACCGAGCAATCCACTGACCACGGCGTGGGCGCGCTTTCAGAAGGGGGTTGCGAACCGTTTAAAATGGTTGATCACTGCGGTTTATCAGCCGGCTATCAAATTTGTGATTACTTGGCGGTATGCAACGGTCGGGGCATTCGTTGCGGTGCTTATTGTGGTTGTCGGATTATTCCCCGCAGGCCAGCTTAGGTTCGTTTTTTTTCCGAACATATACCGTGATAATGCCGCGGTGTTGTTGGAGCTCGAGCAAGGTCAATCAGTGGAATATCTCCATGCCAATGCACAGCGAATCGCCGCGATTGCAAGTGAGCTAGGGGAGCGGTATGAGGACGAATATGGCCAAAACCCTTTCGTGGAAATTCAAATTTCATGCAAAACAAATAACAAGGCAGCAGTCGCTGCCGAGCTCACCAGGTCGACCACGCGTGCATTCCTGCCGACCGGAGATATTATCAAAGATTGGCGTGATGCTATTGGCACAATAGCGGGCGCGCGCTCACTGTCGGTGGCGGCCAGGGCCGGCCCTCCTGGCGGTGACCTTAAGGTGAATTTAGAAAGTGAAAACCTCGAAGAACTGAAAGCGGCAGCACTTGAGCTGAAGGAGGTGCTGGCAACGTACAATGGGGTCTATGATACGCTCGATACCTTTGACTCGGGTAAGCCAGAAATCCTCTATTCGATTACAGCTGAGGGTGAGGCTGCAGGTCTTACTAAACGTGATTTGGCACTCAATGTGCGTGATGCCTTTTATGGGCGTGAAGCCCAACGTGTGCAGCGCGGGCGTGATGAAGTGCGTGTAATGGTGCGCTACCCTATCGAACAACGGGAATCATTGGAAACGCTGCGTAACATGCGTGTGCGTAAAGAGGATGGAACGGCGGTTCCTTTTGGCGTGGTTGCTGATACTCGTTATTCTGAATCGTTGGCGTCGATTAAGCGTTATGACAGTAAACGTGTTGTTACTGTAGAAGCGACGATGGATAAGGCAATCACCTCGTCAGGTGAGGTGACGGATCGCTTGGAAAAAGAATTTTTCCCGCAAATGGTTGCGAAGTATCCTGGCATCTCGATTACTCAGAGAGGAGAGATCGAGCAGCGTAAAAAATCACTGAGTTCGCTGATCAAGGGCTTCTTCTTCTCCATTGTTTTCATTTATATCCTTATCGCCATTCCTCTTAAAAGCTATGCTAAGCCGCTCATCATTATGTCGGTGATTCCCTTTGGTATTATAGGAGCTCTGCTCGGCCACTATCTGATGGGTCTGCCAGTCTCGATTCTCTCAGTGTTTGGAATTCTGGCACTCTCTGGAGTGGTGGTGAATGACTCCCTGGTTCTTGTTTGCCGGGTCAACGATATGCGCGCTGAAGGTGTGAGTTTGCTAGATGCTTGTTCACAGGCAGGTGCTGATCGATTTCGTGCCATTTTGCTGACATCATTAACCACCTTTTTGGGGCTCGCTCCCTTGCTGCTGGAAACCGAAGTGCAGGCTCAGTTTCTTAAGCCCATGGCCGCCTCACTCGCCTTTGGTATTCTATTCTCAACGCTCATCACTCTGCTGCTGCTGCCCGTGCTAATGGTCATTGGCAAAGAGATCAAAGATAAGGTGCGAGACGTCTATGATATCCCATACGGAGATTAGGGTCTATCGATAGCCTAGCGCTCGATGAGCTGGTAGATGCTTCCGGTGAGAGAGATGATCAGTAAGTTACCGTCGTGGTCTTCACCAAATGAGACAATCCTATTGATGGGTCCTTGCTGTGATTGCAGGGTTTTGGTCCAGTCCTCGAAGTTGCGAGCTTTGCCACGTTCAACCTCGATGGACCAGATTCGAGCATTACCAAAATCGGCAAAAAAATACTTTCCCTGGAGGCTCTCTATGGGTCCTCGGTAAACATAGCCTCCGGTCACAGAGATGCCCTCATTGGACTTATTGCCATGTCTGTAGGCATAGATAGGGTCTACAGAACCTGCGGGAGCGGTTCCGCCAACATTTGTTTTTGGGGTGGGGAGCATTCCCTCTCTGAGCCGCCAGCCAAAGTTGGCTCCTTTGCCCTCGCCTGATGCTAGGAAATTGACTTCCTCCCAGTGATTCTGACCGACATCTGCGATGTAGAAATCTTTGGTTTTGCGGTCCCACGAACAACGCCAAGGATTGCGCAGTCCATAGGCGTAGATTTCTGGTTTAGCTCCTGCTTGATCGATGAATGGATTGTCCTTTGGGACGGTGTAGCCACTGGCTGAGGAGACATCAATGCGAAGGATCTTAGCAAGGTGGGTGCCCAGATCTTGGCCATGGTTTTTCGGGTCATTACCTGAGCCGCCGTCACCTGTAGCAATGTAGAGGTAGCCATCTGGTCCGAACCCTAGCCAGCCGCCGTTGTGGTTTCGTGCACTTTGCTTAATGCCAAGCAGGAGTTCACGGGTGGAAGGGTCACATTGCCCCATGCCAGATCCATGTGCGGTAAAACGGCAAACCTCAGTATCCCCATTCGTGTTGGTGAAATAAACGTAAAGCTTGCCAGATTGAAGGTAATCCTGACTAAAGGCCAGTCCCAGTAGCCCCTGCTCATTCATGCGGATTTTGATAAGATGACGTATATCGAGAAAGTCTGTTTTCGTGTTAGTGTGTTTGTTGTAGATCACTATTTTGCCGTCTTTTTCTAAAACCCATAAGCGGTCAGTCACCCCTTTGGGGCAAGATGCCCAGACGGGTTGATCAAATCCTGATGCAAGCAGGCTAGTCGACACTTTGCCATTTGCTGTGATCGGCAGCAATACGAGCAGCATTAAAAAACAAAATTTCATCAAGAGGTTTTCTAGCAATGAGGCTATAAATGAAAAGTCTGAAAACGTATCATTTTGATAGCCGGCGCTGGCTATGATTCGAGGTAATGCTGAAGTGATTCACGCAGGGTGTTACGGGCACGAAAAAGTTGGCTTTTTATAGCAGAGACAGAGAGGCCGAGTATCTTGGCTATCTCGTCATAGGGCATGCCCTCGTAGCGCCTCAGAATAACTGCGAGGCGTTGTTTTTCAGGCAGGTCTGCAATTGCCTGATCTACTGCCTGGCGTAGCTCTTGCTGGAGCATTCCCTGATCAGGTGAGGCATTTTGATGATCTGCTGTCTGAAGATGAAAGTCATCCTCCCGTTCTTCCATTGAATATTCTTTTTTACGACTTTTACGGCGGCTTTCGTTAAAAACGAGATTGCGAGTGATGGTGTAGAGGAAGGTGGTAAATTTGGCCTTCGGTTTGTAGCGAGGAGCGCTTTTCCAAAGACGAATAAAAACTTGCTGAGCAATGTCTTCAGCATCGGAGGCATTACCCAGCATCTTTGAAACTGTGCCGATGATGGCACCTTGGTGACGCTCAATAAGCTGCTCGAATGCCGCTTCCTCACCTCCTGCAACCCTAAGCATGAGCGCAACATCGAGATCATTTTCAGAAGGTTCAATACCACCACTGCTTGTATTATTGCTCTGAATGTCTGCAGGGGTTTTTGGCATAGAGGAATAGTGATCTTGGTCCAGAATCAGTCTCAGGTTTGATGGCTGACAGTTCGGATGGGTCATGATGTTGCAGAGCTAAACCATTAAACCAACGTAATCATAAGTAGTTGCATGAATTTTCATCCTCAAATGAAAGGGATGCAAGGGGATTTTAATTGGAGCTTGTTGACTGGGTGAACTAGAATCAAAGCTTTCCATGAATGCGTTGATTTGCTACTCACAAGTGTATGGTTAAGAAGGGGCATCCGCACATGCAGCAGTCTAAGCAGTCGCAGGAGCCTGCCGGCGGCAACAGCGGGTGCGGGAGTATCATGTCTTGGTTTTTTCTGTCAGTAATCATGCTTTATATGGGCGTTCACGTTTATTTCCTGTGGCAGCCTGCTGGCAGTCCAGGTGTATTCAATGCCCGGGTGATGGAGGCTAAGGTGGCGGGGGTGAAAATATTTCCATCCATACAGGCTTATCCTATTGAGAGCATCGCAGGCAGGGTTAAGATCATCGAGGGTAGGTCGATCCAGCCACCATTACTCAAGCAGCGTCTAGCACTTGCTATTGAGCGCAACTACCCCATCACATTTCGAGAAGAGGAAATCAATGCATGGCTAGCTAAGCGCCTAGAAATCAAACAGCAGGGCGTGTTGGCAGAGTTTGCGGAGGTGGGCGGCGTATGGGTTCATTTCAAGAAGGATGAAATTGAACTAATTATTGAGCGCAAGCTTCTCGGGGAAAACGTGCACATCACTTCTCTTTTTATGGGCTTTGAGCGCACGAGGACAGGTTATAGTATTTCAAGGCACTCATGTCATATTGGGCAACTTAGATTGCCGGGAGGTTTTGGACATTTACTGATGCCAGCATTTCAAAATATGGTCAATGAATTGGCTGATGAATTACAGCCATACTACAACCATAAGATTTTTGATGTGCGTGTTGAGGAAGGTAAGATCACCATCGATCCTCGGCGAGTTGAACACAGACTATAATGAAGAAGCACGGTATAATTCTTCCATTAGGTCATGGGTGCTGCCGAGCATGGCCGCTGGTAGTGTTGAGTATTGTCATCTGTGTTGTTGGCGATGTGAAGCTTCTGGCTGCAGATGACCTAGAACCAAATCCTGAAGGCGCTAAAGCAGCAGCAAAAAAAATACAGGTTACCAAATTTGGTAGTATTTCTGTGACCGGGGGAGAGCAACAAGTGCGCGGCAGTATTGCTTCTGTTGCTAATGAGCTCAGAGATCAGCTTAATCAATTATGCGGAGATCCTGGGCGAAAAATGAAGTTGCCTTTGATTGTTAAGCTTTATGGTGCTGAGGGTGATGAGGAATTACCGCGCAGTATTCTGAGTAAGATTTCAAGTTTCCAAGGGCAGTATCAATTATTGCTGCACATTCATATGGCGAAAGGGGTAGACCAGTATCTGCTCCGCTATCATCTGATGGAACTCCTTCTCTATGAGAGGGGTTTGGCAGACGGTCAGGTCATTGAGGAGGGTGACAGGGTTGTCATCAAACCATGGCTGATCATAGGCATGTTGGAAGCTATTGATATTCGCAGTGGCGATTCTAATAGGGAGATCTACCAGGCCGATATTGACTTCTTATCTGTTCTCCCATTGGAGAAAGTTTTTGATGCTCCTGAAAATCAATGGCGAGAGATGATTGGGCGTGAACCTGTCGCCTTCCGTGCGATTTCTGGGGCGATCGTCAATTCACTCTTACGCCAGCCTGATGGGAAATCTGGTATGTCCACGTACCTTGCAGATTTTGCGACATTCAAAGGGGAGTATGAAAATTTACTGAGGCGACATTTCTCGGGGATGAACAAGTCGAGTAATAGTCTGGGCAAATGGGTGAATCTTGAGTTGTTAGAGCTGGCGACAGCGCGAGTTACGCAGGTGCACTCCATGCTGGAAACGGAATCTAGGTTGGATGGCCTGCTGAAGCTTCGCTATCGTAATCTTGATGGAGCTGCTTTAAGTGTGGGGATTGATGATTACGATCAAGTGCTTCCATTAGAACCATCCGAGCGCATCGAAGCTGTCGCAGCTGCACGTGCCGAACTAGAGCGGCTTAGTTACCGATGCTTTCCTACCTACCGACCCATCTTTAATGAGTATGACATCATTTTACGTGATATTGTGAAGGGTGAAGACAAGGATATTAGTTCCCGTCTTGCCAAATTAATCGATGTTCGTATGAGAATGAAGGCTGCGGCGACACGCTCACGTGACTACTTGGACTGGTATTATATAACTCAGTCTACTGATTTGAGTGGCACTTTCACCAAATACCGAGCCCTCATAGAGGCATTAAAAAAAGAGGAGCTCCGAGCTTCTCCAGATGACGCTACCAGTCATTACCTCGACCAGGTTCAAAAGATTTACGGGGCAAGTCGGTAGCACAATGTGCTCTTAGCTCCCTTCAGGATTATAGATGATGCGGTAGTCTAGGTAATATTGCTTGAGAGCAACGACCACCGCGTCAGCATACTCGCGGTAGATGGATTTTTTCTCTTCTCCCTGAATCATTTTGGTTTCTTTGTAGTCACCCAGTTGAATGCGTTCGTGGACTTGCTTGTTATTCATTACATAAGGCTCAAGAAAAATAACCGGACATTGGTAGATGCGATTAGCAAGAAGGTTGCGTATCCATAGGCCCGGAATTTCTTTGATGGGACGGGCACGGCTAGCTGCATTAAGGTATTGATAAGCGGGTAGCTTAGTTGCCTTGCTGAGTGATTGGGCCATATAGATTCCCAGTGCTTTTTCTTCTTCATGGCTACGTTGAAGGATTTTTACAAGCATCTCAAAACGCTCATCGTCATGTGCGATTTCTCTGCGGGTAAGTGCTCCGTGTAAGAGCACGTGGTAGTGGTTGTTTTCTGTCAACGTTGGCCTGAGCGGATCACCCCAAGCCTCAGCATTGAAATGTAAGCAGAGAACAAGATCAGGATTGAAGGCCAGATTGACGCGGCGGGCGCGTTCACGGATCTCGCCGGTGCGATAGAAAAATTTTTGCTGATACTGGCTTACCGTTTCCTCATCTGTCTTGCCGAGCGATGCGGCTTTGGCGAGGGCCGCTTCTCGGTAGTCATCTGCGCGTCGAGGATTGACCGGTTGGTTAGAGCCACGAATTAAGTATACTTTGGCGCCAAGATTGATCAGCTCGTCCTTGATGATTTTGGCGGTGAGCAAAGTCATGTCTCCTTCTTTGACAGGCGGGCTATCGCCAATCTGAAACCAGCGAGCTTCTAATTTCGCATAATCTCCACCAATGTGACCGGGGTCGATTGCGATATGGACACCCGCCAAGGGCTTGTCTTTGGTTCCCGGGGGTAGTTCACCAACGCTATTCCAGTTTCGATCGGGGGAAGCTTCACTGATCACACTTGCAAAATTAAGCCTGTAGGTTGCACCTGGCTTACTTGTGTCTGTTCGAATGATGGCATGATCTGGATGGATGGTGATGTAACGTTTCCAGGTGTTGTCTGTTGTATAGATTTCCGTTAATAAATAATAAAAGTCGTCATGGGTAATAGTGTCTTGCCAGAGATCAAGTGTGGTCCAGTCTGGCTGCTCACCAAGATCGGCTAAGGTAGCTTCTTGGCTCTCAGGCGGGGTGGTTATCAATGGTTCCTCTTTTTGCTGCGCTGAGGTGGCTGCTTT
>DBBL01000071.1 GCA_002292185.1 Akkermansiaceae bacterium UBA985 | reverse complement strand
GATCAATTTGCTTTGGCAGATGGCCTTAGCCGGACCGAGCACCAACGTTTAACCAGAACGCTCCATGAGTACGCCAAACGGATCCAATCCGCTGAAAGCCTCGCCATTGGCTGGTTAGAGACTCGATCAGCGTCGGAGCAGACCATCTATCCGAGCATTGTCGCGCATGCTCAGAGGCTTATTAAACGCGCTTTTTCGAGCGAAGCCATCAATCTAGGCACCACAACAACGAGAGATCTTGAATGGTGGCTGAGGGAGTCAGTCGAAGCGATGGATCTTGAGGTTTGGTTTCATCCTTCGGTGTCACGCCAATTCAGGTCTGATCAAGCAGACTCAAGGCCCATCGGCGCAGCGCGACCCAACAACGATCTCATTCAACCCGGAGATCTGCTACATGTGGACTTTGGCATCAAGTATCTAAGACTCAATACCGATACACAGCAGCACGCTTACATTTTAAGGCGGGGCGAAGTGAAGCTGCCACTACCCCTTCAAGCTGCTTTCCGGCGAGGCAACGCGCTTCAAGATATTCTTATGTCACAGTTCGCATCAGGGCGAACCGGCAATGAGATTCTGCTATCTAGCCTTGCACTCGCCAAGCAGCAGGGTATCAACGGATTGATCTACACGCACCCTCTGGGCCTTCACGGTCATGGGGCCGGGCCAACCATTGGGCTCTGGGATCAGCAGACCGGCATTCCAGGTCGAGGCGATTACAAGCTCTTCCAGGACACCGCACACTCTATAGAACTTTCAGTTATAGAAACCGTCGAGGACTGGGAGCACCCAGTCAGAATCATGCTCGAAGAAGATGCATTTTTTGATGGCAATCACGTCCGCTTTCTAAGTGGAAGGCAAACAACACCTTGGCTTGTTCCTAGGCAATAGTCTGCAGTTTTACTAGGGCGTTAAGTCACGAATATAGCCGAGCTCCGTTTTGAAATGTTTAGTCGGCGTCTCTGTTGCTCTGAGCCTGTCAACTGCCGACTTAGAGACTTCACCATAAAGTTCAACGGTGAATGCATCGAGCAAAGGGCTGACGGCATCTAAGTACTCGATCAAATCCGGGTTTTGCAAGTGGAACTCAAGCGCTGCACTATTCTCATAAAGCTCAGTCCAGACGAAGCCCAGAGCATCATCCGGATCGCGATCGAAGGTGTGCAAAAGCATACCCGGCTCACCCGCTTTGACGGCTCGATCAGCGGCAGCTGAAAGCGCAATTACCTCAGTAACTTTGCCAGGCGCAGCCTGCAGCCGAGCTATCAACACGAATGGCTTCTCGCCTTCAACCTTCTCTCCGTGATGATCTGCATGCAACGGCGCACAAACCAGATAAGTGATCGTCGCCAAAAATACAAATACAGACTTCATAGTCATACCTTCTCTAAAGACTGGAGGACGACATTTTACTTCAGACAACATTTTGTGTCGCTATTTCCACGGGATCGACACAAGGCCAAGGCTTATCTCGCATCACCAAAACGGTTTATTGAAAACGAACGGGAATTTAATCCTATCAATCGCTCATCTCTGAGGGAGGTTTCTTGAAATTGGTGGAGCTAGGCGGGATCAACTATTTTTTCTACCCCCTCTAGCCCTTTATTTTATGGATCCTGCAGCCGTGGTAGGTCTTAGAAAAGCCAAAATGTGTTACCAATTTGTGTTACCAAAATTGATTAAGCGCCACCGGGCAGGAGGCCAGGCAGGTATCCCTGTATAGATTTAGGTAACCGAATCTTTTGAAGGTATTTTCGAGTGTCAACTTAAGGGCGGCCAGAAAAAAGGCAGCCGTTTAGACTGCCCTTTTGTCTTCACGAAGAAGATGCATGTCAGAATATGATCAATCGCCATACCTCACAGTTAACTGATCAGCAGGTATCGCTTCGTCGGATACTGTAATGTATACCGTGCCCAATGCTTTCTTACCTCCTACACCATCAAGTGCCCAAAAATCGATTGGGAACGTCCCGGTCGGGGTGTCCGAGCAAATTGCAGTGCGGAAAGCGCTTCCATTCCACCACGCCAAGGGTGGAGCGCCAT
The DNA here is from genome assembly GCA_002292185.1 of Akkermansiaceae bacterium UBA985. Lineage (GTDB taxonomy): Bacteria > Verrucomicrobiota > Verrucomicrobiia > Verrucomicrobiales > Akkermansiaceae > Oceaniferula. Next base: position 2,301 of record DBBL01000071.1, on the reverse strand, counting down.
CGTTCCCAGGATTACGAACCTCGTTCACAGCATGTATTCTCACGTTCGTCTGCTCTAGCTGATTAATACCCGCGACGCTCACGAGTTCTGTGAGCTCAATCTCCTGACAACGACCCTCGTTCTGTCCGCCTGTTCCATTGACAATCCGGCTTACCTCGTAAGCATTGAAATTTAATTTCGCATCATCGACTGTATGCCCATAATCGAGACTCGGTAACACTTGAAAATAAATCCGAGTCCCTGTTGGCTGACCATTTCCAAAGCCAAAATTATTCAAATAACCCTGTGGACCAGTCTTTGCACGAAGTGTTCCAGACAATGCCTCCTGTCTAAAGAACTCCGCATTGAACATTTTCTGCTCAAAACTGAGCTTGCAATCGACAGGGTTCTCAGAGCTAGCGAAACACTCATCTGAAATACTTGTGACATGTATTGCATCTCCGTCCACATCTATATCTAGTGAGACCGTATCCAAACTATCGGGCCCCTCAAAGGATTCATCAATCTCAAACGGGAAATCGCGGTAAGTGGCATCGAGGGTCATTGCATAAACAATGCTGAGCCCGCCCTCTCCATTGTAATAACTGTCTCTCGTGACAAGACAGTAATTAGACTGGCAATACTCGCTTTGCGGGGTTGGTTCCGGCGAAGGTTTGGGATCTTCACAAATCAACTCCCATTTCCCTGAAATGCCTTTTAACACTTGGCCCGGAGGACATTTTCTGGCCTTTGGTCGAACCTCACACTTGGCTTTCCAGCCCGGAAGAATTCCGACCATATCCTCACCCTCTGGACACTGAGGAATTTGAATTGGTAACGGTTCACACTTGCATTGCCAATCCTCTGTAAATCCCACCAAGACTGTTCCACTTGGACAGGTATTCTTAGGTGGCGCTGGTAACTTTCCTGGCGGCCCTTCTGGTCCAGGAAGACCTATACCAGGATCTCCTTTGTCTCCTTGTTTACCTGGGTCGCCTTTATCGCCCTTTTCGCCTTTGTCGCCTTTGTCTCCAGGTGAACCAGCCGCGCCTATCGTCAGGTTCCATTTGTCCTGTTGTGATTCGCCATTTCCAGTCTTTACTGTCAACACATAGTCCCCTGCTGGAAACGCAGACGCTGGAAAGTCTAACAGCAACTCCTGCGGCGTGCCTCCCACAATGATTAATGGCGCACCCTCATTCACTTGGACGATCGTCTCCAGCGACTCTCCCTCAACATAACCTTTGGGGAGCAAGTCGAAGCCAGTAATCCTTAGCTGTTGATGCTCATAGTCAACTACCGCCGACTGGATTATCAGATTCTGACCATTCTGATTTTTTGGGGAGGCTACTGCCACAAAACCGCACCCAACAAAACACACTGTTAAAAACAACTTAAACATGATTTCCTCCTCATGGCGCCCTAGCATTCAGTCAACTGTCAATTCCATTCTTCCAACGAACCGGCTTCCTCTACTTTTGTAGTTGTCCCACATGCGCTCATATTGTCCAGCGCCTCTAACTACTCCCGATACGCCTTCAAATCTGCCCGAACCGCTGATAACCCTAAAGTTGTTCTCCCAAGAACCAACAGTGTCATCGTTCTTCTCTACTTCACAAACTTCTGAGTAGACGTATTCTGTAGTGATCCTGCTACCATCGCTGAATATCCATTCAATGTTGGCAACGTCACCAAAACTTCGGAATCTCTCACCCTGCTCCATCTCATCACCGACATAACAAACGCCACTGCTTCGCCAATCCCACGGTCTGAACCAATATCCTCGGGCAGCTGGAGACCCAGGATTTCTGCTGTCTATGTCAACGAGCCAAGTATTCGCATTACTGTTCGGCTCTTTTTGCGTGATTCGCTCACCCTCTACAGCCCAGGTTAAGTTCTTGGCAACAACTCCAAAACTCATTGCCGTCAGCACAATAACGAGTAAAAAATTCAGCTTGTACATGCCTTTGCTGCATTTCAATACGATTTGAATATATTCAACTCTTTGCAAATTAACATCGTACTTTTGGGCAGACTTTTCAACCAGAGAAAAAGTGAGGAATCTCACTATTTCCCTTTGTGAGACATATCCCATACGAGTTGCAGCTTTAGCCTACATAACCACATGCTGCCTTTTGAAATGATGCAGTAGCTCGCAGGTGCCTGAGCCACGCAGAGGATGCATAGACTGCTCTATACCTGCACTTGGCAGCTGAGCTAAAACGAGAGTCCGCATCAGTCCACTGATTCAATCGATGCCAGCCTAGCCACCTAGTGTTTCATCACGCTCAGAAGGCTCCAGTGTGCGACGTCAGCCACCAT
>DBBL01000091.1:2768-4124 GCA_002292185.1 Akkermansiaceae bacterium UBA985 | reverse complement strand
TGTGACGGTGACAGGTCAGATCCGTTGAGGGGGTAACAAACCTCTAGGCGCAAACTATCACGAGCACCGAGACCACACGGCTTAGCCCCAGCATCAATAAAACGCTGAAACCATAAGCTGCCATTTGCAGATGAACTGAAAAACTCATAACCCTCTTCACCCGTATACCCCGTGCTACATACCATCAGCAACTCACCCTCATGAGTCCAGCTTGCCATGCCATTGCGCGGCGGCAACGCCTGATCAGGAAAAAGCTCAGCAAATAAAGTCGCTGCATGAGGACCCTGCACGGCCATTGCCGCCCATTGATCGCTCTCGTTTCTGAGATCGAGGCCCTCAGGAAGATACTTGCTCATCCAAGCAAAGTCTTCGTCAATCATCGAGGCATTCACCACAAGAAAGATACGCCCCTCGGCTTCACGGTAGAGGATTAGATCATCTATTACCCCCCCCTGCTCATTGAGCATTATCGAGTATTGCCCTTCACCGAGCCCGAGCTTCGTCAGATTGTTGGTCAGCAGAGAATTCAACCAAGCCTCAGCGCCATCACCCTCAACAAAAAACTGACCCATATGGGAAATATCGAAGATCCCCGCATGTTCACGTACGGCTGTGTGTTCATCAATAATGCTGGTGTATTGCACCGGCATATTCCAGCCCGCAAAAGGAACCATTTTGGCACCCAATTCAATATGTAGAGGAGCTAGCGGAGTTTCATGAATGGTATTGTTCACGCGCGAGAGACTGCGACTCATAAGCAACCTTGTCAAATCCGTAAGAGGCGTTAATTTTGCTGCCATGGCATCGAACCAGCAAGCCCTGCGAGCACTTCCCTCTGTCGAGACGCTCGCCAAGACACTTTCAGCAGAAAATCCACTGCCACGCGCCATGATCACGGCCTTTGTGCAACGTGAAATCAGCCGCTTTCGCCGTGATATTCTCGCAGGCGAGTCGCCAACACGCCAAGAAATCGAGACTGACATCGGCAAGCAACTCAGTATTTTCAGCTCTAGCCGCCTACAACCCGTCATCAACGCGACGGGTGTCATTATCCATACCAACCTCGGCAGATCCCCCCTCGGCAGCCAAGCAGCCGAAGCTCTGACGAAAATTGCCACCGGCTACTGTAACCTGGAATTTAATCTCACTGAAGGCAATAGGGGTAAACGTGCTGGCTACTTAGAAGTCGCATTAGCTTCCATTCTAGAAACTGAAGCGGCCACAGCAGTCAACAACTGCGCTGCTGCCCTTGTGATTATGCTACGTCATCTTTGCAAGGGCGAGAAAAACGAAGTGATTGTCTCCCGCGGTGAGTTGGTTGAAATCGGTGGCGGCTTCCGTATTCCTGAAATACTC
>DBBL01000091.1:915-2701 GCA_002292185.1 Akkermansiaceae bacterium UBA985 | reverse complement strand
GCGCAAACCGCGATGATCCTTAAAGTCCACCGCTCTAATTTCTATATTGGAGGCTTCACGGACGACCCTAGTATCCTTGAACTGGCAGAGCTCGCCCATAGTCACGGGCTACCACTGATCGAAGACATTGGCTCGGGAGCCCTGATGAATACCGATGAACTTGCCCCAATCGACCACGAACCGAAACCTCAAGACTCACTGAAAAACGGCGTCGACCTCGTCTGTTTCTCCGGAGACAAGCTACTAGGAGGACCACAGTCAGGCATTATCGCAGGTAAAGCAGCACTCATCGAGGGCATCAAAAAAGAACCCTTTTTCCGTGCAGTGCGATGCGACAAACTCATCCTCACCGTTTTACAAGAGTGCATTGATACCTACCTAGACACCAAATCAAGCAACACCACCAGCAAGGTGCCCGCCTTAGATTTTATCGGCAAGGACATCTCCTCTCTCCAGCAGCGCGCCGAGGCCATCATTGAGCGCATCCCCTCGGATATACGCGACCAATTTACAGTATCTGAAACAACAGCCCGAACGGGAGGAGGCACGATGCCCAAGTCTGAAATACCCTCACTTGCCATCTCCATAGCGCCGAAACATGTATCGGTTAATCAACTAGCCTATCGATTCAGAACCGGGAGCCCGGCTGTTGTAGGGACCGTTGTCGACAATACACTACACCTCGATTTACGAACCGTCTTTCAGCATCAAGACCACGCGCTTGGCGATGCGATCATGCAAGCTTTGGCAAACTAGCCGCCAATCTTGGCCCTCTTGACAGAGCCTGATGCTTGACTAGATAAAGTGCTGCTGCTCGACTTACTGAGCAGCACTCCTTTTCGCCTCCGAATGGTTACTATAACCGCTTACTCTGCTTCTGGGGCTTCAGCTGCTTTCTCCACATCGGGCCCTGCTCCAGCATCAGGTTTTTTCACCGCAGCAGTCTCAAGCTTCACTTGGCCATACTTTAAAAACTCCTCATAGTCAGCAGAGAGAGGCTGAATCTCATGGAACCCAACTTGCTTGTAGTACTGCGCTAAAGTGTTTGCTTCCATCAGTTTTTGATCGCCAGCACTAAATGTTTTATTTGCCCCATCTTTCCGGTTTTTCATCGCAGCTTGAACCCCCTTATCTTCTGAGTAAATCCGCATCAGACTGTTTGCCGCCTTGAGAACAAGGTCAATAGAAGCCGTCGCATCTACACTCAGAACTCTATTGTATGCGTTAATAGCAGCCCCCCAGCGAGACGGATCTTCTTTACTGCCCTCTTTAAGCCCTTCTTTGGCAAGCTCATCCAGCGCCAGCGCATGGCAATATTCTATTTGTGCACGAAGCTCGGAGGGTAGCTTACGATCCTGCCACGATGTTCCCGCAGCAAGCCTATCTATGAGTGCCCAATCCTTAAGTCGGACAGCCTCCCAGAATGTATAAACCTCCAATTGCAGATGGTGGTTTTCTCGAGTCAGTCCGTCCTTACGATATTTTTCGAGCTCAGCGCTAAGTGCCTCAAGGTCACCTGACCTCCTGCTACATTCCATTGTGTAAAAACCAGCAAGCGTAGCGTAATTGTCAGGCAAACTATTAACGGACTTAAAGCTCGCTTCACATTCAGCAAACTTGACCTTCGCTTCACTATAGTTTTTAGCCCGGTAAAGGTGCATCGCCTCGGTGAAAATCTGCGGCTCATAAAAATAAATCGCCTCAAGTGCAGGCTTCTTGGCCTGAAGAATGTTTAACGACTTCATGTTTGTTCTGTAGGTCGCTACCCCTGCTTTGTAACTGATAA
>DBBL01000091.1:0-881 GCA_002292185.1 Akkermansiaceae bacterium UBA985 | reverse complement strand
AGTTCTGGCTCTTCCTGTGCTGTTGCCGATGTAACACACAGCAAATAAATGCTGCTGAGAATGGTTAAAATTGATTGTATCTTCATTTAAGTTTCTAATTTATTTATTACGAGGGCTGGGAAAAACATGATCCGCGACACATTATTTACCTCTGCCTCGGCGCTTTGCCTCTTCCTCCTCTTTCTTCACCTGCTCCATGGTTTTGATCATCCCTGAGGTTTCATACTTTTTCACCAGTGCTGCCACCGCATCCCACAAATCCTTCTCCTCATCCGTTATATCGGCGTTTGTTTCTCGAATACGCTTCATGGCACCATTGACATAAGGATAACCAATTTTCTGATAACATGTCTGACGATCACCCATTTCGAGAGTGATTGCTTTGTCACCATTGCCTACTTGTTCACCCGCTTGCATGTTACGCTCCCACATAATTTCCATAACACGTCGAACTGAGGGTGCCGAAATCAGGATGAATCCTCGATAACGGTTGTAGACGTTACCATAATTAAACAGCGCATCTTCATACATCCCACGTTTATCAAATGAGACTGCAAACAGGTAACTGACCTGGGCTGTCTTTTTGCTATATTTAGCATCAAGATACTGTCGACAAGATGTTTCACACTTAGCCCAATCGCCAATCTTAGCACTGATTTCGATAATGCGGAAAAGGGCATCTTCCTGCACCTGTTCATCATCTGTTGCACGCTTTCGAATATCCTCAAGGCTCACGATTGCCTGCTTATTATCTGACACATCATCAGAACTGCCCAACACATCGGCGATACCAAGCCGAGCCTTGAATTCACCGAACTTATCATCCCTGCTTAAAAGCTCCTCATAATAGGGCAATGCCTGTTTGGGCGCTGATGTCTTCT
>DBBL01000113.1:2924-8783 GCA_002292185.1 Akkermansiaceae bacterium UBA985 | reverse complement strand
GTCAGAGACGCCGATGATAACATCATTGCCCAGGCTACCTGTGAGGCAGTGGTGCAACGTCTGCCTGAGTATGTGGATCCTGATACGGATTCTGATAACAACGAACCATGGGATGATGACTCCCAAACTCCGACACTCAATACGATCAACCAGACCTACGGCCGACGTTTTGAGATACGGAGCTTCAGATGGCTGGATGTTAGCGAGGTGTAAGGATATCGCAGGGGGAAGTTTCAAATTTACAAAGTCAGGTGGAAAAGTTCAACATAACGCGCATGGCAGCATCTCATTTGTGGAAATATCTAACACGCCTCTTCGTCCTTATGAGCCTATCATGCGGTGGGCTCTTATGCGCTCAGGAGCAGCAGGCTGACGAGCAAGAGAAAGAGCCAAAGGGCATTGTCTTTACCGCGATCTCCTTATCGAATCTTCCTTATGAGAGCATCTATTACCGCAATGGTGAGGACTTCATCAAGATCGAGTGGAGAAACGGCAGCAGGTCAAAGCCTTACTCGCTCTCAAAGGCCAAACTTCTCGAAGTGTTTATCGACCATGATGATCCGGAAAATCCTTATCGACTGGTAGGTAGGGCCGCACTTGTAGCAGGCACGCAGACAATGCTCTATTTCTTTGGGAAAAATGGATCAAAGAAAGAGGGGGCGTTACCAGTCAGCCTCTATGGCATTGATGATTCCGAAACCATTTTCCCGGACAGCAGCTATCGCTTCATTAATTTTGTCAAGGTGCCACTGGTCGTAGACTTTGATAAGAAAAAGCCTTTCCTCATCAAACCCGGCAAGCCAATCGTGCATAAGCTCAAACTAAGCAAAGGTGGAGAATTCACACCCTTTGTGCTTAGGGATACCAAGGGCAAGGTGCTCGGAGGAACCCGGCTCTTCAGCCATGCCACCAACCGTGAGATGGTGCTTATCTTCCCTCCGAAAAAAGGCAGCAAAAGAATGGATATCCGATTCTTTTCAGATTAATCACCGGCCTGGTGATTAGCCAATAGCTTGCGGTGAGCACGCTGGTGAAATTTCCAATCGAGGATGATTTTTCCGAAAATCAGGATCACCAACAAATAGAAGGGACTGCCGAGCGCCATTGTTGCAAACGCACCGAAAATAATAGCCAAGTGCAGCACCACAATCCTGCCGTAGGGTGCAATCATCAGAACCGGCACCACGGTCCTACGGTATTCACCCTTACCTAAGTAATTACTAAAAAAGGAAAACAGGTGGCTGACGATGAGGCCAAGAGCTGCCCACAAACTACCCGCTTCCAGGGCAAGTTTAAACAGGTCAGAGAATTCTCCAAAGGGTGATCCCCCACTCGGCACAAAATCACCACCGAGCTCATTCTGGCCAAGTAGCGCAAAGACAAAGGCCCCGTGCACCAGGCAGAAAATCCCGTAATGAAATGTAAAAAAGGGAATAAAGAAGAGCTTGGATGCGTGATGCAGCATACCCAGCTTACTCTTATTGGCCTCTAGCTTATGGGTAAATTCAAAGGCCTCGCGCATTTCCTCCTCACTGATCTCACCCTGCTTTTCAATCATGTGTTGCTTGAGCTTGCCCTTGAGATCAATCTGTTTCGGATCTGGAGAGCAAGTGATCATCTTGAGAATATTGATCACCCCGATGATCACGTTTTCGAGCCAGTAAACCACGACCACATGAAAAACACTCCAGTCCCAAGCTAAGACACCCACCAGCGGAATTAGATTAGCGGCAATAAGCATTTTGCCACTGGTATCCAGCCCCTTGCCTCCAGCCGGGTTGATCTTATCTTCTCCACCAAAAATCATACCGTTACATTCTAGCCCCCGTGCACCTCAGAGCAACTCTGAACTTAAACTTCAACTGCCACACAGTGGCTTCCCAACTGCGGCCTCTTGCTCCTTGACTCCCCCTGCTGATTCTAGTCTCCTTGGTCATGCCCGATGCTTCCAGCACCCGTCACCGTACCAGCGGCTCGACCGCCCGCGATGACTACCTCGAGCAAATCCTCCACCTCATTGAGGAAAAGGGCTACGCCCGCCCCATCGACATCTCCAAACGACTGGAGATCTCTCAGGCCAGTGTTACCAACATGCTCCAGAAGCTTGATGCAGAAGGCCTTGTCACCCATGTCAAATACCGTGGCACCACCCTCACCGAGGAAGGCACACGCATCGCCCGCGCCATCATTGACCGCCACGAGACCCTGACCCGCTTCCTCGAACTCTTTGATATCGATAAAGATACCATCTACCGAGACGTTGAAGGCATGGAACACCACATCTCACGCGCTACCCTCGAGGCGATCCGTTCGCTGACCAATCACCTGCAGGAAAATCCCGACACCTTGGCTCGGGTCAAGTCCAGCTGAGCCGCCCTCAGTCATAGCGGCGCAATGGCGGCGCAATGACAATAAATTCCTCCCGCTCAGATTAAATCCTCCATCGGTGGATTCACCATTCATTCCCTTGCCATAAGGGCTCAGTGAGTGTATGCAAGCCCCCCAGCGCGAACAACAAATCTCGCGCAATCATTTCTATGCTCAAGTGGACTCTTCAGAAAATCGTCGGTAACAAGAACCAGCGCGAGGTCAAACGCCTCGGACCGGTCATTGCCAAAATTAACGAAATTGAGCAAGGCTATCAGGCCAAATCTCAAGACGAACTACTCGCCGAGGTCAAGGTTTGGCGGGATTACCTGCACCGCTACCTACCGCTTGAAGCAGCCACCGTTCGCCAGCTCCAGCTCATGGACGAGGCTGGCCTATCTGAAGCCGCAGTCGCCATCAACCAGCGCCTTGATGCCCTGCGTGATGAGTTCCCCGCCCTACCCTCTGCAGAGCCCAATGTAGAAAGCATTGAAGAAGCTAAGTCCGCCTTCCGCACTGTCGAAGAAGACCTCTTTGATGCTGCTCGCTCTAAGTATCTCGACCAGATCATGCCCGAGGCATTTGCCGCCGTTAAAAGCGCCGCGCGTCGACTCTGCGGCCAGACCATCCAGGTTTGTGACCAGCCCGTCGCATGGGAAATGGTTCACTTTGACGTTCAGCTCATCGGCGGCATTGCCCTGCACCGCGGCATGATCGCCGAGATGCAGACCGGTGAAGGAAAAACGCTTGTTGCCACCCTGCCCGTCTTTCTCAATGGCCTCACTGGCATGGGCGTGCACGTAGTGACCGTCAACGACTACCTCGCCAAGCGTGACTCCGAATGGATGGGCGCCGTCTTTAAGTTCCTCGGCCTCAGCGTCGGCTGTATCCAGAGCCAGCAACCCTCCCAACTGCGCCGCGAGCAGTATCAGTGTGATATTACCTACGGCACCAATGCCGAGTTCGGCTTTGACTACCTGCGCGACAACGGCATGTCATCCTCTAAGGAAGAGCAAGTCCAGCGTGGCCACTACTTCGCCATCATTGACGAGGTCGACTCCATCCTCATTGACGAGGCACGCACACCACTGATCATCTCAGGCCCATCCACCGTATCCAACACTGAGCAATACGGCCGCTTCAGACCACTCATCGAGCAGCTCGTCAAACGCCAGAGCACGCTCTGCAACGAACTCGCCGATGAGGTCAAACAACGCCTCGAGGCAGAGGACGAAGTCGGTGCTGGCCGCGCCCTCTTTAAGATCAAACTTGGCAACCCGCGCAACCGTCAGCTGATGCGCTTTATGGAAGAGCCAGACACTCGTCGCCTCATTGAAAAGACCGAACTCTCCATGTATCAGGACGCTCAGAAGCGTGACCTTTACGAGATCAAGGAAGAACTCTACTACACAATTGATGAGAAAGCACACGATGCTGACCTCATGGACATGGGCCGCCAGTTCCTCTCCCCAGACGATCCGGAAGCATTTGTTCTACCTGACCTTGGCACCGCATATGGCGAGATCGATGCCGACCTCTCTATGGAGGAAACAGAGCGCGCTAGCCGCAAGCAAGCACTCCAAGATCGGCTCGACACCCAGGGAGAAAAGATGCACTCCATCTCCCAGCTACTCAAAGCTTACTGCCTTTATGAGAAAGACGTTGAGTACGTCGTCACTGACAACAAAGTCATCATCGTTGATGAAAACACCGGCCGTGAAATGCCAGGACGCCGTTGGTCAGACGGCCTACACCAGGCAGTAGAAGCCAAAGAGGGCGCGCACGTTGAGGAGGAAACTCAGACCTACGCCACCATCACCATTCAGAACTACTTCCGTCTCTATCAGAAGCTCGCCGGCATGACCGGAACAGCTGAGACCGAGGCCGCCGAATTCCACGACATCTACAAACTCGACGTTCTGCCCATTCCCACCAATGTGCCTAACATCCGTATCGATCACAATGACCAGGTGTTCAAAACCCGCCGTGAGAAATACAACGCCGTAGTCACCAAGATTCAGGAAGCCTATGACCGTGGCCAGCCCGTACTCGTCGGCACCGCATCCGTCGACGCCTCCGAGCTCGTCGGTAAAATGCTCAAGCGCGCTAAGATCCCCTGCAGCATCCTCAACGCCAAGTATCACCGCCAGGAAGCCGAGATCATCGCCAACGCCGGTCAAAAAGGTTCTGTCACCGTCTCCACCAATATGGCCGGACGTGGTACTGACATCAAGCTCGCCCCTGGAGTCGCCGAAGCTGGAGGCCTTTTTGTCATCGCCACCGAGCGCTATGAATCACGCCGTATTGACCGCCAGCTACGTGGTCGTTGTTCACGCCAGGGAGACCCCGGCATGTCCCAGTTCTTTATCTCCTTTGAGGATGACCTGATGCGTAACTTTGCCGCTGCCGAGCGCATGACCAACATGATGCAACGCTTCGGCATGGAAGACGGTGAGGCCCTCGAGCACAAGTGGCTCAACCGCTCCGTGGAAACCGCCCAGAAGCGTGTCGAGCAGCGCAACTACACCTGGCGTAAGCGCGTCCTTGATTTTGACGACGTCATGAACAAACAACGGGAAGTCGTCTACGGCTACCGCAACGAAGTCATCAACTCTGAGAACCCACGTGAGCTCATCGATGAAGTCATTGAAAGAGCCATCCCAGATGCCGTCTACGGCTACCTCGAAGAGCGGGACGAAGGCGCTCCTGACTACGCCGAGCTCCTCAGCTGGGTCAACTCCACCTTCCCGATTCAACTCACCATAGATAGCAGTGGCTTCCATGACCGAGACACCGTCGGCAATGCCGAGTTCCTCGTCGCCAAGGTCAAACAAGCTTACGAGCTGAAGATGAAGCAGGAGAACCCAGAGATGCTCGACATGCTCGAGCGCCATATCATCCTCACCGGAATCGATAAACTCTGGCAAGAACACCTCTACAACATGGACGCCCTACGTGAAGGCGTGCACCTACGCGCCCAGGGGCAGAAAGACCCACTGGTGGAATACAAAAACGAGGCTTACTCACTCTTTGAAGTCCTCATGGCCAGCATCGAGAACGAGACGCTCAGTAACCTGTTCCGCTCCACCACCAACCTCGAGCAATTTGATAACTTCATGCGCAGTCTGCCTCAGCAGCTCACCAGTGATGCCAACGCCCAGCCTGCTGGAGCCCTTGGAGCTACAGGGGGCACCTCCCAAGCCAACATCGCTCAGACAGGCAATACTAGTAACCTTGCCATGACCCCATCAGAGGACGGCCAGCAGATCAAAATCAACCTGCCCAAACGCCGGCCCACAGTGAAAGTCAACCGCAACGACACCTGTCCCTGCGGCTCCGGCAAGAAGTACAAAAAGTGCTGCGGGCGCGAAGCCTAAAGCCGCAGGCTTTAGGCTTCTGGCAATTAGCTTTTGGCGGTTGGCGATGAGTGAAATAGCCGCGTCGCGGCCAAATGCCTCAAAGTGGCCAACCATTCTCCATTCACCATTCCGC
>DBBL01000113.1:0-2874 GCA_002292185.1 Akkermansiaceae bacterium UBA985 | reverse complement strand
ACCATTCCGCCACAGGCGGCCGGCCCCCATCTCATGAAAAAGACCTTCCCCCTCACCCACCCCAAGATCAAACCCGCACGCTTGGCAGACTCCATCCGTGCGGAGATAAGCAAATACATCAAGCGCGAGCGCCGCAAGGAACTTCCCGAAGGGATCGACTTCTGGGACTTCGACTGCAAGGTTGGTGCTGATGCCGCTAGCGCAGACGAGCAGCATATTTCTGCCGTCTCCAAGGCCATTGGCCAAGTACTCGAAGAAGGTAATGACACCGTCTACGTCGAGATCCTCGTCAAACAAGCCACCCGCAATAAACCAGCCAAGCCTGACAAACCAGCTGAGCCAGCTGAGGATTCCGAAGCCTAAAGGCTTACCTGGCATCTAGCGCCGACTTCGCCCAAGTCCACTCCAGCTACCGCTTCAGACGGGTCAGCTACATTTTCTGCGCAACAAGCTAAAACCCTCAAAAAGTGGGGTTTTGTGTAATCTTTCGGGCGCGCTTCAGGAGCCCATATTTACATGCTTTCCCGCTCTTCCTTGAAGACGGCCAGCATGTCATAAATGGCGAGTAAAATGACCATCAGACCATAAAACAGGGATGCCCCCCACCAGAGTAGAAACAGCCACATGTTACCACTCAACCAGCCGGCCAGTGGCCAGGCACCGAGCACCACCAGTACGAGCAAGACAACCACCAGCTGCAGCAGCACCTTGCGCCGCATCACCCGCGTATGCAGAATCATCTGGGCTATGCCCGAGCACACACTTGCCCAACTCGCTCTCTTTGCTGACATCCGCTTCACTTTAGGTTTTCGTCTGCCAACGCCAAATACCAAATTGGAAAAGTTTTAGCCTGTTTGGTGTATTTCTCGGTTCAAAAAAAATCAAAACCCGCTATCACTACTCCGCCATGCTTGACATCAAAGCCATCCGCGAAGACGCAGACACCATCAAAAACCGCCTCAGCAGCCGAGGTGGTGACGCTCATTTACTCATCGATGAAGTTCTCGCCTGTGACGAAACACGCCGTAAAGCGGAAACGCAAAAACAGGAACTGCAGTCCCAACGTAAACAGCTTTCCAAGCAAATCGGCGCGCTCATGGGGCAAGGCAAGGCTGACGAGGCAGAGGGCATTAAGGAGCAGGTCCGCGTCGTCGGCGAGCAAATCGCCGAGCTCGATATCGCATCCGACACCGCCGGTGACCGCCAAACTCAGCTACTCATGAGCATTCCCAACCTACCGCATGCAGATTGCCCGGTGGGTAGCGATGAGGATGCCAATCCAGAACTGCGCGTCTGGGGAGAAAAGCCCGTGATTGCCGAACCTCTCGACCACGTCGGCCTGGCAGAAAAGCACGGCCTGTTCAGCTTCGAAGACGGCGCCCGTGTGACAGGCTCTGGCTACGTTGTTTACCGAGGCCAAGGTGCCCGGCTCGAGCGCGCCTTGATTCAGTTTCTACTCGATACCCAAACCACCGAGCACGGCTATGAGGAGGTCAATGTGCCTCACATCATCAAGCGTGAGTGCATGGAGGGAACCGGTCAGTTACCCAAGTTTGAGGACGACATGTATGGCATCGAGGATAATTCATTGTTCCTCGCCCCCACCGCTGAGGTGCCAGTGACCAATCTCTACCGTGACACCCTGCTCAGCGAAGACCAGCTGCCGGTGAAACTCACCGCCTACACTCCCTGTTTCCGCCGCGAGGCTGGCAGCGCCGGCCGTGATAACCGCGGCATTATCCGCACGCACCAGTTCGACAAGGTTGAGCTAGTCCAGATCGCCCACCCGGATCAATCCACCGCCCTGCTCGAAGAACTCACCGGCCACGCCGAGGCCATCCTGCAAAAACTCGGCCTGCACTACCGTGTCATCGAGCTCTGCACCGGTGACATTGGTTTTTCTGCCACCAAAACCTACGACATCGAAGTCTGGTCACCCGGCCAGGATAAGTTCCTCGAGGTCTCCTCTTGCTCCAATTTCGCCGACTACCAGGCACGCCGCATGCGCCTGCGCTTCAAGGATGCCGATGGCAAAAACCAGATCTGCCATACCCTCAACGGCTCAGGCACCGCCCTACCCCGCCTCTATGTGGCGCTGATCGAGCAGTATCAGCAGCCCGATGGCAGCATCAAGATACCCGAAGCCCTGGCGTCCTATTTCGGTGCTGACTGCATCGGCTAGATCGGCCGACAAAGATTCCTCAGGCAGGGGAAAGCATTAAAAATGCTGACATCGATCAGGTTTCTCAACGCACATGTTTTTATATTTATGGAAACATAGAATCTACAGGCTGCCAACCAAGAACCAACAACGGCCGCCAAGCGGCTAACTTAAACTTCAACTGCCACGTAGTGGCTCCCACTTAAACTACCGCCTCCGGCGGCCCGCGAAACTCGCGTCCTAGCGTCCGCTGCCTCAGCACGGAGCCACTGACCTACCGCCACTGCCATTACTCCCTGAATCAAGCTGCTTCTTGTTGCAGCTGGCCAAAACAAGGGCCAGCATGACGACACTTAGGGCAAGCATATCCATGGCTGTTGTATGTTTCTTCATAATCTTGTAGGTGTAACATCACCCAAATCACATTATTCGCCACTTTTTTCCAGACAAATCACTGTTCGCTGTTCACTATTCCTTCAGCTTTCTTCCCTCTTCGTCCATCGTCCATCGTTATCCGCCATGCCACCGGCTACCCAAGCTCAACCCAAGCCCGATCCCGATCCCGAGCCCGATCCCAAACCCCGGGCCAGCAAAGACCCGCTAGCCAACAAGCGTGCATATCAGAACACACTGGTGAAATGGTTTGGTAAGGAGGGCAAGAACTACCCGTGGCGTGAAACCACCGATCCTTGGGCGATCCTGGTATCAGAAAT
>DBBL01000104.1 GCA_002292185.1 Akkermansiaceae bacterium UBA985 | reverse complement strand
GCTAAGAGCTCGTTGATTTCAGCTAACCGAGGGTCTCCAAGAGGGAGAGAATCAGCTTCTGATTGAAGGCTGCTGGTTTGAAAGTCTGCGAGGCGCTCGTCATAAATCCCAAAACTGGTGGTGCCCTCATGTAAGATGGGAGAGCCTAATATGGGTCTCTTCACCTGGTCAAAAAAGAGTTCTGGTAGCCGAGTGTCCTGCTCGTAGAAATCATTCAATCGCATGCGGGTATAGAGGCCTGCATGAAATTTTGGATTTCTGTGGAAGATGCCCATTGTATTGTCCGGATTTGGATTGATGCGGAACGTTTCCTGCTCAAAATCTTCAAGGAAAAATCGATCGCTCAG
The DNA here is from genome assembly GCA_002292185.1 of Akkermansiaceae bacterium UBA985. GTDB lineage: Bacteria > Verrucomicrobiota > Verrucomicrobiia > Verrucomicrobiales > Akkermansiaceae > Oceaniferula. The sequence goes on along the minus strand of DBBL01000104.1, from coordinate 7,252 downwards.
GGCGGTGATATCAAAATTAAAGTAAGTCTTATCTTGGTCATTTGAAAAAAGGTCGATGCGATGTTTGAGTTCTAGTTTCCAGCGGCTTGCGTCTAGGCCATCTCGATTTTCTGACGTGCGTCTGATGGTGGGGTCTAAGTCTTCCAGGTAGTAGAGCTTGAGGCCGCTGAGGTTATCTCGGTTTCCTAGCCGAGTATCGATGAGGTCCAAGCCTACGCCGACTCCGCGCTGCGTCATCAGGTCGGCATGCCATTGCGAAAGTAGCCATGCACCTTCGTGCTCGCCTGTGAGTTCGTCAGTTTCACCACCGAGCATAACACCATAGCGGTTGAGGAGATAAAATCCCCAGTTTGAGCGAGCTCCTGGGATGAAGTAATAACCAAGGTCGGCGTTAAGCGGCTGCGACAAATAAGGGAGCCAAAGAATGGGCACATCGCCTGCATATAAGCGCAGGTTTTTGAAAATAACACGGTCACCTGGATAGATGGATGTGCGATCTGAGCGGATCCAGTAATTAGGCTCGGCAGCATCATGGGTTGTGATTCCGGCATTATCTCCAATGAAGACTTTCTTGCCTTTGTGGTTCACCATTTGAAAGCGATTGGATTCCATGAGGATGAAATCATAGCCGCTGGCGAGGCCCTCTGCATTTAACTGACCGGTAGCGTAGTTGTAAGTGGCGTGATCACCTCGATGGATTGAGGACGCTTGATAGATCGTAACATTGTTACTCAGAACAATTGTTTTGGTTGCCGCGTTGAGTAGAACCTTGTCAGCAAAGAGTTGGATGCCGGGAATGATTTTACCGCTTTTTAGTGTGGTAGGTTTTTGTCTGACGACGACTTGCCCTTTCAAAGTCGCGGTTTCTGACTGGGTGTTGATTAATGCATGCCCAGCTTTGAGTGTAATGCCATTGTCACCGGTAACGACAACCTTACCTTGATAGAGAACCGTTTGCTTGCCGGCATCGTATTGTATGCTGCCATCATGCACAATGCGCAGGCTCTTGGGCATTGCCGGCATGTTAGCAAAATTTGCCCCTAGCAAATCATCTTCGCTTGCTAAATTGACCTTGTCAGAATTGTCCTGTCCTGAGGCGGGTAACGCTGAAATAGCCGATGCGGCTAAGCACGATAGAGAAAGGATGCTGTTACCGAAATGCCTCATTGAGTGGATACTGGTCGAGACTACCATGACGAGTAAAGGCCAAAGCCAGCACATTGAATCGTAAGTTCTCACCTCCCTCGAAGTAATGTAAAATGCGGCTTTTCAATCGGGCCTGAGTTGGTCTTGGCTATTGTTGAATAATAACCTGTTCGTTCACGGCTGAAGCATCTTGTGAGGGTTGCTTAGCTGGAGGATGAGATAATCTCTCAGTTGCGAGCTGTTTAGCCAGATTGATGAGCCAGACTTTTGCTACTGGTTTGAGCAGTGATAGTCCCCAAGCAAGTAATATTTGTTTGCTGGTTTTTGAGCTTGGCGCCTTGCGCGTTTTTTTTGGGCGCCTGATAAGTAGGGTCGTGAGCAGACTAGCGAGGACGGAACCGGCAAAAATCGTCTTAGGCTTACGGGTGAAAAGGTTCCGAACCAAGTTTTTTGGTTTGAGTTTCCCTGCGAGTTCATGCCTGCGATGACTTATCGACATCCGGTTGGTGGCGAGCTGAGCGACCAGCTCATGCTTGCGTGCCGCGGCTTGAGCTATTTGTTTTTTGTGAGCCATAGCTTGTCGTTTTCTATTTCCTTGCGCGATAGCTCGAACAAAGGCGTTGCAGGTTGTTTTTTTAGCTTCAAAAAGCAGATCAGAACGATGATGCCATGAATGATGGCCAGAGCTAGAACGACTGCCGCCCAGCCGGGAAGCCAGTCAGCTTTGCCATGCAACCATTGATCCGCGAGGGGAGCCACTATTCCCGTAGCGCCTGCCAGCACAAGGCTCCAGAGAAAGAACGCTGAAATAGCCAGTGTAAGTCCATGGGCGACTTTTTTTCCTGTAAAAGACGCAGCCTCTTTGGCTTCGATGGATGCGAGCTCAACGCGTGCAGCAATAAAACCGGACAGGGCATGTGTCATATGCTCTGATGGATTTGGGCCGCTGGCCTCGGAGTCTCCAGTTGCAGATTCAGGATTCATCGTGTTTTAAAATGCTGAATGGTTGGATAAATGGCATTGTTTTCCTGAAGTAAGATCTGAAATAGTAAGTGAAATAGTAAGCTGGAAAAAAGGTGACGGGTGCCACCATTAAAGAGACGAAGAATATCATCAGAGTATGCGAGCATCAGAAAGAGGGCCCCTCTCGGCCATCTAGATTTGCCCAATCCTCCAAATTATCCCCGCCGACTTGCACGCGGTGGCAGAAATGCCAGAGCGTGCAAGGCTTCTTGGATGATAAATTAGCGGCGGATAACTAAGCCGATAACGACGCCAACCCCTAGTGCTGTGAGTATCGACTTGGTGGGGTGCTTGCGGACGTAATCTTCAGCATCAGCATGAGCTTCACGTGCTTTGACTCGCCCTTGTTCTACTTGCTCACCAGCAGCTTGCTTGAACTGCTGGGCTTTTACTCCCGCTGTTTCCTTGAGATCGCTTGCTTTGGATCCTGCAAATTCACGGAACTGCTGAGCTTTTTCCGTTGCGGCTTGTTTGAAATGCTGAGCTTTGGCTCCAGCTTCTTGTGCAATCTGCCTAGTCTTGCTGGCAGGCTCAGTTACAGCCGAACGAAGGTCACTAGCTGCTGATTGTGATTTGAATGCATCGCTAACGGGACCGTCAGCCATGAAGTTTGTGTCTGTGAATGTTTCTTCCATTTTTTTAATAGTTTGTTGTGATTATTAGGGTGAAGAGTTGTTGTATTGTCAGTGTGTAGTTCGACTTTAGTGAAGGCGGTATCAACCAAGATTTCTAGGTTAGCAGTCATTAGAAATGAATGAATAACATGGGATTATAGTATCAAACACCTTCACTGTAAGAGTGGCACTTTTATTGGCGTAAGGCAAGAGGTCCTACGAGAAAATTTTTCATTATTTGCCATGAAGGGGATAAAGGACATCGCTTTCCGTTATAGAAAGGGGTTTGTCGCTTTTTCGAGCTCGATGGTTGTATCAGGTCCATGCCCTGGAAATACTTTTGTAGAGTTAGGTAAAGTTAACATTTTTTCTCTGATGCCTTCAACCAGTAGGTCCATGTTTCCATCCGGCAAATCAGCTCTACCAATGCCACTTGCAAAGAGGGTGTCACCACCAAAAACAAGATCGTTATGGATAAAGACGACACTATCAGGCGAGTGGCCGGGCACATGTTCTAGTTGGAAAGCTAATCCTCCAGCCTCTAATACAGATTGTCCCTCTAGCGTTTGATCAACAGCGTATGGGGTGATGTTGAGTGGAATTCCTGACTGCTGCAATAGTATCTCTAGGGTCAGGCTTTGGGCGTAAGGGGAATAGGCGTAGAGTTTGGTGCCTTTTGCCGCCATTTTAGCCGCGTCTTCTATGTGGTCGTAGTGTTGATGGGTGAGCAAGAGGCTACTGGGCACCTCGTTAAGCTCATCAAGCCATTGGCTGATGCCAAGAGGTGCATCGATGAGCACACAGCTGCCCCCGTTTTGGCTTGAGCCAAGAAGATAGCCATTGGTTTGTGCCATGCCACCTGTGAAGCTTCTGATTTGTAGATCGTGATCACTCATAAGCAGGATCATGCCGTATTTTGATGCAAGAACCATTCCTTTTTGTGCCATGATCGTGTGCCAAAGCGGACGAGAACCCCTTCAAATGAACATGTTCTCACAAACAGTGATCTTTTGAACAGTTTTTTGTTGACCTAGGTAAAAGCTTCAGGCAATATGCGAAAAATCAAAAACAACTATTGTCATGAGTACCGCAACCACTAGAACTACAAATAAGTCCGCAGCAGCCAAGTCTACCACTGCCCCATCAGAGGTGTCCGCAGCTTCTGCGAAATCACCACTTCCACAAGCACCTACCACTAAAAAATCCATGGCATCTCCTAGCGCTAACAAATCAGACGATAAAGTCATCGCGGCTCGCAAGAAAAATCTAGATCTCGCTATCTCACAAATTCAGAAAGACTTTGGTGAAACGGCCATCATGCGTTTAGGCGATGGCCATCGTGTAGATGTAGATGTCATCCCCACAGGAAATCTTTTAATAGACCGTGCGCTCGGAGTAGGTGGTTTTCCTCGTGGCCGTATTGTCGAGATCTACGGGCCTGAGTCATCTGGTAAAACAACGCTTACACTCACGGTGATTGCTAAAGCTCAAAAAGCGGGGGGTCTTGCCGCATTTATTGATGTAGAGCATGCGCTTGATCCCGCCTATGCCGCCAAACTGGGTGTTAATATCGACGACTTACTTGTCTCACAGCCTAACTCCGGTGAGGAAGCCCTGCAGATTTGTGAGACGCTTGTCCGCTCAAACGCCATTGATGTAGTGGTGCTCGACTCAGTGGCTGCATTAGTAACCAAGCAGGAGCTTGCAGGTGAAATCGGTGACAGTACGGTTGGTGCCCAAGCGCGACTTATGAGTGCCGCCATGCGCAAACTTACCGCGCTTATTTCGAAGGCGCGCACGACTTGTATTTTCACCAACCAGATCCGCGAGAAGATCGGGGTAATGTTTGGTAGCCCAGAGACCACCCCCGGTGGTCGCGCACTGAAATTTTTCTCATCTGTGCGTATTGATATCCGCCGCATAGGACAGATTAAGGCGACTGACGGTACAGTCCAAGGAGCTAGAACCCGTATCAAGGTAGTGAAGAATAAGGTGGCTGCACCCTTCAAAGAAGCTGAGTTCGATATCATCTATAACGAAGGTATCTCATCGGTAGGGTCCTTGATCGACCTGGCTATTGAGTTTGATATTATCCAGAAGCGAGGCAGTTGGTTCAGTTATTCAGGGAACCAGCTTGCTCAAGGCCGCGACGGTACGAAGGTTGCTTTGAAGGACGATGAGAACCTTTACAAGGAGATCGAGGTCAAGGTCAAAGAGGCTATGGCCGAAGCTTCTGAGTAGGCCTAAATCTGCTGCAGCCATGGTAGCACAAATCATGGCAGTGAAAATCATGGTAGCACAAACCTTGGCAGGACAGTCACCGAGATAGATGGCTTGCTTAACATGCCTATTAAGCTAGCTGTTTTTGATCTAGCCTATTGAGAATGGCCTATTGAGAAAAAGTGGCTTGGTTTATCGCTAGGGTTTTACTCTCAAGGCAATAACCTGTCTCTGAAGCATTGGTTTGGTAGCGGGCAACTTTTGTTGCCGCTTAGCCTGTGCCTGTTTCGGGCGATGAAATCGTAGACTGTATTCTTCAGAAAGTCCGGCAGGAAATAGAAGATCCAAAAAATAGCTAACGGACCACGAGTAAGATAAAGGGCGCGCAGGGTGGCATTAGCTCCCCGCCATCTCAGTTCGTCACTTTGGCCGCACGACTCAATCAATACTGCATTACCCGAGGCGTGTCCTTTGGTGTCTGTTGTATTTCTCCATGTGGGGGGAAGCATTGATGCTGTTTCCCCTTGCAGACTAGTAAAATAGGTTGTTTGCGTTTTATCCCAACGATACAAAAGCTGTGCTGTTTTTTGGCAAAACAGGCAGTCACCATCAAAGAAAAGAATATGTTTTCCTGTGGTATCCATAGTATTTGCAGAGCTGGTATCTGATGGGGTCATGCATGAGGACTTCTACTTGTTGGTTGCCTGTCCTCCTATGGTGTCAACATTTGCGCGGTAGATGTCTTCGATGTCTTTTTCTGCCCGCACCCAGCCAAAGGCATATATGCGATCAATATTAAATTGTTTTCTCTTGTGAGTATCCTGGTTTGAAGAAACCTGTAACGTTAGCTGAACGGATTTTTCTAATGCTGCGTTTTTGAATGCAGCATCCAGTAGTTTGCCCGTTGTTGTTTCTTTGAGGCTGTATGCGTAGATGATATCCTTAAAGTCGGGGCTTGATAGTTCGAAAGCGGTCCACCGTTTGTCATCTCGGTATGTGAAGTTGTAGTAATGTGATTTTCTGGCGAAAATGCGCAATTCCGCAGATTGGGTTTTGCCTTCTAGCAACAATGGCACGGCTTTAGCGTTATGACGTGCGTAACAATCCCAATCAACACGCAAGCCATCCTCGGTGGAGACTATGCAGATTAAGCGTGAGCTGTTGTCTACGAATTTTGCTACAAAGCGTGCGGCCATGATGCCTCCAAGGTTAACAACATCAATGAATGTTACCTCAGTGGCTGCTTCACTAAGAGCCCTTTCAGGATAGCTATCCAGTCGTTTGCTGACTTGGTCGGGGTATCTACACATTCTCAGTCTTATCTGTGGATTAGTCGACTTGGCAAAATCATCGGCAAGTTGTCGTGCTTCCGTGTCATAAAGACGGGCGGTTATCTCAGCAAGCTGCTGTTTCTTAGTATCAAGCTTGGTTTGAGCAATCTCTAATTCTTGTTGAGGCTGAGATTCACCATTGGCAATATTCTCGGTATTGGGTGCAGAGTTAGCAAGTTCTAGAGCGTTTGTATTAGCCTCATATTTACGCCATTCTTTCATGGCATACATGGTTCCTGCTCCGGTTGCAATGAGCAGGAGCAGGATGGCCGTGCTCATTAGCCTGAGCTTCATCTTGTGGCTCATCGGCTTAGGAGGCGCAGATGCTTGAGGCGCTATGTGCTCTGCTAAATTATCTGCGGTCTCGTTTGCGGTCCGCTTGCCGCGTTTGCTTGTTGATCTTGATGAATTTTTCCCTGAGTGGTCGGAAAGAGATTTTTTCTTAAGAGTGTTATGCGCGAGTTGGCTACAGTAGCCCAGTTCCTTGATCTCTGGAGCATCAGCTGCTGCTGATCTCATGAGCTCTCGGAGTCCATCTAACGCATCTTCATCGCCACGCAGAGCATCGGCGAATCCGCACCAGTATTTGCGTGGCTCTGATCCGTCATCATGCAGAACGGCATCCTGATCCATACGGCAGGCGACATCACGTTGCTTTTGAAGTTGATCCAAATAAACTTGGGTTATTTCCTTACGACAAACATTGCCATCTAGTGTTTCGTAAAGTTGCGGGCGGTTTTTTTTAACCCAACGAGCGAATGCCTCATTGATTCCCTCAGCGAATTTTCTGGGTGTGCCAATGCGGCGAGTGCGGCGCTCCCAAAACGACTGAGTATCTTCCCCGCGCTGTGTGAGTGATTGGTATTCAGCAGCCAGACCCTCGACATGGGACGAAGTATAGAGTTTGCGTAGATGTTG
>DBBL01000185.1 GCA_002292185.1 Akkermansiaceae bacterium UBA985 | reverse complement strand
TCGTCGTTCTTGAGGATGACGTGGAGATCGGTGCTAATACCACAATCGATCGTGCACGGTTCGGCAAAACGGTCATCGGTGAAGGTAGCAAAATCGACAATCTTGTGCAAATCGCTCACAACGTCCACATCGGCAAACACTGCTTGATTGTTGCTCAGTCAGGGATGGCCGGCAGCAGCTCGCTTGGCAATTACGTCACTCTGGCAGCCCAGGCAGGTGTTGGCGGCCACATTAAAATCCATGACCGCGCTGTGCTGACCGCCCAAACAGGTGCACTCAAGGACCTCAAAGGTGACATGGTCTACAAGGGCATGCCGGCAAGACCTCTCAGGGAGGAGCAAAAAAAACTCGCTCACATAGCACGCCTGCCCAAGTTAGCTCAGGAAGTCAAAAATCTACGCGCACGGCTCGACCAACTTGAATCTGGTGAGAACAGCTAATTAAGAGCCTCTGATTACTCTTGATGCGGTCTTGCTCACTCGCTCCGCAATCAATAAATACCTTCTACCATCAACATCATTTAACCTACTCATCTTCTTATTATGGATATTCAAATCGCTACCCTTTGTGACTTCGCCGCCGACTATAATGGCAAAATGGTTGTTTCCGGAACAATCGATGTGCTGGCCGCTCCAGCTTTACCTATCGTTCAGCCTCACTGTTGCCTCGCTCTGCGCTTGTGCATTACTCCCGAGGACAACGGAGCGCATAAATTCACAGTCAATATCATTGATGGTGACGGAAAATCAATCGATGCCAAAATGCCGATCAAGGCAGATATGCCGGTCGACTTACCTGAGGATGTGCCGTTCCTGCACCGCAACTTGATCCTGAACCTGCAAGGGCTTAAGTTTACCGAGGTAGGGGTCTACTTCATTGATGTAAGTATTGATGGGGAAGTTATCCAGCGTCTTCCTCTCCGTGTTATTAAGGTCGATGCGAAAAATAACCAGCAGCCGCCCGTTGCTTAAATAGACATTCTATGGCGTCGACTTCATTATATCGATGTGTGCTCATTACCGGTGCCTCATCTGGACTCGGTGCTGAGTTCGCCCGTCAATTAGCTCCAGTCTCTAAGGCTCTGGTCCTCGTTGCTCGACGTTTAGAGCGGCTCAAATCACTCGCTGCGCAATTAGAGGCTGCAAGTCCGGGTGTTCAGGTGCATTGCCTGCAGGCAGACCTTACTGAAATTGATCAACGAGAAAGCGTTTTAGAATCCATTCGTTCCCTCAAGCTAGAACCCGATTTTTTGATCAATAATGCAGGGATAGGGGACTATGGAGAATTCTTATCCTCCGACTGGCAAAAAGTAGAAACCATGATGCGCATCAACATGGAAGCGCTCACGCACCTTACTCATTCTTCGCTGGCTGGCATGATCAAGCAGGGGTCAGGAAGCATCATCAATGTGAGCTCACTGGCCGGTATCTTAGCCATTCCAGATTTTGCAGTCTATGCTGCCACCAAGGCTTATGTGACTAGCTTTTCGGAAGCTCTGCGTATCGAACTTATGGGCCATGGCATCAAGGTGCTCGCGCTCTGTCCTGGGCCTGTTCACACAGGCTTTGGCCAGGTAGCGCAGCGTGAAGAGGTTTCCAATGTGACACCAGGTGGGGAGTCCGTTTATGTGGATGCTGTGCAAGTGGTTGAAGAGGCGCTCACTGCCATACAAAAAAACAAAGCACGGCACTACCCCGGCAAAAAAATTGCCTTCATGGCCGCGGTGATGAGCTCTGTTCCGGTCTTCCTATTACGCAAAATGATGAGCCGAAGACCTCGTAGAAGTCAATCTTCGTAAGCTCATGAAATATACCTTTCGTATTTTTTTAACAGCACTCGGGCTGATGTTCCTGCTTTCAACATGTGGAGACAAACCATCTGCTAGTAACAAGGATGAAGCGGACGGTGTTGCCCAAGACCTGCACGATGTGCCCCATATTCTCTCAAGTCAGGATTGGCTGATTCCTGCTGGAGCCACCGCTTCTACTAAAGAAACGAGATTGATCCTCAATGCATCCATAGATGCAAATCTACGAGATCAGAAAATAAGCGGGTTGATGACCAAGGAGTTTAAGCGTGCCTACGTCTCAGACTATATCAGCGACACCAGCATCAGGATGGAATTCAAGAAGGATGAGATCACCGGACGAGCAATCGTCAATGGAAGGCCGGCACCTCAACCCAATGAAAAAGGCCCCTTGCATCGGCAAACGATGATGTTCACTAAGTCAGATGGTAACTGGCAGGGTGTGATCGATGGTGCAGAAGCTAATCCAGATCAACGTAACCATATTGATGAGCTGGCTCGCCAAATAGCGGGATTCAATAGCAGGGTAATTTTCGGTCGCTCTCCTCGCAAGCTTGGTGATACTTGGGAAGTTGATCCGGCTAAGCTCAACTCATATGCGGGAGGCCTTGAGGAAATGAACGGCACCTTCAAGGTTTTTTTCCGCTCACTGGTTAAGCACCAAGGTTACGACTGCGCTGAGATACTCACTAGCTTTAACCTTCTCGGCAGAGAATTACAGGGCAAGGAGATGCAGCTCATCGGAAAGTCAATAATGCTGCAATCGCTAGACTACCAAATTCCTCTCAGGATGGAAATGAAGGGCGAGATCATGATGTCAAATCCGGTTATGAATGGCTTGGGGGATATGCGCACAAAGGGCCCGATTGAGCTCATTCGAGAGACTACATTTGTGCTGCCATAGAGAAGCTTGAATCATGGGCTGCATAGCAGCATGCGGCTAGAAAGCTCTCGCGTAGGTGTCACATCGGTTATGCCATCCAGCACGCCATCGTTTTTCTCCTCTTGATGGTGGGGAATTGGTAATACGGCGATCCAAGCAGCGCTTAGCAGCTGCGGCGAACTCAGCCGCTGCCGCATGCCCAGCTGGAACATCCCGCATCTCAACAAGGACCCACATCAAACCCCATCCTTGGCGATTGTATCTTTCCGTAGGGTTGGTCCCATCACCCTTAAAATTGACGTAGTCGATAAGGGCGTAAGTACCATTTGCTGTGGCTGAGACTTTGTCATAGTTGGCTTTGATGACACCTCTTTGCTGAGCTGGTGCAGCGCTCATGATATTGGGCAACGCTTCTCTGCTAGTTTCAATGATGTAATCGGTTTGCAGGGATACGTTATTGGTCAGCCAATGACGTAGTGCACGAAGCCTCGGACCGTTGAAATCGTGTGCGAAAGACTCCTTGTCAGGCCAAGGGCAATGCCTGCTGTTTATTACCCATTCAGGCATGGACAGTGGCTTGCGTTGATTGGCGTAAGCTATGAAACGCGGAAAGGACTCAGTCCAGCGGCCGTGGAATCCTTCGGGGTACCATATAAAATGGCCAATGCCCATTGAGGGAAATTCCTCACCAACGTTCCAGTGGGTTAAGCCTGAAACAGCTCCGCCAGATTCATTTTGCCAGATTTTATTGCCGATTTTCCGTCTGTCCGAATTGGACAGCTTGATTCCTGGGGCTTGTTGGTGCCCCTCCTTCGCCAAAGGCTGGCGAGGGCTCACTGCTGAGCTTGGCGTGCAGGAGATCGACGCGACTCCTAAAAGAGCGACAGTAAAAATGAAGATGGCTGGATATGCTTGCATACTGCCGATACAATACGCTGTAATAAGTTCACTCCAAGGAGAAGTTTATGCCTATTATTTTAAAGTATCTGATCACCGCGGGCTTAGTTGTTTTGATTTCTGAAGTGGCTCGCCGCAGCGATAGACTGGGCGCGCTCATAGCCGCATTACCGATGGTTACCGTGCTGGCGATGACATGGATGTTTTTTGAGCTCAAGGGGGAGCAGCAAACAGAGAAGATAGCCAACCACGCATGGTATACATTTTGGTATGTTATTCCAACCATGCCGATGTTCTTGCTCATGCCGTGGATGCTACGCAAGGGCATTCACTATGGCTGGACCCTGCTCGCTAGCTGCGTGCTCACAGCCGTGCTGTTTGTGCTCACCGCGTGGATCATGAAACGGTTCGGCGTAGAGCTTATGTGAGCTCAATCCAGCATCGTGAATAATGTTGCTACGGGACAATCGTCACCGGCGTGCCTACTTTGACCTTCGAGTAGACGGTGGAGACAATTTTATAGTAGGTGCGAATACATCCATGTGATGCCGGGTAGCGAGGCACTCGCCCTTTGTGCATTCCTATTCCATCCCAACTGATCCGCATCCAATAAGGCATTTCAGCGCCAACGTATTTCCCCCCTGGAGGAACTGGGTCTTTTCTGCTGTCGGCATCATCATTAACCAATTCACCATCCGCATCATAGATTTTACCGTAGGTGGCAGAACGTTTTCCGGATTTGATTTTCTCAAGAACCATATACTTTCCTGGAGGCGTTGGGAAAGCTGACCGCCCAGTTGCAACAGGGTAGTCCATCGCCAATTTCGAATCATTCATTAGATAGGCTCTCTGCTCAGATAAATCGATCCTGATGCTTGAATTTGACTCGTTGGTTTGTGCCAGAACCCTGCTGTCTTTATAAATCGAGTAATTCCTCGGATAGCCTTTTTGAGCTCGGAAATGGTGATAGTTTCCAGGCTTAAATGGATTTATATGCAATGCCTTGTAGGGGCTTTGTTGCAGGCCATTAGGACTACCTGGGCCACCGCAATGACTGCAAAGCATAACGAGCATTGCGGTCAGTATCAGGTGTCTTAAAAAATTCATTCTGGATAAGGGTGCTAAATCAACCTGCCAATGAGTATAAAGCAATGGGACCCAATGCAAGCCTGTAAGACATGGTATTAACCTAGGCCGACGTAATACAAACGCCGAGCTAATGACCATTAAGCCACGGAGTGAAGCTAGAGAGAAAGGTGATAAAAAGCCTGAATGATAGGCTCGCATTTTTTGAGTAGGCTGCCATTTATACGGGGTGACTGGTCACCAACCACAATCCAGACCTACGCGCAGAAACTGGGCGTCGTTCTATAGCTTGTTAATTTTGCAGACTCAAAATGCATTTAATGACAAGGCAGCCCAGTTTCTATTGATTCCTCTGGGTGGCTTGCTAGCAAGCACCAGCAGCATACCGGTGGCTAACGGTCTTGAGTATATACTGGGAGCCTTAATTGTTCTCCCGTTTATTATGTTTGCTCCGATTGCTGGTTGGCTATCGGATCGTTACAGCAAAACCAGTGTTATCCGAGGGGCCATTTTTTTACAGTTCGCTGTTTTCATCTGCATATTGTCGGCCATCTATTACCAGAGTTTGTGGCTGGCCATTTTTGGGTTTTTCATACTTTCTGTAGAGTCGGTTATTCTTAGTCCCGCCAAAAGGGGTATTGTGAAGGAGTTAGTCGGTCATGGTAGATTGGGGTTTGCTAGTGGTATTCTGGAGATGTCAGTCGTATTGGCGGTCTGCGCCGGTCAAATTCTTTCAAGTAAGTGGTTCGATATTAATTTGGTTGAGCTCGAATCTAGGCACCCGGGAGCCGCTTCCAATGGTTGGGACGCTGCGCTCATTCCACTATTGGTCATTACCCTGGCGGCGATTCCTACCATCATGCTTTCTTATGGTGTTGAGAAAATACCAGCAATGGGCAAAAGGAAATTTGAATTGAAGATCTTATGGGAGCATTTTGCGCAGTTAAAAGATCTCTGCATTGATCGCAGAATAAGACTGAGCGCTGTAGGCATTGCTTTTTTCTGGGGCTTTGCAGGCTTTCTTAACCTTGCAGCGATTCAGATGGGCAAGGATACCTCAGGTGGGGGTGTTGGCTTTGGTAGCGATATTGCATGGCTCATGCTCGCTGCCAGTGGTGGTATTGCCGGAGGTGGCATGATTAGTTCCTTTATTTGCAGAAAAAATATCGAGCTGGGTTTGGTTCCGATAGGAGGTTTTCTTATGGCATTTGGTTCTGTCGCACTGGCCCTGACGACGATCGAATCCCCCTGGATTAAAATATGGATTGCCGTTGCCGGGGCAGGGGGCGCTACTTTGTTAGTTCCACTTAACGCATATCTGCAAGACATATGCCCATCCGATAAACGTGGCCGAATCATAGCGGGACTTAATCTGCTCGACTGCATCTCAGGTTTGTTCGCTGTGATTGCGCAGGCCTTAATGGCGAAATACAATGTGCCTCACAGTCTTCAGTTCACTGCTCTCGCCGGCGTCTCTCTTGTGGCGACTGCTTATGCAGCTAAATTACTGCCTCAGCATTTCATCAGACTCTTCTTTTCAACATTACGAAGAGGCTAAGCGAAGGATGCAGCCAGCTCGCCTTGAGGGCTTCGTCTGGATTAGTCGGAATTAAAGTTTGCGGGCAAGTTCCTCTGCGAGATCCTTCATCACAGTATCAGGATCAATAGGACAGGGGGTGAGCCAGTTTTCCTTGCTGAACCATGTGCGCTGTCTTTTAGCATACTGCCTGGTGGCGGCGGCGATTCTTTCTTTACACTCAGTAAGGTCAATTTCGCCCGCCAGGTAGGATTTGATCTGAGGAATACCAATAGCCTTTTCGCAAGTGGCAGAGGGATTCTTTAATGCCGCTACTTCCTCGATGGCTCCCAATTCCAACATGATATCAACACGTCGATTAATGCGATCTCGTAGTAGATCTTTGTCCCATTGGAGATAAACGCCACGAAGATTTTTTTCGATAGCATCACTCTTATGTTTCCAGTCATTTTTGAGCTCTGACATCTTACGACCAGAGAGGAGGCAAATTTCAAGTGCCCGCATGACGTAGCGGCGATTTTTCAAATTGGTAAGCTCGGCGCCCTCTGGATCAATCTCACATAGTCTGGCAACCAGGGCATCATCACTCTCGAGAGCTAATTGTTCGCGCAATGCTTCATCACCAGTGGGGACCGGAGACGGCCCATGGCTCAAGAACTTTAGGTATAGGCCTGAGCCGCCGGTGATGATTGGCAGCTTTCCTCTTGATTGTATTTCTGCGATTGCCGTGAGTGCCATCTTACGAAATTGCATGGCATCACATAATTCTTCCTGCTCCAGCACACCATAGAGGCAATGAGGGGCGCAGATTAGCTCAGAAGCATCTGGTGCTGCCGAGATGATTTCCAACCCGCGATAAAGCTGATAAGCGTCAGCATTGACGATTTCCCCATCCAACAAGCAAGCGAGCTCGATGGCCAAAGAGGATTTGCCCGATGCCGTCGGGCCACATACATAAATCGATTGTTCCATGAGTGGACTAGAGTTTGCAGAGAAAACCCGCCTGGAGATAAACTCACAAGCGGGTCAGTTGATTATAGTTCTTAGATCACTTGGCTTTACTCCGCTGGGGTGGCTGCTGCGTCCTTATCTTCCGAATCGGACGATTCATTACCAGGAGAGCGGTCAGAGTCATTAGAGGACCGGTCTGTGTCAGCAGGCTTAGAGCTGGCACCATTGACGATCATATCACGACCCATGAAAGGTTGGTCGTGGAGGACCTCAACAGCTTTTTGCGCATCATCGACATTGAGCATTTGGATGAAACCATATCCCCGGGATCGGTGAGTCTGTCGGTTATAGATGATCTCTACGTTTTTGACGGTACCGATTCCTTTGAATAGCTCTTCGAGATCGTGCTCGTTAGCATCGTAGGATAAGTTGCCCACATAGAGGCGTGGTGTTTCGACAGGGAAATCCTTGCCTTTTTCACCTGCGCCACGGCCCTTAGCTGGAACTGGTCCGCTGGGTTGCTTTTTCCTCTCGCCTTGCTGTTTGCCACGAGCGTTACGAACGTTCGTTTTGGGTGCGCTCTCGGTGGTTGTTCCAGGACGTCTACGAGGAGGTCTTGTAGGAGCCTTGTATAAACCCAGGAACTTAAGGATTTTTTCCCAAGCGGTTAATGGCGCAGGCTTCGGCTGACGGCGGCGTTGACCACCTCCACCTTGACTACTGCGGTTGCCGGACCTTCCACCGCCTTGGCTGTTGCCATTGCGGTTCCTATTGCGGTTGCTATTGCGGTTCCTATTACGGTTCTGGTTTCTGTTACGATTGTTGCCGCCTTGGCGGCCCTGCCCCCCACTTGAGTGGGAGTTGTTGTTGTTTTCTTGAGACATTGTTATAAGTCGTTTTGTATTGTGTGGAGCACATTGGCATGGCGGCATCTGCATAGCTGACGTTCGCAAGCCCAGAGAAGCAAGCACTGGCCGCCTCTAGTGCGCAGCCGAACTTGTCGTAATGTGATTCAGGCTTAGGTGCCATGATTTGTGCTCCTGCTCTGCGAAGAGCGGATTGTTTGTTTGCCAGGTTTTCTTGAGCAGCCGTTATGGTTCTTGACTGCCGGATCATTTGATAAGCACGTATACAATTCCACCTTGCTCGAGCAATGAATCTTGAGCCTTCAAAAGGTGTGGGAGTAGCTATTGTGATAACGTGCATGAAAAATCCTGACGGCGCACTCTAGGCTCTAAGTTCAAATTTACAAGAAAGTATTACAAGGTTGTCAGATAGCTGGTTGCGAGTATGTTTGCGCCGGCACCGCCTCATTAAACGATATATGAAGTTTTTAACTCTTTTTGCCCTAAGCCTATTCACAGGCTCCGCCATTTCCAGTCAAGCCGCTGAGAGCTATCTTGTTATGGAGGCTAATACAGGCCGCGTGTTGCTTGCATACAACACTGAAAAAAAACGGCCTGTCGCTGGACTTACCAAAATAGCAGCCGCACGAGTTACCCTTGATTGGGCCAGCCTATCTGGAACAAGCCTCTCATCATACATTATCGTTCCGCAGTGCGCTTCTCTTTTGATGGGCCCTAATCCTATGCAGCTGATGCCCGGTGACAGGATCCAGCTGCGAGATGCTCTTTATGCAGCACTACTTAGCGCGGATAGCATTGCCGCACACACTCTTTCTGTTCATGTCGGACAGGCTATTCTACAAAAACGACAGCTCGCGGGTGATGCCAAAAAAACATTTGTTTATGAAATGAACCAACTGGCGAAGTCACTTGGCATGCGCCGCACTCGGTTTACTAATGCTCATGGACTGGATTCAGACAGCAGGCGGGCATACTCTACAGCTTCCGATATAGCCCGCATTAGTGTTCATGTAATGCGCGATGTAGGATTTGCTTTTTATGTCAAACAGCCAAATCGGACCGTCACGATTGTCAACAATAGCGGAGCCAAGCGTTCGTATCTGCTCAAAAACTCCAACCCCTTGTTGGGTGAATATGGCATTAACGGCATCAAGGCTGACACGAGTGCCACTGCCGGCCAGTGCATAAGCCTCAATGCTCATCGGAGCCCAGTCGTTCGGAAAATTGATGATTCTCGCTCTCAGATTAGAAAACGCGACCTCGTGGTGGTTGTTCTGGGTAGTCATGACAGAACAACACGAGCTAAGCAGTTGATCACGGAGGCATGGCCATTATACGATCAGTGGGCGGCGTCAGGATTCACGGTGTCATCTAAAGGACGAGAGCTAATTCAAGTCCCTCGTTTGCAGTAAGCCGAGGTGTGACAGCGTCACCGTGTGAATGATAATATAGTCAATGCGATTCGGATGTGCCGAATCAGTCATTGTGATAATTTTAAATATGAAAATAGGGGTTTTAAATAGTGGGGGCGATTGCCCGGGGTTAAATGCGGTGATTAATGGCGTTGTTGGCGCAGCCGATAAGCTGGGCTGGGAAGTTTACGGCTTTATCGATGGGTTCGAAGGCCTGCTGCCTGATGGCGGCGACTACATCAAGTTAACTCCCAATGACACCATTGGCATTGCCAAGCTGGGTGGCACCATTCTAGGAACAACAAACAAAGGACACTTTGCAGCTAAGGTTGGGGAGGGGGACATTGCCAAGATCCCACGCGACATCATCGATGCCGCCCGCAAAAACGTCAACGACCTTGGTATTGAAGCTCTTATTGTAATAGGCGGTGATGGTTCGCTAACTACAGCGCTGCAGATGAATCATGAAGGCTTCAATGTTGTGGGAGTGCCGAAGACAATCGATAACGACCTGCAGGCAACGGCGATGACCTTCGGTTTTGATAGTGCTGTTACCTCTGTGGTTGATGCTCTTGACCGCCTGCAAACAACGGGGCAGAGCCACAAACGCATCATGGTGCTCGAGGTCATGGGCCGTCATGCGGGCTGGATAGCTCTCTGGGGCGGCATTGCCGGAGGGGCTCATGCGATCCTCATCCCTGAAATTGATTTTGATATTGATAAGGTGGCCGATTTCATCAAACAGCGTGAAGCAGACGGTAAACGCAGCTCCCTCGTTGTCGTTGCAGAAGGGGCTCGTGTATCAGGAGGTCAATTAGTGACCAAAAACCGAGGTGGGGCTAGCGAAGTCACTCTGGGAGGCGCGGGCGACATTGTTGCTGATCAATTGAG
>DBBL01000095.1 GCA_002292185.1 Akkermansiaceae bacterium UBA985 | reverse complement strand
GAGAGTAATTCTTTGATGTCGCCGGCCAGGACTGACTGACGATAGAGCTTGTTGAGCCTCTGCCCGTGGAAGCCTCCTCCGAGATAAACATTATATTTGCCAGGTGCCCTACCGACAAAACCGATCTCAGCAAGAAACGGCCGACCGCATCCATTAGGGCATCCGGTCATACGTATCGTAATCGCATCGTGTTTTAATCCAGCCTCCTCGACAACTTCCTCGAGCTCGGTGATCAGATCAGGCAGATAACGCTCAGCCTCGGCAAGTGCCAAGCCGCATGTAGGCAAGGCTACACAAGCAATCGAATTGAGTCTAAGTGCAGAGCGCTCATGGCTATTAAGAATCTTATATTCCTTCAGAATCGCTTCGATTTCTGGCCTTTGCTCGTCACTGATATTTGCAATAACGAGGTTTTGGTTGGCCGTCATGCGGAACTCCCCCTTATGAATTTTAGCAACAGCGGCAATGCCCGACTTCATCGGTGATGATGGAGTATCACACACCCGGCCACCCGGAACAAATAAAGTCAGATGATGACTTCCCTTATCATCCTGAACCCAACCGAAACGATCGCCATTGTATTCAAAGGTGAAATCGCGCGCAGGCTCCAGTTGATAGCCAAGGTATTCCTCTAGTTTATCGCGGAAGCCGTCTGCCGTCATGCGTTCGACCGTATACTTAAGTCGAGACTGCTTGCGGTCTGTGCGGTCGCCAAAGTCACGCTGCACCAGCATCACCTTCTCAGCAACATCTACCGCCTTGTCTGGAGTAACAAAACCAATCAAATCTGCGGTGCGAGGGAAGGTGTTTTCCTTGCCGTGGGTCATGCCCATACCGCCACCAACGGTCACGTTGTAACCGACGATTTTCCCTGCTTCCACAATCGCAATAAAGGAGAGGCACTGTGCATAAATATCCGTATCGTTACCCGGAGGAACCGCCACGTTGATTTTGAATTTACGCGGCAAGTAGGTTTTGCCATACAGCGGCTCGATTTGTTCTTCACTACTAATCACCTTTTCCTCATCGAGGAAAATCTCATGGTAAGCTCGGCTCTGTGGCAACAGGTGCTCGCTGATTTTGCGTGACAATTCAACTGCCTCAGAGTGCACATCACTCAAGTGTGGGTTAGCATTACAAATGACATTACGATTCACGTCTCCACAGGCAGCAATACAGTCCAAAAGAACCTTATCCATTGCCTGAATAGAAGACTTCAGATTGTTTTTAATCACCCCGTGTAACTGCCATGTCTGACGCGTGGTGATCTTGAGTGTTCCGTTAGCGTATTCGTCAGCAATACGGTCCATTCCGAGCCATTGCTGAGGACTGGCTACTCCCGCTGGAAGGCGCACCCGAATCAGAAAACTAAATGCTTTTTCGAGCTTCTTTTGACGGCGCTCTTTGCGGACATCACGGTCATCCTGCAAATACATACCGTGGAATTTGCTAAGCTGCTGACTATCCGCTGCAATCGAACCCGTGCTGGCATCAGCAATTTCTTCAGCCAAGGTTCCCCGCAAATAATCACTGTTGATTTTAAGTGGCTCATTGGCCGATAGCTTTATCTCTTTGCTCATAATATGATTAGTAATTGGCTCTAACGAACCGATAAATATGTTTGTGCTTAGCGTCTCCTAATAAACGTCGCGCTGGTAGCGTTTGTCTTTTTTCAATGCGGCAACATAAGCTTCCGCCTCTTCTTGACTCATTTCACCCTGAGCTGCGATGATATCAATCAAGGTTTGATTAACATCTTTCGCCATATACGTGGCATCTCCACAGACATAAAAGTGAGCCCCGTTCTGCAACCATTGCCAAATATCTTTGCCGTGTTCCGCTAGCTTATGCTGAACGTAAACTTTTTCTGGTTGGTCGCGCGAGAAGGCCACATCGATCCGCGATAAAGCACCATTTTTCATGTGTTCCTGCCATTCAAGCTGATAGAGAAAGTCTTCGTTGTAGTGCTGATCGCCAAAGAACAGCCAACTGTTTCCCTTAGCCTGTGCCGCAGAACGCTCTTCGATGAATGCTCGGAATGGCGCAATGCCGGTGCCTGGCCCAACCATGATAATCGGAGTGTCATTGCTATCAGGCAGGCGGAAATTCTTGTTGTGATGAGTGTATACAGAAACCTTCGAACCCTTCGGTGCGTCATCAGCAAGGAAAGTTGAGGCTACGCCCTTTCGAGTTTTGTCATGGGTGTTGTATCTCACTGCCGCCACCGTCATATGAACTTCTCCTGGATGCGCCTTGAAACTAGATGCTATTGAATACAAGCGAACCGGAAGCTTACGCAAAATATCAACAAGCTGCTGAGGCTTCAATGTTTTGGCCGGATAAAACTCAAGCAAGTCAATAATCTGACGCCCAAAGCTCCATTCCTTGAACTTCTCTTTAGACTCAGGTGCCAGCAACTCAGCCAACTCCTCTGAGCCGCAAATCTGTTGCCATGAAGCCGCTACCTTACGAGACAAGCCGGTAATATCGAGCTCTGTCGTCAGCGCGTTGACCAAGGGCATTTTGCCGATGACGTGATGCTCCACTTCCGTGCTACCATCGAGACCGCTAGCTTTGAGGAAAGCCGTCACTACATCGTCAGAGTTTCGTGGGATCACACCAAGCACGTCACCTGGCTGGTAATCAAAGCCCGAACCTTCAAGCGAAAGCTCAATATGGTAGGTCTCTTTTGCTGAACGACTACTGCTAAGCAGTTGGTTCTCGATGACCTCAGCAGGGAAAGGGTTCTTCTTATCAAAAACAAGCTGTTGGCTCTGCTGCAAAGCTGACGGTGCAGCCACTGCCGCACCGGCTCCAAACTCAGTCCAAACTGAATGACTCCAGCCTGCAAAAGCTTCATCAAACTCAAGGTCACAATCGACACGATCGACTACACGCTTGGCTCCGAGTTTTTCTAACCTCGCATCGATGTCCTTACCTGTTTGGCAAAACAGGTCGTAACTCGTGTCTCCCAAAGCACAGACAGAAAATTCAACTCCACCTAGTGCAAGCTCACCCTCCATCAGCTCGTTGTAGAAAGCTTCCGAAGATTCTGGTGGCTCACCATCACCCCAGGTGCTTACCACGACGAGTAAACGCTCTGACTCCCCAAGGCTGGCAAGTGTAGCGTCAGCCATATTAAGTAACTGTGGCCGGTAACCCTTTTGCTTCGCCTGAGAAACAAGCTGACTAGCCAGTGCTTCCGAGTTTCCGGACTCCGTTCCATAAAGTACGGTGATCGACTGACTTGCCGAGCTCACCGAAGCTGTAGAGCCAGCATCAGCAGAGACAAGTTGATTGGCGTTGCCAGAGCCGGCAATAAAACCACTCACCCAAGCCAATTGCTCTGGGCTTAAGGAACCTAGTGATAATGAAAGTTGCTTCTTTTGGTCGTCACCAAGCGGTGCGTAATCGGGAAAATGAATCATTTAAACCTTAGTTTGTTTATAAAGATACTATTGTAAGGAGCTGAATACTGCCCTCTAGCGCGCTCTCGTGCAAGCTAAATAACGTATTAACTGCCACTGAGCTGCTCAACAATAGCTGTCACAATGCCCTCAATACTGTGGCTTTCAGCCTCAATGAGCTGCTCACGTCCCAAATCTTTGAGTTTGGCGGTGGTTATTGGGCCGATGCTTACCGCGACACAATCACCAGGCCATGGCAGACCAAGATCATGAAAATACTTTGCTGTTGAGGAACTGGTGAAGGTGATCATGTCCGCCCCCTCCTCTGAGAGACGCTCCACCGCTCCCGTGGGATCATCTTTTTCAGCCTCGATACGGTAAGCAATACACTCGTCAACAATAGCATTCTGCTCTGTCAAACCATCAACAAGCACGGGGCGAGCATTTTCAGGACGCACCCAGAGCATCGTCTGGCTATCAATACTATGCTCATTTTGAAATGTCTCGAGCAGACCTTCGGCAATATGACGTTCTGGGACGAGATCCACCGCAAAGCGATAGCTTTCGATGGCCGCTTGCGTTCCAGGTCCGACCGCCGCAATACGCACACCCCCTAGGCTGCGCGCATCCTTATAAAGCGCAAAAAACGCATCAAAAAACCTACGCACACCATTGGTGCTGCTAAATACCAGCCAATCATAGGTGTGCACATTGACGACGCACTCAGCGAAACCCTTCTTATCAACAGGGTCGCAAATCTTTAATACTGGGAGCTCGATGACATCGGCTCCTAGTTCGCTGAGCTTGTTGACTAATTCCGGGGCCTGCTCTTGGCTTCGGGTGACAACAATGCGTTTCCCCTTGAGGGGCCGTTTTTCATACCATTCGATATTTTCCATTTCGTTAATAATGTGACCAATGACGCCCACGGCGGGCGCCTTGAAATTTTCTGTTTCGGCAATATCGGCAATATCCGCCAAAGTGCCAGTGATTGTTTTTTGCCTGCCCGTGGTTGCCCAGCGAGTCAGCGCGATCGGTGTAGCAGGCTCAGCACCATGTTCAACCAGCTTACTGGTAATCTCACGTAATCTTGCCACCCCCATCAAAAAAATCTTGGTGCCTGGCGCCTTGGCAAGCTGAGCATAATCCAAATCACTGCTCTCCTTATCAATGGAATCATGTCCTGAGAAGACGGTAAGTTGTGACCCATATTCCCTGTGAGTAAGAGGAATCCCCGCATAGATCGGCCCTGCAAAAGCCGATGAAATACCCGGAACAATCTCAAATTTCAGCCCTGCCTGAGAGAGTGCCGCTGCCTCCTCTCCTCCTCGCCCAAAGATCATTGGGTCCCCTCCTTTTAATCTGACAACAACGTTTCCCTCACGAACTTTCTCCACCAGCAGTTGGTTGATCTGATCTTGGGGAAGTTTATGGTCTGCTGCACGTTTACCAACATCGATTGTTTCGCATCCCGGCTTCACCCATGTCAGCAGCTCAGCACTACTGAGCGCATCGAAAACAAGAACATCTGCCTGCTCGATACACTGCTTTGCCTTTAGGGTTACCAAACCCGGGTCTCCAGGACCGGCTCCAGCCAAGTAGCATATCCCGCTCATTTCAAAGTATTGTAAAGTTCACCGGCCACCTGCTCAGGCTCGGCCAAATCTCCTATAACATCAGATTCCGTTGGCTCTTCATCAGAATGTTCATCAAACACCCTCGCCTTCATGTGGATGGAACCATCCTCGATCCATGACCTCACTCCAACAGGGGTGTGACATCCAGCATCCAACAAGCGCAGAAACTCTCGCTCCGCTCTCAGCAATATCATGGATTCATGGTGGTTGATGGCATCAATATAAGCCCGTGTATCTGTATCTCCTTTACGAATTTCAAAACCCACGATGCCCTGCCCTGCTGCAGGCAAAAAGTCATCTGCCGGCATCGCAACCGCATGCAGTCCACCCTCAAGTTCCGCACTCAAATCATAGCCAAGTCTCACCAAACCTGCCTCGGCAAGCATGATTGCATCTAGCTCGTTGTTATCACGGAGCTTCTGTAACCGAGTAGGAACATTTCCGCGGATATCGACGACTTTAATATCTGGCCTCAGCCATTGTAATTGCCTTTGTCTACGAACACTACCTGTCGCAACCAGCGCACCCTCAGGTAATGCTTCCAAGCTATCAGCTTCTGAACATACCAGCACATCCCTCACGGGTGCACGCTCAAGCGCACCTACCACCTCAAACTGGTCCGCGAGCACGGTTGGCACGTCTTTCATGCTATGCACAGCGAGGTCGACCTCACCATTTTGCAGCGCAAGCTCAAGCTCTTTGATAAATACCCCTTTGTCGAAAACCCCCTCCACCTTGGCAACTTCCGAGAGCGGCACATCCGTTCGCCTGTCTCCGGTTGTGGTGATGATTTTACGCACGATTTCGCGCTCAGGAAAATGAGCTTGCAGCGCGCGCTCGGTCATATCCGCCTGGGCAAGGGCGAGTGCGCTGCCTCGTGTTCCAACGACAAGTGGTTTCATGATGTTTGACTGATTTCCTCTGCGATCATTTGTTCACAGAGTGTAACTTGCTTGGCTCGAGATTCTTTGGCGAGGCTCGCCAGTTGCTGCAGTTTATCAATGTCGTAGAGGTAGACCTCTTCGATGTCGCCAGCCTGTGCCTCAATATCTCGTGGCACTGCAATATCAATTAAAAACAATGGACGAAACTTACGCTTCTTACGTACTGCCTCAATTTGAGATGCATGTAACACGGGTTCAGATGCACCCGTTGAAGAGACGATCACATCCGCCTTCACAAGAGCTTCTTCCCAAGAGTCAAAGGGAACGACCTCACCATTGAGCTCCTCCGCCAAAGACCTGGCCCGCTCAATAGATCTGTTTGTCACCGTCAACTGGCTCGCCCCCCGTGAGATCATGCTCTTAGCGACCAGTCGGCTCGTCTCTCCGGCACCGATGATCATGACGTGACTACCGTTAAGCTTACCAAAAATTTTCTCCGCCAGGTCAACGGCAACATTACCCACCGAAGTAGCACCCATTTGAATACGTGTATGTGTGCGGATGCGCTTACCCACCGCAAACGACTTTTGAAATAGACGATTCAATATACCTTTGGTTGCACCTGCCTCGAAAGCTTGTTTGTAGGCGTGTTTCACTTGCCCGAAAATTTCCGTCTCTCCCAGCACCATAGAATCAAGTCCACACACCAGTGCAAATAGGTGCTGTTTGGCATCATCTCCACATTTTTGATAGAGGTGTGACATATCCTCGTCATCATGACCTTCGGATAAATGCTGGCGCAGCACATCCAATCCCATTTGGCGATCTTCTGCGGCCACGTAGACTTCCATGCGGTTGCATGTTGATATTACAACGCCCTCAGCAATGGTTGACAGCTCCGTCAAAGCTCTTGCTTGAGAACCCAATTGATCCTCAGATACTGCAAAATGCTCCCTCACCTCGACAGGTGCGGTTTCATGATTGAGTCCCATGCATATCAATTCCATCTAGTTGATCAGGGGGAAAATCATCAAAGACAGCACAAAGAGCAATACCGCAGCCATGGCCAGCTTTACTGGCGGCATTCCGCGCCACCATTTTAAAATCAGTAAAACAGCATACGCAGCCCATTGCCCAAGGGCGACATACAGATGCTTATTAGCAGCGCCCGTCTTCTCCATCACTAGACCACAGATAAGCCCTAAGGTGAGTAATGCAAAGCCAAGTAACAACAAACGCCCAACAACTTTACTCAAGTCACGAGCCGGTGGCAGGTTGGCAAACAAGCCCGTGCTCATCAGCGCATCTTTCAACTGCCTATTAAGCACAATAAACATCACTCCCGCAACAGCAGCTAAACCTAAAGCTCCATATGCCAACACGGAAAAGGCAGCATGGGATTCCCTCCACCCATCTACCACCGTTTTGCGTTCCGGGCTCGCGTCAAGCAGTCCCGGCATCAAGGCTAACGACAATAAAAAACAGACGAGCGGCGCTGTAAAAACCCCCAATAGGGAAAGCCGGTAAACAGAGCCCACCGCCATATAAAACATTGTCAGCGACCATGCGGAAAAGATCAACACCTCACCCGTGTCTCCAAGAGGGCAACTGGCACGCATTTCACCGCGAATACTCAGTATTGTCAGCTGAGCGATAAAGCAAAACAGCATCCATAAAACCGTCCACCGAGACCTGTGACCTCGGCGCACGTAACGAGCCCCTTGCACAGCTGCCACAGCTGCAAGGATTATGGCTATGATAAGCATCCACCGGTCCACGACGGCCTGTCTCTTGCACAGATACCCTAGGAATTTCAAGCCGATATCTTACTGATATTTACAACTCTCATATCACGTTCATAGCTATATCAGCATCACGGCATTTTTCTCGGTGTTGGAATGAAGCTGCTCATTTGAATGAGCTCATGAATATTGGCATTCCCAAGCAATATCAGGTAATACCAATACCGTTCGGACAAAACGCCTTGCAGCCCCCCAAACTGATCAAAAAACTAAAAAACCTCATATTTGAGGTCGCTGTCCAAAATCGCGCTGGGCCAGAAGCAGATATTTCTGGCTAAGATTGGGTTGATGCCGTCGCAAGCCTGATGATGCAATTACATCAACGTAGCCCGAGGATCTTTGCCGCCGTTTCCCCATTCACCTGAAACACGGCTGAATCCTGTGCTTTAGGTTTCTCCCCCTGCCTTGTCTGATACTGGTAAACCTTAATGGGCTTAATACCCTGAACCTGAGACATCAGATAAACACGTATGGTNNATGGGATCATCCCCCTGATAGCCGGGCAGATCTCTGATTTCATAGGTAAGCTCATTGATTCCATCCCGAGCACCGCCGATAACAACCTCTGATTGCTGGTTGTCTTGAAAGCGGTGTTTACTGATCTTATTCACCCTCACCTTCACCTCCCTGCCCGGACAGTATGAGTATACCTTTGCGATGTATTTGGCTCTGGGGACTTCATTAGGCATCGATGGTTTCACCCCTGTAGGCAAAAAAGCCTGCTCATCGACATAAGCAAGATTACCTGATGCGATCTGGGCTCTTACATCCTTCAAGTTGTCTAAGTTGATAAACTCTGCGGTATCATATTTCCAACCGCGACCCTCATACACAAAACTTAGTAATAGAAGATTATCTGCGGGAGCCGCACCTACCCCGAAATTGACTTTACCAAAATACACAGACTTTGCGCTCATGCCCTTATTGCGCGCCCTCAGCATTTTAAGACCTTTGAGTGTGGGTGGAACCGCGGGCACATTAAAAATATCTGCTGGCCATTCGCCCTTTTCAGACAAGATGCGGTTCTTGAGCGCGACCCTTCGATGGGTGGCGCTCACCTGATGCCATGCTCGGTAATCGCGGCTCACCATCGCATCACGCCAATAAGCATAGACCTCATCAAGCGATTGCCCTAACTTAAGCTTCTGATCTGAAACCTGGGCTCCAGCAGAACCGACACTTCCCAGTGACAATGTCGCCACCATCACTAAACGAAATAAATAGACCTGCATCACGCTTTCCATTGGACAATAATTCCAGCTAAGGGCAAACCTTTTCTCATCAACCGCATACAACAGGGCCCGCTGGCGAATGTATTACCAATGACAACATTACATTGAGCATCCATTATGAACACTCTTACTAAGGCAAAGCCGCTCAGCTTGGAGCGAGACCTTGAATTACTCAAGGATGCTGAGTCTTACACTTACCGCAGCGTTGATGACGCCCAGTTGACAGCTCATTGTTTTTTTCCTGAAGGTCATCAAACCTCAGATTCAAGGCCCGCCGTCATCTTTTTTCATGGTGGTCTATGGGATGTAAGCATGACCACTCAATTTGCTCCACACGCTATGCATTTTGCTAGTCGGGGCATGGTGGCTGTCATTGTTGAATACCGAGTATCGTCAACGGCAGCGGCAACACCCGAGAATGCGATCGAAGATGCCCAAGAGGCCATGTTATGGCTAAAGAATAACCACACCGAGCTTGGGCTTGACCCCAATAGAATTACGGCTGTGGGCGCTGCATCTGGGGCTCACATGGCTCTCTCGCTCGCCATGATGCCCGAGACAGAGACTGCAGAAGCTTACTCCCCACGCCCATTAAGTGTGATCGCCTTAAGTGCCATTGTTGACACCACCAAAAAAGGCCTCGGCATGGAGCGATTTGCTGATCCAAAAAACGCCTTACAACTCAGCCCCTCAAAACTCGTCAAAAAGGGCCTCTGCCCAATGCTTCTCGTTCATGGCAAAGCAGACACGATTGTTGCCCACCAAAACATTGCTAAGTTTGCCAAGGCGATGAGCCGCAAGAAAAATAAATGTGAGCTCATTGAATACGAGGGCATGAATCACAGCTTTTTTAACTTCAATGTGAGCGCTAAGCACTTCGAACTCACCCTGAATGCAATGGATGCCTTCTTGGTCAATCTCGATTGCATCGAGCCCGTAAGCTATCTTTAGTCGCTTCTCAATCAAAACGCGGGCTGATGCGCCGCATACGTGTTGACTGCGCTTCGCTCCGCCTATGTAGGGCGCTGCCTGCTTCTCCCGTATATTTTGACACGTCTCAAAAACAATTCACCCCAACCCTGAAGATCAGAGCTGGGGTGAAATGGCAACCCGTACGGGACTCGAACCCGTGTTGCCGCCGTGAAAGGGCGGAGTCCTAACCACTAGACGAACGGGTCGCAAAAGTGGTGCGCTGTGCGCGGCGGGAAATTGCCACATTTTACCTTTATGGCAAGAAAAATCAGATAAAATATTCCGTATCATTATTCGGGTCGCTTTTGATCTTTCAGAGTTGCCCCCTTTTGTCTAAAGCTAAACCCGTGAACGAAGTAAACTACGAGGAGCGTGGGCGACGGATCTTTGAGATGGAAATCGAAGAACTGCAAAAAGTTTCTGCCTCATTAAGTGATTCCTTCGCCCAAGCTGTGTCCATGCTAAGAAATTGCCTTGAGAACAGAGGTAAAATCGTCGTCGTCGGCATTGGTAAATCGGGTAATATTGGCCATAAAATCGCTGCAACTCTCAATTCGACAGGCTCAACGGCTGTTGTATTGAACTCCCAAAATGCGCTCCATGGCGATCTGGGTATTATTTCAGATGGTGACGCCATTATCGCCCTCTCTTATTCTGGTGAAACCTCAGAGCTGCTCGACATACTGCCCTTCATCAAGCGATTTGATATTGATCTCATCAGTATCACCGGTAAAGGAGGCTCTACTCTCGATGAGCAAAGCGATGCGACTTTGCTCGCCGAAATAGAACGTGAAGCCTGCCCGCTTAATCTAGCTCCGACCTCCTCCTCTACCGCCATGCTAGTCATGGGAGATGCTCTTGCCATGGTTTTACTGGAGTCAAGAGGCTTCACTGAGGAGGACTTTTCGAAGTTTCACCCTGGAGGGTCTCTCGGCAGAGCCTTACTGACCAAGGTGAGTGATATCATGCGCAGTGGCGATTCCCTAGCGATTATCAAGCCTTCCAACACCATTCAAGATGCACTGTCACAAATGAGCCAGGCTCGAAGTGGCGCATGCATCATCACCCATGAGGACGGATCGATGGCGGGTATATTTACCCACGGTGACTTCGCGAGGTCTTATCAGGAAAACAACGAGATTGGAAACCTGCCAGTCAGCCAGTTTATGACATGCGACCCCGTCACCTTATTTTCCGATTCGCTCGCCGCTGAAGCGATCACCACTATCGGCTCGCATCGTATTGATGATATTGTCGTTTTAGACCATGATCAAAAACCCATCGGCCTCATCGACACTCAGGACTTCGCACGCCTTAAACTTATCTGATGCATCATTTCATGAGACGACATCTTCGTTTTCTCACCATTTTCTCATTGGCGCTGGCTTCCTGTGGTAATCAGAAAACCTCTGTGGCACCAGTGAAGAGCACCCCTGTTGGAGCTCAGGTTGATCTCAACATGGTGTCTATTCAAGTTACTGATGCCTTAATCATCAAAAAAAATAATTCTGATTACTTCCTAGAATTGAATTACACGCTCGATAACCAAGCTGGAGCAATCATTGCTTTTCCCTGCTTATATAACGAGATTAATGACCTTATTGAGGTCAACCTAACGGACAAGGAAAGCAACCAACTAATGCTGGGCAAGCGCCCACTTGAAGGGCTCACGCTGACTGAGCCACGCCCACTCAAAATCCCAATAGACAAAACAATCCGCAGCTACCAAGTGCCTATCATGCCTGTACTACTGGAGTCGGGTGAGCAGCTAGAGATGAGGGTGAGGCTTCACGCCCCGTCACGCTACGACGAGCTACGCAGTAGCATTGAAGCTACCAAAGTGCATCTATCCTGGCCGTGACTCAGCTCAGATTCACGGCACTTCAACCTTGCAACTTACCGACCAGCAAGCACACTGCCGTTCAATTTTCATCCCCCCTCAATCAACCCAAAAACTAAAACTCAATACTCTTATGGCATCTATCGTAGCAACCCACGTCAAACGTGGTCAATGTATCAAATATGAGGGCGAAACCGGCATCGTTCTTAACCTCGATCACCGCACACCTGGCAAAGGCAACGCTCTAATCGCAGCAACCATTCGGTCATTCCAGACGGGAAAAACAAAAAGCATCCGCTTCGCTTCCAGCGACAAAGTGGAAATCGTCGACACCGATCGCCAGAAACTCGAGTTCTCCTACTCAGATCCACAAGGCTTTCACTTCATGGACATGGGAACCTATGAAACAATAACTCTCAACGCAGAACTCATCGGTGATAACAAAAACTTTCTTGTTGAAGGAATGAATGCTGAGATCCTTTTCATCGAAGAAAACCCTGTCACCGTCGACGTTCCTGCAGTTGTCGAGCTTGATGTCACGGATACTTCTGACGGCATCAAAGGTGACACAGCCAACAATCCCACCAAACCCGCTACTCTGGTGACGGGCCTCGTTGTTCAAGTGCCTCTCTTCGTTAAAATCGGCGACAAGCTGAAAATCAATACTGCGGAGTCGTCTTACTCAGGACGAGCCAACTAGTCATTTATCTTTAAATTCAAGCAGCGATCTTTTTTACCAAACAGATCGCTGTTTTTGTATCCGCCCTCAGCACTTCTTCATACGTTCGCCTCACCATGACTTGGAATGATCAATTTCTTAAGCTGTTCCGCAACTGCGTAGAAAAATATCGCGGTGGCAATCATGTCTATCAATCCTATTACGAGCCAGATGATATCACCTTCCTACAGTCTATCGGGTGCAAACCCCGAGAGATGTTCGACTTTGTAGAGGATCTTGTCGACGAAGGCACGCCAAGTGAATCTACTGCGCTCCTTGTAACCGCCGTAAGGCGTGATTATTTCCTCACCGTGCAAAAGGGTATTCTCAGCGAGCATGAGATCAGAACAAGTGATCTCCCTACTTTTGGTGATACACTTGACGGTAGAAACTACTTCCCTCGCATTCTGACCAAGGCTCGCGCCAAACTGCGTGGCGAACTCGATCCTGACATTATGTATGGCTGCGGTGGCGATCGCAAATTCCTACGAGATCACGGCAATATCAATCCCTCCGACTTTCTTCGTCATGTATGGGCATCAGGTGATGATGATCAACACATCATTAATTATGTCCGCTCCAAATCATCCAAGCACTAACCAAACAATTATCATTATGAAAGATTACCAAGGAGAACAAATCCTCGTTGTCACCCGTCAACTTTTTGACAATCTCAGTGATTTTCAAGGAATCAATACTGACGTTGAGCGCTATCTACCCTCACTACTCAATCCAGAGAATAATTTTTTCATGGATCGCGGTGCGGCAGAAGGCGACCCCTCCCATAAACAGCTCATCCCTTATTGCATCTTTAGAGTCAAAGATGAGCAAGGCGATCGATACCTTCATTACACCCGCGGTAAATCAGGTGGCGAGTCCCGCCTTCATGCTCAGGTATCTATTGGCATTGGTGGCCATATCAACCCAGTGGACCAACGCGAAGATCATTTAGGCATGGATACCTACATGGCCGGCGTTGAACGCGAAATTGACGAGGAACTCAACATTACAGGTGGTCACACCAACAAGATTGTCGCACTACTCAACGACGATTCTAATGAGGTCGGAAAGGTCCACCTCGGCGTTGTTCATATAATCGATTTAGAAACAGCTGATGTCCACGCAAACGAGGATGCCATTGCCAACCTTGCTCTATGCTCGCTCGACGACCTACGCGGCCCCCTCTATGACAGGCTCGAGACCTGGACACGCTGCTGCGTGGATGTCATCGAGGATTTATAGCTCAGTGGTAACTGGCTTCGCTTGCATCTCAGATAAGTCTGTGATAATCCAGTGTCATGCCAGTTGCTACTCCTCAAGAATACGTCGCCATGCTCGATGCCGCCCAAAACGGCGGCTATGCATATCCCGCCATCAACGTCACCTCCATCACCACTATCAATGGTGCGCTGAAAGCATTTTCAGAATCCGGATCTGATGGTATCATCCAAGTTTCCACCGGCGGTGGTGGCTTTGCATCAGGCACAGCTGTGGCAGATGACGCCTTTGGAGCTATGGTGCTAGCCGAAGCAACGCACTTGCTCGCTGAAAAATACGATGTGCTTGTCGCCCTGCATACCGACCACTGCCACCCAGAAAAGGTGGACGGCTTCCTTCGACCACTTCTTGATGCTTCCCGTAAGCGCATTGCAGAGGGCAAGGGCCCCTTATTCAACTCTCACATGTTTGATGGCTCTGTCGTTGATCTCGATGAGAACCTAACCATATCCAAAGGATTGCTCGCAGAATGTGCTGAGCTCAACATCATTCTAGAAATTGAAGCTGGATGTGTCGGCGGAGAAGAGGACGGCCATGACACTTCCGGCCTCCCTGCTGAAAAATTATACACCAGTACCGAAGACATGGTCCAAGTATACGAAACCCTCAATGGCATCGGCCGCTTCATGTTTGCTGCCACCTTTGGCAATGTTCATGGCGCCTACAAGCCCGGCTCAGTAAAACTGAAACCCACCATCCTACGCGACGGTCAAAATGCAGTCAT
>DBBL01000046.1 GCA_002292185.1 Akkermansiaceae bacterium UBA985 | reverse complement strand
ACACACCTAGAAATTGGTGTTGTTATTGTCGAGGCCGTGTTCTTGCTCGGATTTGCTTTCCCTCTCTGGGCTGAGCGGACGGATACTTTCGAGCGTGTCGTTGCCAACGACCCCGATGCTCCCCGTGTGCGCATCATCGGCCAACAATACAGCTGGACTTACCACTACCCGGGTAACGATGGTATTTTTGGCCGCACAGATAACTCTCTGATCACAGGTGACAATTCTCTGGGCATCGATCCGATCGATCCTAATGGTGATGATGACTTTATCTCCACCTCTATTCTTCGTCTGCCTGTTCACCGTAACACCATTCTCCAGGTGTCCTCCAAGGATGTGATTCACAACTTTGCCATCGTTCCGATGCGTATCCAACAAGACTGTATTCCTGGCAGTGAAATCCCAATGTGGTTTAGGCCGGTGGAGAAAATGGAGACTTTTGTTGTCTGCGCTCAACTTTGTGGTGAAGCCCATGCTAACATGAAGGGCAGTATGGAAGTGATCGACGCTAACGAATACTTCGAGTGGGCCAAGTCACGTAGTGACGAGGAACTCGCCAAAAAGCGGAAGTGATACCTAGTCAGCAAGTAAGTAAATGACTTATTAATAAGCAGTTCCGTAAATTCGGAGCTGCTTTTTTTTATTTTAAACACGCGAGTTGTGACATCATCCTTGTAACAGAATAAAATCATCCCTAAAACATGGTCTGACTCCTTGTAAGCAAGTATGAGTAAGAAAAAAGCGACAACGAACGGTGCTGCACAAGCAGCTGAACCAGCCAAAGAGCTGGGTGCTGCGGCTAGCTCATCATCCAGTCAAGAGAAGCAAGAGTCAGCCAAAGCTTCTGCTCCTTCAAGAAAGCCGACTATCTTGGTGGTAACGCCTGAAATCACCTACCTGCCTGACGGTATGGGTAACATGGCACAGCGTCTTAGTGCTAAAGCAGGCGGTATGGCCGATGTTTCTGCCTCGCTTGTAAGTGCGCTATACGACCAAGGAGCCGATGTTCACGTCGCCTTACCCAATTATCGTAGAATGTTCAATGAGGGGGTGAAGAACGTCCATGACCGTGAATACGAACGCGTCAGGGAAAATCTAGGTAAAGACCGCATTCACCTGGCTGAGGACAGAGTTTTTTATCATCGCGATCAGGTCTATGCGGGTGAGAATTTGCATATGGCACTCGCGTTTATGCGCGAGGTGATCAACCACATTATTCCGAAAGTTAAGCCGGATCTCATCCACTGCAATGATTGGATGACAGGGCTTATTCCCGCTGTTGCCAAGCGCAATGGAATTCCGTGTTTAATCACGGTCCATAATATTCATACTGAAAAAGTATCGATGGCAGAGGTTGAGGACCGCGGTATTGATGTCGCTGAATTCTGGAATTACCTCTACTTTGAAAATCCGCCATATTCCTATGAGCAATCACGTGAGGCTAATGCAACAGACCTACTAGCTAGTGGCATTTTTGCTGCGGACCATGTCAACTCTGTGAGCAGCACCTTCCTGCATGAGGTGGTTGAAGGTACACATAGCTTTGTGCCAGATGCGATTCGCAATGAACTGTCTAATAAGCTCCATGCTGGCTGCGCGACGGGCATCCTTAATGCGCCAGATGTTTCTTATGATCCGACTACAGATCCAGCGTTGGAGTCTCATTATGATGATACTAAGGTCATGGAAGGTAAGGCGATCAATAAGCGTAAACTCCAAGAGCGCTGCGGCTTAAACATCGATCCTGACGCCCCTATTTTATTTTGGCCCTCACGTCTTGATCCGATGCAAAAAGGCTGCCAGCTACTCGCCGATATCCTTTATCAGACGATTGAGGATTACAGTGATATCGGCTTACAGGTCGCTATTATTGCCAATGGTTCTTTCCAGCAGCATTTCCGCAGTATTCTAGACATGCATAACTTGCATGGGCGAGTTGCCGTGTGTGATTTTGACGAAGGTTTTTCACGCCTTGGTTATGCCGGTGCAGACTTTATGCTCATGCCTTCTCGCTATGAGCCCTGTGGCTTGCCTCAAATGGTGAGTCCTAAATATGGCACCTTATCCGTCGTTCATGACACAGGCGGCATTCACGATACGGTGGAGCACATGCATCATGATTGCAGCATGGGCAATGGCTTTAGATTTCAGCACTACGGTCCCCAGGGGCTGCGCTGGGGCATTGATGAGGCGATGGGGTTCTATCACCGTCCGAAAAGCGAGAAGGAGGCTACCCTTTCACGCATTATGCGTGAGTCAGCTGAGCGCTTTAACCACAATACAACGGCGTCCGCTTATATTGATTTATATGAGAAGATGCTTGGCCAAAAAGTGGGTAAATAAAACCAACATCCTGTTTGTCACGGGGATGAGAATGGGGTGACTGCCACTCGCGTGCCTCTGTTTGTTTTCTGCCAATTTATTTATGTCTATTCGCCTTATAATTACCCACCCAGGTGGTGCCCACAAAGATGATTTTCTCGCATGTAGCCTGATGGTTTCTGTGCATGGCGTGCCCATTGTTCGGCGCGATCCAAGCGAGCAGGAGCTCGACGACCCCAGTGTTTGCATCATCGATGTAGGGGGCAGACATGAACCCGAAAAAAATAATTTCGATCATCATCAATTCCCACGTGATCATACGCCTACATGTGCGCTGTCACTTATTCTCCAGCACCTTGGCATGTATGAGGATGCTCAGATGTTTTGTGACTGGTTAGAACCCGCAGAATGGTTTGATTGCCGTGGGCCTCAGAAGACAGCGGAGTGGCTCGGCGTGCCGCGTGAAGTTGTAGGCAAGCTGAATTCACCGATTGATATTTCGATGTTGCGGCGTTTTGCCAAGCTCACTCCAGATAGTGAGCTGCATGCAGGGGACCCTATTTATGAGCTAATGTGCTACATCGGTGGTGATTTACTTGAGTATCTCAAGTCGGTGCGAAGTAAGCTCGATAGCATCAGCGCACATGTTGAGCGCTGGGAGGTCACCTCAGGGGGGGAGTGCTTTGATGTTTTGTTCTTACCCCGCACGGAGTCTGCAATAGATGATGCTTCTGGTAGCTTGGCGCGTTACATCATCGTCAATGAGCTGCATGAGCAAATAGCGGCCATTGCCTACCCAGACAGCCGGGGCGAGGGTTTTGGCTTGGCGCGATTTAATGACCATCCACGGATTGATTTTACCCGTGTTGAATCAGCAGGGGACGTTCACTTTGCCCACAACAGCGGCTTCCTGTGCAAAACCAGCGCTACGGAGCTTGAGCGTCTCAAAGAGATCCTATCCCACGCTTGGGAGTAGCGTTGATTGGAACGAGAAAACGGCCCGTTGATTCTCAAGAAGATTCTTGGGAAGGTCTGAAAATTTGTGTATGTAGGTGTTCATGAAAATAACAATCCTACCGGTTTTATTATGTTTGATGATTGTATCACCCGTAGTCAGCGCTGCTGAGAGGGTGAGCCTTGGCGATTTTTTATTATCGAGGGCTCCGGCAACAGCACCTTCCACAAAAGCAAGCTTCAGCATGGCTGGAGAAGTTGATTTTGACACGGAGGCAGGTGGCTTTTCCTATGAAAGATTTGAGCTGGATATTCCATTCAGTGCTCCGCACTACCTGAATGATAATAATGCGTTCATGATAGGGATGGACTATAAAGCCACTTGGCTCGATACCGATACTTTGCTCGGTGATATGGACTTGCATGATTTCCGTCTTAAGTTGCGCTGGATGTATCGTCAGCCAGGCAGTAAATGGTCCTGGATGACACTGCTGCAGCCGGGCTTGGCCACTGACGGTAACAGCATCGATATGGATGACTTCTCAGTGAATGGCCAATTGGGCTTTCGCTATGCCGCATCATCGGATTTGGCATGGATAGGCGGAGTCTATTTCTTCGAAAATTCCATGGAAACACGGATCTATCCAGGAATCGGTTTCCAGTGGAAACCAAACGATGACCTATTGGTGAGGCTTTCGGGTCCTAGTTTTAAAGCCTCATGGCAGCCGAGCGAAGATTGGATCCTGCACGCCATCGTAGCATCAGGAGGCGGCACCTGGAATGTTGAAGAAGCTGGCGCTGATTTTGATGTTCGCTTACGTAGTTATCACGCTGCTGTTGGCGTGGAGCGTCAACTTTCTGAAAAACTATGGCTTGGTCTCTGGGCTGGTATGACCTTTGCCAATGAAGTAGAAATTGATACCGCGTCTGGCACAGGAGTCTTTGAAGACGATGCCGATTCGGGATGGTTCATGAAGCTTGGTATCCGCAAAATCGTTTGGTAAAATCGTCTAATAACTGAGCTTGGACTGACTTTGCTTTGTCCCTGAAGCTCACTGAAGCAACAAAAAGCCCAACCGGATATCCGGTTGGGCTTTGTTTTTAAAGTTTGTTTGGTGATGTTCTAGCTTGCTTCAGCAAGCTTCACGTTGACGCGACGTCCATCCTTGTCGAAGTAGACATTGCCCTCAACACGTGCATGGATGGTGTAATCCTTGCCCATGTAGACATTGTTGCCTGGGTGCCACTTGGTGCCACGTTGGCGGATGATGATGTTGCCGGAGACAACTTTCTCGCCGCCAAATTTTTTGACGCCAAGACGCTTACTGCGTGAGTCGCGACCGTTTTTAACGGAACCTTGTCCTTTCTTATGAGCCATTGTTCTAGGTGATTGAGATTATGAGGAAGCTATAATTAGCTAATGCTGGTGATTTCCAGTTTGGTGAGGTGACGGCGATAGCCCTTGGTCTTGTGGTAACCTTGGCGGCGCTTGAATTTGAAAGCGATGCCTTTTTTGCCGCGGAACTGCTCGACTACCTTAGCGGTGACTGCAGCGCCTGCTACGGTAGGCGTGCCTACTGTGGTGGCAGTGCCATCATTTACGAGGAGAACCTCATCAAATTTTGCTTCGGAACCAACTTCGGCGTCGATTTTCTCGACGTCTAATTTGTCACCTGCTTGGACGCGGTATTGTTTACCACCTGTTTTGAAAACTGCGTAGGCCATGGGAATACTCCTTGGGGTTGCTTGGATTGCTAAATTTCGACGGGGCACACCATGCGCACCGTGCGGGGCGGGAATTCAACACAATACCGTCACGCGGGCAAGTACATTTTTTTAAGAAAATGAGTAAAGTTTCAATTGGCTGATAAAATAGGCCCTAGGGGGCGCTCAGAGCCTGGCCATTTTGCGATACTTTGAGACTCAGTAGGAAGGGGGCTGCTGTTGTTGCCCAGCTCTCTGCATCCCCGTAGTTGCTAGCATGCTCACCCCAGCAGGTTTGCAGCATGCGGGTGTTGATCACGCCAGGGTTGAGAGCCATGGCAGCAAGCCCGCGGGGGAGTTCCTGGGCAAGAGCCTGGGTGAGCCCCTCGATGGCCCATTTACTGGCACAGTAGGGGGCGACATTGGGCGAAGTTGAGCGCCCCCAGCCGGATGACAAGTTGACGATGATGCCTTTGCCACGCTCAATCATCATGGGCACGGCGTGGCGGATCATGTTGGCCGTGCCATTGATGTTGATAGCAGTGACCCGATCAAATTCTTCCGCCGAGATTTCCCAGAGGGGGGCTGGTTCGTTGACGGTGGCGGCATTGTTAAGCAGTAGATCGGGAGCCCCCGTCGCCTCATAGGCCTCACGGCAGAACTGCTTCACCGCGTCGTCCTCGGCGACATCAAGCGATGAGAAAAAGTGGGGAGAGGGGAAGGCATGCTGGAGCTGCTCGATAAGCTCGCTGCGTCTACCACAACCTACCACGGTGTGCCCAGCGGCAGTAAATTCATCGACCAGTGCTCTACCCAGGCCCGACGTGCAGCCCGTCATCCAGATGGTTTTCGTAGGCATGGAAGAACGCTAGCGTTTGCCAAACTCGGCAGAGATTTTTTTGGCCGAGGCCACCGTATTGCGGTGCAGCTTGGCAGTGAGTCCAGCATGTCGGTTGTATCCGCCGCCATAAAGAATTGCCAGTGGGATACGGTTTCTAAGGAAGGCTCGGATAATGGTGTCATCACGGCGCTTCATGTCAGCGACACTGAGCATCATGGTTCCCAATAGATCATTGGAGTGGTTATCCGCACCAGCAACCCAAATCACAAGGTCTGGGTTGAAAACATCGAGGGCGCTGGCAAGCGTGCTAAATAGCTGCTTGAGATACATGCCACCCTCCACATAGCGAACGGTCTCAACGTCCATGGATCCTTGCACCTTACTGGTAGTCGACGCGGTCTGACCAACATGAATGGAGTAGGTGAATACACGCGGATCGTCCTGCAGTAGGCTATTGGTGCCATTGCCCTGGTGAGCATCGGTATCGACGATCATGATGCGAATACCTGGTTGATGTTCCTGAAGATCACGAACCGCAATAGCAACATCATTAAAGACGCAAAAACCTTCGCCGTGCTGTTTAAAGGCATGGTGAGTGCCTCCCGCGAGGCAGACAGCAACTCCTTCTGCCAGTGCGGCATGGCAGGTTTGACGGGTCGCCTCGGCCTCAGTGGCACATCGAGCGTAGAGCTGAGGGTTGGCAGGAAGCCCGAGTGCGAGCTGTTCTTTGCGGTCAAGTTTGCCGTAATAGATTTTGGACAGATACTGGTCGTCGTGAACTCGCTTGAGGATGTGCAAGTTGGTCTGCGAGACATCAATGATTTCGTCCGGCCTTAGGATGCCACCTTGTAGTAGCATCTCCCGGCTTGTGGAATACTTATTGCCGGGGAAAGGATGGGACGAGGGTAGGTCCAGTTTGAGGTCGAGGTCCGATGAGTAAAAGCAGCGCATTAGATAATTTCTAGCTGCTCGATATTAGATCGAATTGAGGCAGTGTGAAGAGCGAAGTTGGGGAATGTCATCTGGTGTTACTTGCCGCCAAGTCTCTGGTAGCATGATTTACTCCATTTTAAGCCATCCATGTATTCTAGATTTTTGCCATGCACCTCAAGCAGGCTTTGCCACATCGTGGTAGCATTCTTGTAAAAGGCGACCGCATCAGACTTTAAGCCTTTATTTTGTGCGGTATGGCCGAGATCCCCATAGAGGTAGGCAAGTGATCGGCGCAGCTCGATTTCTCGTTGCTTGCTGCCTTGTTTGAGTAATTGTTGCATTAATTCTGCAGCGGCCTTGCCCTGTATGAGCTCATTCTTGGTATCACGAGCATCGCCGAATAGGCCGGCTCGCTGCCAGTGGAAAACAGCCAATCTATAGACCGGTTCGCGAGCTTGAGGGTATGCTTCAACAATCTTACTGGCTATGTTAATGGCTTGGTCGAGTAATTTTGCCGCGTCAGTGGTTCTGCGAAGATCACGCAATAATATAGAGCGCAGCCCCATAGCTGTAGCAATCTGCATGGAGGCTCCATTTGGGCTAATATCGTCAGTTGATAATCCGGCGAGGAGAGCTTCGGCGACCTTGAGCTTTGCGGCTCCTTGGGTGTCATTACCAGCACGCATATCTGATTCCGCGGATAGAATTTCGATTTTAGCGAGATCGATTTTAGCTAGCTTGAGCTCTGGGTTTTTTTTCAAAATCGAGCGGAGGTGCCCAGCCGCTTCACTGCGTAATTTTGCGGCATCATCAAAGAGGTCGAGGCTCTCTGCAATGGTTGCCGATTTTAACGCGTAGTGTGAGATCCTAGAGCGAATGGCTATATGATCTGGCAGCGCTTGATGCACGCCCTCTAGGTCTTTGAGGGCGAGTTTGAAATGCTCTAGCGCCATCGCGGGCTTAGTATCCTCGATCATGGAGCCGTCAATGATTTGCATGACAGCATTGATTCGGCGAACCTGATTGGCATCACCACCGGAGATGGAATCGATATTTTTGCGAGCTTTCGGCAACATGCTTTCAGCTAGCTTGAGGTCTTTATGATCAAATGCTTGAAGTAAACAGATAAGGCGTGCTCGGGCCAGACGTGCAGTAAATTCATCCGTCTGTGCGGTCAGCTCGGAAGCTGCGGTTTCGGCTTGGTCAATCAAGGCATCTGCTGCCGAGGTCCTGTTATGATGAATTTCTAACTCAGCAAGCTGCATGAGAGCAGCTGCCCGCATCGATGCAGCTTGTTTATCTCCTTCAATGAGCTTGAGCAGACCGCGTAGTTCATCGGCAATGATTTCACTGGTAGGGTCGGTTGCCAGGAGTTCGGGAAAATCTTTATTGGTGGTTCGCATGAGCCACTCGACAAGGTGGTCATTGGTAATACTGAGGGCATTGAGTTGCTTGCGCAGACTTGCTTTAGATACTGCCGCCTGTTGTTGCAGGGTTTGCCGACTTGTCTCAGTATCTTGCTTGGCCTTGATTGCCCTGAATTCGTTGGCTTTGGCTCCGGTGCTCTCTTGTTCTAAGGTGGCTACTTGCTCATTGAACCGCTGTAAATCTGAGCTGCGTTTTATTTTTTGAACGGCTAAAAGACCCGACAGCAGAATACAGACAAAAACACACACAGTGGCTAACACCAGTGAGCCCACCATGGCCAATTTACTGAGCCGGGCGCGTTTGAGCAGGCCAGCTTTTTCATCGGCCGCTCTGGCATCAGCGTCAATGTCATCCCATGCTCTGAGCACCTCAGTCATGTCGCTGTAGCGATCCTCTGGGTTGAGAGATAAGCATTTTTGAATGATGCCACGCCGTTTGCGTTCGAGTGCATCTGCGGCTTCACTGCTCCAGCCCTCCAGTTCACGGTGTTCAAGCCGTTCTGCAATTTTTAGAACATCAGCCTCAATGCCGGTGACATGGCTCTCGCCAGGTTTTGGTGCCACCTTGTGAAAGGTC
This sequence comes from Akkermansiaceae bacterium UBA985, assembly GCA_002292185.1. Classification (GTDB taxonomy): domain Bacteria; phylum Verrucomicrobiota; class Verrucomicrobiia; order Verrucomicrobiales; family Akkermansiaceae; genus Oceaniferula. The sequence goes on along the minus strand of DBBL01000046.1, from coordinate 9,792 downwards.
GCCTCACAGCGTGGAAACTTTCCTGTTAACAAGCGAAAGGCGATGACCGCAAAGGCATAATTATCCCAAGCGTAGCCCTTGCCTTCAAGGTAGCCATCCGGCTCACGGAGCTGCTCGGGAGGCGCGTAAAGCAAAGCATCGGTAAAAGGTAGCATGCTCACTCCTGGCATTTGCCCCATAGCAAAATCTGTCAGGCATAGGCTGTCGTCTTGCTTAAAGAAAATATTACCCGGCTTGAGGTTGCCATGGGCGATTTTGCGCTGATGCATCTCCCCAAGAGCACGGGCTAATTTTTCAACAACCGTCCAGGCATCCGTTTCTGGGTAGTCGCTCAGGCGGTCCTGTAAGGATCTGATGGCGATGGTCAGCTTTTCTTCGTCTACATCTGCCAACATGGGCATAATCATGCAGCGGCTTCCCTGCTTGGATCCTTTCCAGGCGATGGGCACAACAGATTTCGGATAGGAGCCGCCGTCAAGCCGCCTGACCATGTTCTCAATCAGGGGTCGATTGATGGCTATCGCATTGAAGACACGAACGGCGTACCACTTCGTTTCAGGCAGCGTGGGCTCGCTTCCCTCTAGGTCTCTGGCGATAAAAATAGAGCCGCAAGCCCCCTCTCCGACGGGGCCAAGGACTTCCATTCCTTCGATTTCCGGCTGCACCATAGGTGCACTTTGTAGCCCGATGACCTATGATGACCAGCTAAAGTTTTTCTGTTTTTATAAACCCAGAGAGCGACAACTTGAGGCCACCGCTACGATTGCCTTATTGATTGAACGGCTGATCGGGTGGTCGCTTGATAAAATGGCAGGCTTGTGGAATACTCCATTGCAACTGCTTTGCATATCTTTGCACCTCTATTTCTCTATCTCTCCGTATCTATTAGCTATGCCCGCCAAAAAGAACCACTCAGACAAACCACTTGAGGGCAAAGCCCTCGTGAAGGAGGTTTGTCGACGCATTCGCGTGGCCCGCAGCTACTGGGATGCACATAATAACCGGGCATGCAGAGGTGAGCGTGACAAGGCAATCAAGCTATACGAGACTTTAGATAAAGCGCAGCGTGAGCAAGTGCCTCAGGTGTTGCGGGTTTGGTTACGCTACCGTAGCGAAAAATACTTTGGGCAGACTGGCAAGTAAGGCTACTGCACTCTTAACGAAGATGCTGACATTACTGCGCCCATTGGAAGACACGGACGTAATCCACCAACAAGGTTTGTGGGAACGCTTTGTCAGGAAGTAGGCTTGAGTTTTGTTTTGTTGCCTGGAAGAACCTGCCATCGACCGCGACGTTGATGATAAGGTGAAATGGTTGGTCGAAAGGGGCGCTTGGATTACCGGGTGCTTTTTCTGAGTGCCATTGTTCCTTGCTGATGGTTTGGTAGGTGACGCCGTCTACCGCCCAAATAATCTGGTTTTCGTTCCATTCCAGTGTGTAAGTATGATAATCTTGTGCTGCATTTTTTTCAGGAAACGAATATTCGCCGGCAAGGTAAGTATTACGTGGCCACGGGCCCCCAAAGTGAAGAGCTCCTGTGGTTTTGCCGACTTCGCTGCCACGCGACTCAATGATATCGATTTCGCCCGAAGATGCCCAGCCTCCGTAGGGTGAGCGCGTAGGCAATAACCAGACCGCAGGCCAGATTCCCTGGCCATCTGGCATTTTTGCCCTTATTTCAAAACGTCCGTATTTCCACTGCGCTCGATGTAGCGTCCTGATTCTAGCAGATGAATATGGCTGGGTCTTTCCATCTACTGTTGTGTGAGGATCGCGGTAGACGGAGATGTTGAGCTTTCCGTCCTTTGTGTGACAGTACTTGGTGTCAGTACTGTAAAATTGACGTTCGTTGTTGCCACCTCCGTAGCCGTTTTCTTCACGCGCCCATTTCGAGGGGTCAAGTTGCTTGCCATTAAATTCGTCACGCCAGACCATGACCCATTGCTTCGTAAGTTTTCTTAGCCGGTAGTTCTTGCCGTCACTATCGGCGGCTGTTGTGAGATGCCTCACAATATCTTTACCAGTTCCGAGAATCGGGTCGCCCACAGTTTGCCAGCTGCTTGCGGCTGTTTGTTTATGCTCGAGTTGGTAACAAATACCCTTCTGAGTCTTGAGGGTGAGCAGGCTCGATGGCGTCACTTCCACGGTCGCATGTTCGTCGGTAGCAGGGGCAGCTTGAGCTTGTATGAGTCCCGAGGTTAAGATGATGCTAAGGCTGAATATGAGAATGTGAATGTGAGCGAACATACATGGTTGAAATTATCGAAAAACTGGTATTGAGGCTAGGGCAAAAAAAAAGAATTGGAGTAGATCAACCATCAGTAGTTTGCTAGTTTCTGTCTCTCATGACGGAGGAACTTATCAAGGCAGCCAAAACAGAATTTGATCTTACCGACCTATCTCATCAAAAGAGCGTTTTGCAACTTGCTGAGCGTTTCTTAGATTTGTTCAAGAAGGGTGACTTAGAGATGTTGAAAAATGAGCTGAGAGCCGATGGCGTGCCTATGGAGGCGCGTATGGCGGGTTTGTTGGCGGGATCTAGAAAATGGATGATNNGATTGAAAACCAGCAGGCACGCAAGGTCGCCGTTGTTTTTGCGATGTGGGGTGAGCAGAATCGCCTGCAGCCTAAGAGTAAGGATAACCCTAACGGGGAGGATTCTCTCGTTGCGAAGCTCGAGCAGCTGGAGTGGGCAGCAAAGGATTCCAAAATCGATTGGCATCTCTATGCCGTTGATGATGGCTGTCCACACGGCAGTGGTGAAATCGCTCGGCGAGTAGCGAGCGAGCACCCGCTTGGAGACAAAGTGAGTGTATTATCACTCGCTGATGTCCTGCCCGCAAGTGACGGGCCCCTGCATGATCTCGCTAGCGCTGATGATTCACGTAAGGCGGGGGCGATTATCCTAGGTGCTATGGGTGCGATCAATGAGAGCGCGGATGCGGTGATTTATACCGATGCTGATAATTCGGTGCACCTCGGTCAGATTGGTTTATTGTTACAGCCTTATATCGATGCTGGCGCGCCCGTCGTGCTTGGTGATCGAAAGCACGCAGATTCAGTCTTGGTCAAAGAGGGAGCACGGTGGGGCATTGGCATTAAAGTTCTTCGCCACATGCAGCGCATGATTGGGCATGCGGTTTTTTCTCAAGGGATTCTAGATACTCAGGCAGCATTCAAACTTTACGACAGTGGCTTGCTCAAGGAGATCATTGCTGAGCCGACCGTTTACGATTTCTCATTTGATACTGACTGGATATTAGCAGCGCTTAAGCGAGGGGTAGACATTCGGCAGGTGCCGTTTGCCTTTATTGATTCGGCGGCAGAATCAGCATCCATCACTCAAGGGCCGATGACGACATGGGAAACCTTGTTGTTTGGCTTAGAAAAGCAGGTCAGGAAATATGGATTTGCTCAGGGCGATGCCGCAGCGATGGGTGCTGTGCTTCGTGAGGAGATCAAGGATTATCGCGATCTAGAAAAGGTGATCGATCACTTGCCTCCTGAGCTGGAGGCAGCTGGGGAAGAGGATTTTGGTAATCCCGCGGTAATGAGTGCGGATGCCATGCGCAGCTGGCTCAGGGCCCGTGTGGCTTCATGAAGTTGGCTCACCTCAAGCATGCGGTTAGCGCACCACTAGCATGCCGCTAGTGAGATAAACCTCTGGACAGTGAGCATGATGACATCTAGTTTGCTGGGGAATTATCCGCGTAATCAAATTATGAATAAAAATACTATTACTTCCGTTCTTGGAGTTGCCAGTCTTGCTTGTGTTATCGGCACAGCCACCCTCAACGCCCAGGATGCCGCCGCACCCGCCACTCCCCCTGCTCCACAATTGACCGATGCCGAGGTGAAAGACATTAGCTCTTACATCCTTGGACTGCAGTCATCACAGCGTTTTGCCTCTTCAGGCCTAGATGCTAGTGACGTTGACATGGAGGCTTTTGGTAAAGGTTTTCTCGCAGGTCTCAATGGAGGAGAGCCAGAGTATCCTGAGCCCAAGCTACGTGCAGCGATGGAAGCTCTTGGCAGCAAAGTACAAGCCAGACAAGCAAAGCAGGCAGAGGTCAACCTTGCAGCGGGAAATGTATTTCTTGCTGAAAATGCTAAACGTGAAGGCGTAAAAACCACCGCAAGTGGCATGCAGTATGAAGTCCTCAAACAGGGTGGTGAGCAAAAATATGTAGCTCCTGCTGATGGCGCAGCTGATAACGGCACACGCTTCATGGTGAACTACCGTGGTACTCTCATTGACGGCACTGAATTTGATAAATCCCCAGAGGGTCAGGCATTTCCGATGACTCTTCAGGTAATCCCAGGTTTCCAGGAGGCACTGACCAGTATGACGGTAGGCTCCAAGTGGAAGATATTCCTTCCTGCTAATCTTGCTTATGGTGCTCGTGCAGCGGGCCCCAAAATTGGCGCTAATAGCGCGTTGATTTTTGAACTCGAGCTTGTCGACATTCAGAAAGCTGCCGCTCCTGCTCCAGGAGCCCCAGTGATCCCCGGGAGCTAGGCTTACCACCGCAGTTGGCAGGGGTGTGAATAATGATCACTACCAGCTCAACATTTTCAAAAAGACCGTTGGTGTATCCAGCGGTCTTTTTTTCTGGTTGTTGGCTAGCTGTAGTGTTTTCCTGCCCATGTGTGGTTGGCGGAGTATCCCACTAACAAACACCTCTCAATCATGACAAATTTAACGTATTACGGCCATGCCTGTTTCAGTGTTGAAGTAGGGGGAAAGAAAATTCTTTTTGACCCCTTCATCACGCCCAATCCCATGGCTAAAGAGATTGATCTGAGCTCAATTGAAGCCGATTATGTGCTGATATCCCATGGTCATGAGGATCATATTGCGGATGCTGTAGATATATTGAAGCGGACTGGTGCGGTGCTGATTTCAAATTATGAGGTCGTCATCTGGTTGGCTGATCAGGGTTGTGACAACGCGCACCCGCTCAATCATGGAGGTGCCGTTGAGCTACCCTTTGGAAAGGTCAAATATGTCAATGCAGTGCACTCTTCCGTGCTTCCCGATGGAACCTATGGTGGTAACCCCGGTGGCTTTGTTATCGAGTCTGAGCAGGCCAATTTCTACTACTCCGGCGATACCGCCCTAACCTATGATATGAAAATCCTCGCTGAGCTACATCAGCTCGACTGGGCCGTTCTTTGTGTCGGTGATAACTTCACCATGGGTCACGCAGATGCCGCCATTTGTGCTGATTGGATAGGCGTAAAACAAGCCGTAGGCGTTCATTTTGATACTTTCCCCTATATTGAGATAGACCATGAGGCAGCACGTGCCTCATTTGCTTCGAGGGGAAGCACCTTGCACCTGCCCGTCATTGGTGAGACCATTGCTCTCTGATCAGACTACTCTCCGATTCACTTTTTCACCCCAGACTCTTTAAACACTATTATGTATCGCACCGGAATAGGATATGATGTTCACCAATTTGCCGAGGGCCGTCCGCTGATCCTTGGCGGGGTGGAAATTGAGCACAGCCATGGGCTTGCTGGTCACTCAGATGCAGACGTGCTAAGCCACGCTATTGCTGATTCCCTGTTAGGCTCTCTTGGTTTGCCGGATATTGGGCATTATTTCCCACCCACAGATGACAGTATTGAGGGCATATCTTCGCTCAAGATTTTGGAAAAATGCCGTGACCTTTGTGCCGAGCGTGGAGCGGTGATTCAGAATGTTGATTCATCGATGATCGCTGAGGCACCTCGCGTACTGCCCCATGCTGAGGCGATGAAAGAAAACATTGCCCAAGCCCTTGGCATTACCACGGGTCAAATAGGCATTAAGGCGACTACCAATGAGACCATGGGTTTTGTTGGCCGTAAGGAAGGCATTGCAGCACTTGCAAGCGCCATGGTTTACCTGCCAGATTAATTTTAGCTGAGATGGCAAGAATACCAGATCTGCCTGCTGGCGAACGGCCTCGTGAGCGCATGGCACGTCTCGGGGCAGGTGCGCTCAGCGATGCCGAGTTACTGGCTATTTTTCTGCGAACCGGGGTTGTCGGTAGCAGTGCGATTGAAGTCGGTCAGCGCTTGCTCAAAAAATACGGCAGCCTGACTGAGCTGGGAGGACTAAGTGTCAAAGAGCTCTCCAGCGAGCATGGCCTTGGGCCGGCGAAGGCTGCTCAGATGATTGCGGCGTTCGAATTAGGTGGTCGCTGTGCGGGGGAGAAGATGAATCGAGCTGTGATGAATAGTGCCGAGGCGATCTATGATGCCATGGCACCACGCTTAGCGCATGAGAGCCGTGAGCATGTGCTGATTATTTTATTGGATAGCAAGCTGCGCGCTACTCGGACTATCGAGCTGAGTAAGGGTAATACGGACACCGCATTGTGTGAACCACGTGATGTCTTGCACCATGTACTGATTCATGGGTCGGCCTCATTCGTATTAGTACACAATCACCCATCAGGAGACCCTAGCCCTAGTAGGCAGGACATGGTGCTGACTAAAAAAATCCGTGAAGCTTGTGAGCCTATGCGGGTGCGTTTTGTTGATCACCTTATTGTAGGGCGTGCTTCCGATCATCACGCTAGCCCATACTACAGCTTTGCTGCCGCGGGAGTGCTCGTCTAACGATTGGAGACCAGATAACTTGGGCTGACCATGAAGACATTTATTCATTGGAAAATTCAAGATCCACAAATACATTCATTTTATGCCTGAGATACATCCAAGTGCCATTGTCAGCGAGCGGGCTCGTCTGGCTGAAGACGTTAGCGTTGGGCCTTTTAGTATTATTGATGCCGGCGTGGAAATTGGTCCTGGATCGGTCATCGGCGCCCACGCATGGATTACGGGGAGTTCTAAACTGGGTAAAAATAATACCGTCGGATACGGGACTATTATTGGGGCAGACCCACAGGATACTTCCTTCGAGGTTGAGACCGGTAGTAATGTTGAGATCGGCGATGATAATGTGATTCGTGAATACGTGACCATCCACCGCAGTGCCGCTGAAGGAGCTAGCACCTCAGTTGGGCATTCCAATTTTTTGATGACGGGTGTTCATCTTGCCCACGATGTTCAAATGGGAAGCCACAATGTGCTCGCCAATAATGTGCTCGTCGCTGGGCATGTTAAAATGGCGGATCATGTGTTTCTTGGTGGTGGCAGTGCCTTCCATCAGTTTATCCATATTGGGCAATATGCTATTGTTCAGGGCAACGCCGTTGTCAGCCGTGATGTGCCCCCGTATTGCATGGGGCATGGGCGCAATGAACTCGCCGGGTTGAATGTGATTGGTTTAAGGCGTGGTGGATTTACCCCTGAGGAAAGGGCCGATATCAAACGCGCTTACCAGCTGCTGTTCCGCAGTGGCGGCAACATGTCCGAATCACTTGCAGAGGCGGATAAATCGACGTGGACAGACGTGGCAAAGCACTTGTTGCATTCCGCTCGGCACTCATCGCGGAAGGGCATGATGTCGCGCTCAAGCTGAGCGGGCTAATCGGGCGGCTACCAGCCTTTCTTGTATTTCAAGATGCCCTCGCCGATACCCTCGGCTAGAGACTGCCGATACCATGCTTGTTTCATGCGCGAGCGCTCTTTGCTGTTACTGACAAAACCACACTCAACAAGAACGGCAGGGTTTTTTGTGTTTCTGAGAACGTAGAACTTAGCCTGCTTAGCGCCACGATTAATCGTATTCAACTTACTGCAGATATAATTTTGGATATGGGTCGCAAGTTTTTTTCCCTCACGGCCATAATAAAAAGTTTCTAGGCCGTATGGGTCACGTTTCCAGACATGGTTGTAGTGGATGCTGACAAAGATAGAATTTCGATAGCGGTTACCAATGCTGACACGTCCGGGCAAAGTCACGAATTGGTCACTTCGGCGTGTTAGTTTAGTGCGGATGCCTTTTTGCTTGAGGTAATATTCCAAACGCAGCGCGGTGTCTAAAGCCAGGTGTTTTTCATAGACCAATCCATGATTACCTCCCTTGTCGTGGCCGCCGTGGCCTGCATCGATGATGACGTAGCTGAAGCTCTTTGCTGATGCTTGTGGGGTGATTGCGGCGAGCGCTAGGGTGGTGCTAATGCAGATAAGGTGTAGGGCTGAGCGGGACATTTGAGGAGTATATGAATCAGGTTTGAGTGAGCTTATTAATTGTAGATAAACGGTGGCCGTTCAGAGGCGTTGCGTACTTTTTTTCGTGCTTCTTCCTCTGCTACAGGATCGAAGAGAACACCGCCGGCAATTCTAACTTCACCATCGGCAAATATCATTAGCCGTGGGTCGCCTGAGGCTCCGCGTTTATGGAAAGTAGTAAACTTAAGCACCCCGCTCGGAGTGATGCAGCTATGTCCGAATAAGTCTGGTTTTACTTGATAAAGGGCATGCAGGTTATTGGCTGCGTCCAAGGTGCCCGTGGGCTTACGAAAGCTGATAATTTTCCCGAGTGGGATAGTGGCGATTTCTTGTCCTCGGTTTGTCGAGGTGACATGAGCGAAGAGCTCCATCGCTCGGTTGCCCGTGAATGTAAGCAGCTCATATTCCCGTATTTCATCGGGAGCATCTGGAACGCCGATTCGTTGGCTCCATTCTACGCGTCCTTTGGTGACCGTGAAATGTGCTCGGTTCGAGGCAAAGCCATCGGTAGAAGATCCTGGCATCTTGATGTATGCCTGACAGGTGTAGCTGCCCATTTTTTCTAATGCATAGGATACATTCAGTGAGACACTACGGGCCACTGTTTGTCCTGCAGGTATGATCGCCGCTCCGTAGTTAATACGGCGGGCAGGGTAAACAGGGCGCCCGCGAGAAGAGATATTAAAATCAAGCCAGGGCCTGCCATTTTCATTACTCAGTGTCAGCTCACGGCCTGCGTGATTGGTGATGTAAATAATGGCCTTAACGGGCTCGTTGATGATGTAGCTCGACTTGCTCAATTCGAGCCGGACAATGACCTGAGCCTTAGCCTGAGGAAGGGCAGCGATGGTGATGACGATGGCACAGATCAGTGCAGCGGCGTGCTTCATGGATTGTCGAATCATCATAGCTCTACAGGTGTTTAGGTGCTTAGGTGCGGGGCGTCAATCTTACTGTCTTGAGTTGTTGCAAGTCCTGAAGCCGATATCAGGCCGCCTGAGGCTTCGGCTGTCCACCCATTCGCGTGCGCGGGCTCCGTACTTAGGACGTAAATAGGATGCCCCAGTGATCATGTAGCGCGGCGGTGCAGAGGGGTCTGCGGGATCGAGTGCTTGTTCTCGCATCCACTCTGAGACATTGCCTGCCATGCCATAGAGGCCAATGGTGGTTTGTTCTGTTTTGTCCACAGCTAGGTAGCCTGAAGCTTTGAGCTTGCTGGGATCACTGCTTGCTGAGCAAGCGGCATACCAATCATCATAGCTTGGCAGACTGCGGCCCTTCCACTCTGCGTAGGCATATGCATCCCACCAATCGACCCCTACCACGGGATGATAAATTTCCATACTGTGCTTATTCCACATTTTGCCTTCTTTGGCTGCGGTGTAGAGAGCTTGCCAATCATCGGGAACATGTGAAGTTTTGTCGGCAGGTTGATCCTCGTGTTGGTAAACATTTTGCATGTCTTGAGGAAGAGATGCGATCGCCTTGATAAATGCTGCGTATTCCTGAATCGTCACCTCGTGGGCATCGATCCAGAATCCACGAACCTTAATGTGAAAACCATAAGGGCCCAGGTATTTGCCCGTTGGGATGTTGACCATGTCTGCAAGATCACGTTTTTCGACTTTGGGTTTCAAACTCGATAGGTAAAAGCTAAGGCC
>DBBL01000189.1:1770-3414 GCA_002292185.1 Akkermansiaceae bacterium UBA985 | reverse complement strand
CGAGACAGACAGTGACAAGGGTTAACAATCCAACCCAGCGTGCGGCACTTCGCCCCGGTCGATGGTGACCAATCAAGCGGGGGGCGCTTGCTTGCACGAGTCCATAAGCAATCACCCAAGCGGCCATAAATGAACCGACTTGATTAAAGCTCCAGCCCAGCTGGGATTTGAGAAAGACGGGTAAAGCCACCACAAACCAGACATCGCGTGACGCAAACAGAAAAAAGCGTGAGGCGGAAAGCCAGTTGATTTCTCGTGACTTAGAAAAGAGCTGGGTGAACTTGACCTTCTTTTTGCTTTTTCCCATGTCCTGACTGAGAAAAATAAGTGCGGCAAGCAGCACAAGCCCAAGGGCGGCGGCCATCAACCAGAGCGAGTGTGTAAATCCAAGCCAGGTGAGCGAGACTCCTCCCAGCATAAAACCGACACCCTTAAGGGCGTTCTTTGATCCGGTCAGAATGGCAACCCATTTGAATAACGCGCCTTCGCCTCCGTTGACTACCAGTTTTACCGCGCTCTTGGAGCTCATTTTGGTCAAATCCTTGGCGATGCCTGAGAGCGCCTGTGATGCCATCACATAACTAACCGATAAGCTCACGGCCCATTGGGGATGAACCATTGAGAGCATGAGTAGAGCAATAATCTGAAGTGCCAGTCCTGTGTAGAGTGTCACCTTAAGCCCTATCCGTGAGCCGACCCAGCCTCCTAAAAGGTTGGTGAGAACACCACAGAACTCATAGAGCAAAAACAGAAATGCCAGATTGAGCGGTGAGAAGCCAAGGCTGTGAAAATGCAGCAATACAAGCATGCGCAGAGCTCCGTCGGTGAGGGTAAACCCCCAGTACGAAGCTGTGACGATGGCGTAGCTCTTGGTGTTCATGCAGGTAATACGGCAAGTCGTACAAGCTACATGGAAGCGGCCACTTTGGCGACAAGCTCCATCATGCGGGTGGCATAGCCAACCTCGTTGTCATACCAGACGAGAAGCTTGAGCTGAGTGCCGTTAGTGACCATCGTGGAGGGCGCATCGACTATGCCGGAGCGCCTATCGTTGGTGTAATCCGCCGAGACCAGCGGGCGTTCTTCATAGCCAAGGATGCCCTTGAGTTCATTCTCCGAGGCGGCTTTGAGCAAGCCGTTGACCTCTTCCACGCTTGTAGGATTGGGAAGCTCAAAGACACAGTCGGTGAGTGAGGCATTGAGCAGGGGCAGGCGAACTGCGACACCGTCTAATTTACCTTTTAGCTCAGGGTAGATCATGGTGATGGCGGTAGCTGATCCGGTCGAGGTGGGAATGAGTGAGTTGAGACATGATCTGGCACGTCGTAGGTCTTTGTGTGGCGCGTCAACAACCACCTGGGTGTTGGTGACGTCATGCATCGTGGTGATCATGCCGTGTTTAATGCCGAGATTTTCGTGGATCACCTTAACCACGGGGGCGATGCAGTTTGTGGTGCAGGATGCCGCGGTGAGCAGGTGGTGCTTGTCCGGCTCATAGAGATGATCATTGCAGCCCATGACAATGTTGAGTGCGCCTTCTTTGACGGGTGCAGCCACGATGACCTTTTTAACGCCAGCATCAAAATACGGCTGCAGTAGTTCAGGGGTGCGGTAAGCACCTGTTGCATCGATGACAATATCCAC
>DBBL01000189.1:0-1709 GCA_002292185.1 Akkermansiaceae bacterium UBA985 | reverse complement strand
CCATCTGCCGTGTACGGTATCGAATTCAAGCAGGTGAGCGCCAGTCTCAGGGGTGCCGTGAAGTTCGTTAATAACACTGATCGTGTGTGCTGGGTGATCCCAGCCGGCGCGGAAACCAAGTCGGCCTATGCGGCCGAATCCATTGATGGCGATATTCATAATAGGTTGGTGGGTAGGGTGTTTGCGGAATTATTTGAGAGATTGCAGAGTTCAGGCCGGCCTTGGCAGCAGTCCTCGGTGAGAAAGTCCATCAATTCGCGAATACCCTCAATATTGATTTTGTAAGTGATCGAGCGCCCATGACGCTCAGCAAGAATCAAACCAGCCGTGCTGAGCTCCTTGAGATGAAAAGAGAGTGTTGGTTTTGGGATATCAAGTTCGGTGGAGATTTGACCTGCAGGCATGCCCTCATCACCAGAGATGACGAGGAGTCGAAACAGTTCGAGACGAGATGTCTGCGATAAAGCAGATAGGGCATTCGAAGCATTGTGTAATTCCATACATGTAGAATTAACAAGCTTGGTAGGAAAGTCAAGATGCCAGTGTGTGAGCATTTCGCCACCTAGAGGAGGCCTTTGAAAGGGCTGTATAATACAGTAATATTGGAAATATAAAACTATATTGATGTCTGCTGGACGGCTTCCTGTTGTATTGACCCCTGTCTTCCTACTTAGGGCTTGTTGATGACAATTTTACCATCAACAAGAGTGGAGGTATTCACCGGTCTAAGAAGAGGTGCTTCTGTATTGCTGAGCCCAGGTGCGTTAAGTCTGATGGGTTTAACGCTGCCATCATCGTCGGCTTCGGTCGGCTTGGAGGCTGAGGCTGAGGCTGAGAGAGGCGTCGTAGCTGGCTGAGCATTGGATGCTGCTGCCTGTGGAGGATTTGGAAGAGTCGTCTGATTCGGTGCGTTGGGTTCTGTGGGTAATTGAATCGTTGGTGCGCTGATCGCAGGTTTTGGTGGCTGATCTGACAGCGGGTTTGGCATGTGGATCGTCGGTGCCTTGACAGGCGCAGCCTTATTTTGGCTGGCTGGGGGGGCTGCGGCTATTGGCGCGCTCGTGGCAGGGGCTTTGATGGGTGCGCTTGGGGGTGTCGGTGGCGTTATTGCAATAGGGTTTGCAGGGGCCGGAATGCTTGTTGCCGCAGGTGCGGCTACAATGGGTGCAGCGGGTGTGCTGGGAGCTTGCTGAGCCGCGGGCATGACGGGGGCGGCTTTTGGGGCTTTGAGTATAGGCAGTGGGGGTTGCTTGTTTGCACTGAGACTCACTGGGGCTGCAGCGGCAGGTGGCGGTATCGATGCGGCGGGGGAAATAGACGCAGCAGGCTGGATGGGCGCAGCAGGGATGGCAGGCTTAATCTGCGGATTCGATGTGCTTGCTGGAGCCGGAGGTTTGGGTGGAGCGAGCGGTTTAGGCGGGGCCAGAGGTTTGGGGGCCGCAAGAGGTTTGGGTTGGGTCAGTGGTGCGGGCTTTGCAGATGGGTTTAAGGTAGGCAAGCTCTGGCCAGTGCTCTGTCCGATAGGCTGTGCAGCCTGTTCCTGCTGGCCGGGGGCCGCTGGTTGTGCGGCCCCTCGTTGTGCGTCGATGATCACATCCTTCGGGTTGACGCGGTCCATCGGAATGGTAACGGCAGGTGGGGGTGTTGACTGCATATTAAGTTCGGCAGATTGAGAATACATATCATGAATCACGGTTTCTGCCGTAACT
>DBBL01000134.1:2360-7646 GCA_002292185.1 Akkermansiaceae bacterium UBA985 | reverse complement strand
CATGCACAAGGAGCTCCCCATTCACGGTGTTCAGTTCCACCCCGAGTCCATCCTCACCGAGGACGGCATGAAGATGCTGGAGAATTTCCTGCGTAGCTAACGGCGAGAAATTCGCTTTTGTATGAAGCGCTTAAGGGCTTGCGCTTAAAAAAGAACCCGCATCTCCGCGTCATTTAGCTAGCCAACTTAAGGGAAGACGCCGCGCAGTTCGTAGACGTTGTCAATGTGCTCAATGGCAGACGCGTAGGAAGCGATGCGCATGTTGCAGTCCAGTCGTTGGGACATTTCGAGCACGCGTTCGGCTGACCGAGTCATAGTTTTCTTAAGCAGTTCGTCAACGAGTTCCTCGTCCCATGTTTCCGATTGTCGGTTCTGCTTCCATTCAAAATAACTGACAGTGACACCACCCGCGTTACATAAAATAGCAGGCAGCACCTCAACACCTTTATCTAATAAGTAGCGCTCAGCGTGGGGAGTGGTGGGGGCGTTTGCTCCCTCGACTAGCACTTTACATTGCATGCGCTCCGCGTGTTCCAGATCGACCATTTGCTCGAGGGCGGCAGGTATAAAGAGATCAACGGGGGTTGAATAGAACGTGACCTCGTCGACAGCATCGGCGCCAGCAAAACCTTTAACCCCTCCCGTCGCGCTTACGTGTGCTGCAAGTGCTTCGGCATCAATTCCGCTGGTGTTAAGAATCGCGCCAGTATGATCCATCACCGCTCTGAGTATCGTGCCTCGTTCTTGAAGCAGGCGAGCGGTCCAAGAGCCGACGTTACCATAGCCGATAAGACTGCAGGTAACCTTGTTCAGCTCGATACCCATGCCAGGGAGTAATGCATCGAGAACGTAGACAAGACCTTGACCCGTGGCCTTTTCGCGACCTGCTGAACCGCCGAACTCAAGGGGCTTGCCGGTGACAACTCCACGAGCGGTCACCTTGCTCGAGGACTCTGCGAAGTTAATGTAAGTGTCGGCCATCCATGCCATCACTTGAGCGTTGGTGCCGACGTCTGGGGCGGGAATGTCGTAGTCGGGGCCGATGTTGTCGCCCAGAGCAGAGGTCATGCGTCGGGTAACGCGCATGAGCTCATCTTTGCTGAAATCACGCGGATTGATACGCAGCGCGCCTTTAGCGCCGCCGAAAGGGAGGCGAGCGAGGGCGCACTTCATGGTCATGAGTAGAGCGAGGGTTTTGACCTCATCGAGTTTAACCTCAGGGTGGTAGCGAATGCCTCCTTTATAGGGGCCGAGTACGTTGTTGTGCTGCACGCGGTAAGCCTTGAGTAGTTTCCATGTGCCGTCGTCCATTTCGACCGGACAGTGCACCATGATCTCGTTTTTTGGCTGTGTCAGCATCAGCTTCAGCCGCTGGGGCACGTCCAGTGCATCAGCTGCCTCAAGAACAGAACCGATGGTTTGGAAGTAGAGGTTGTGCTCGTCGTACATCTCCTCGAGTTCTTTAAAGATTTCACGCGCGGATTGGCAGGCTGGTGTGTCACAATGCTCCATAAGGAGCGATACTAGCTGACTGGCAGACTCTGACAAGCCTGCTTGATGGAAAACACGGGAGAATGTCTTGTCTGAGTCGGGTCATTTTGGTGAAATAGATATCTTGCTAGGGCCACCTTGATATTCTTTCGGGTCAGATGCGTAGACTTCGATGAAATGTCCTTATCAAAAACCAACATGGAACTTGTGAAACTCGAAACCATCAAGAATGCTCTGCCTGAGTCACAGCTCAGGCATTCTGGTAGCTGGTTGTTTTCACCCCAGCCACTTGCTCTGGATAAACAAACCACCAAAGCGCTTACCCAGCTTGGTCATCCTCTGGCACAGTTTCAGCGCGCCTCCGATTCGATCTACCAACGCAGTGCCAAAGGTAAGTTGCCCAACTGGATTCACCAATTACTCGATGCCGGAAAACCAGGCTGGATGATCGAGCTGCAGCAATCACAAGCATTGAGAGAAACCATGCCCAGAGTGATTCGCCCCGATCTCATCCTGACGGCTAAAGACGGAGATGAAAAGGGCAACAGCTTCGCGCTCACCGAGCTCGACTCTGTGCCCGGCGGCATGGGCATTACGCTATGGCTCTCCCGATTCTACTCCGAACATGGATTTGATATTTTAGGTGGGGCCAACGGTATCCGTGATGGATTTCAGAACCTCTACCCCGAACAAGGTGGTCGTGTTCTAGTCAGTGACGAATCAGATGACTACCGCCCCGAGATGACCTGGCTTACTGAGCAGTGCGAAAACATTTCCATCCATCGTGCAGAAAATCATGATCCGACCGACAACGAGGAAAGCATTTATCGATTTTTTGAATGGTTTGATTGGCAAAACATCCCCCACGTCAAAAAGCTTGCTCAATCACCTCATTTAACACCCCCCTGCAAACCCCATCTGGAGGAAAAGCTCTGGCTTGCCCTGCTCTGGTCACCGTCCCTCAAGGGCATTTGGGAAAAAGAACTCCGCAGCAACCACCTCAAACGGCTGCGCGAGATAGCCCCCTTTGGCTGGGTCGTCGATCCCACACCACTGCCCCCTCAGGGTTCCTTACCCCGACTCGACGCGCACTCTTGGGACGAAGTAGCCCATTTCAGCCAGAAAGAACGTCGCCTGGTCTTAAAAATAAGCGGCTTCTCCGAACTCGCCTGGGGATCGCGCGGTGTTCACATCGGCCACGACATGCCCGGCAACGAATGGCGCGAGCAGATCGAAGCCGCCACCGCAGCCTTCAACGACCAACCCAGAATGATGCAGCAGTATCATTCTGGAAAAATCATCACCCACCCCTACTTCGACCCCGATACCGGCGAACAACGCATGATGAGCGGGCGCGCTAGGCTTTGCCCCTACTTTTTCACAGATCGTGACGGGCACACCAGCTTTGGTGGCTGCCTCGCCACCATCGTTCCTGCTGACAAAAAGAAAATCCACGGCATGAAAGATGGGATTTTGGTGCCTTGCTGCCTTGAATGAGGACGATCGCTCTCATTATTTAACAAGTCCAAATTAAATCGTTAAAGAGCTTACCGTTTTTTCATTTTTTTTGCTCCAGAAGATTAAAATTACCTTGTCAAAACAGGGCACATCCCCTACCAACCCGCCATCCTTCGTAACGCCGCCGCTTCAACTACGGGAAATTGAAGGACTTAACCTAAAGCGCGGCGGATTTCCCAACCTACCAGAGCCATCCTGAATTAAGGAAGGACATCCAATAAAAACATGGTCAATGAATTGATTAACGAAATGGTCGACGCTGGAGTTCACTACGGACACCAGACCCGCAAATGGAACCCAAAAATGAAACCTTTCCTCATGAAGGACAAGGGCGGGATCTACATCATCAACCTCGAGGAAACAGTAAAATGCCTCGACAAAGCCTCAGATTTCATCGGGGAAATTACAGGAAAGGGAGGAAAAATCCTCTTTGTTGGTTGCAAGCGCCAAGCTCAAGATTCCGTGGCAGAAGCTGCAGAAGCCATTGGGCAATACTATGTTAATCACCGTTGGCTTGGTGGTACTCTTACCAACCTTGCCACCATCCGCCGTTCTGTCGAACGCCTCAAGTATCTTGAAGACATCGAAAAGTCACCTGACTCCAAGAAGATGTCCAAGAAAGAACTTTCTGCCCTTGGACGTGAGCGCACTAAGCTGCTTCGTAACCTTCGCGGTATCCGTGACATGGAAAAACTTCCTGCTGCTATGGTTATTGTCGATTCCGCACGTGAGACCATTGCTGTTGCAGAAGCACGTCGCCTTAATATCCCAGTCATCGCCATCGTTGACACCAACGCCGACCCATCTGTAATCGACTACCCAGTACCAGGTAATGATGACGCAACTCGCTCCATTCGCCTTTTACTTCAGAATCTCGTCGACTCAATGGTTGTCGCCAAGGACTAATCCCCCCCCAACAACGAACTCAAATTATCTAAATAACCTACTACCATGGCAATTACCGCATCTGCTGTTCAAGAGCTCCGCAAGGCCACTAACGCCGGCATGATGGCTTGTAAAAAAGCCCTCACCG
Organism: Akkermansiaceae bacterium UBA985; assembly: GCA_002292185.1. Classification (GTDB taxonomy): domain Bacteria; phylum Verrucomicrobiota; class Verrucomicrobiia; order Verrucomicrobiales; family Akkermansiaceae; genus Oceaniferula. The sequence continues at coordinate 3,604 of DBBL01000134.1, read as the reverse complement.
AGACCGATGGTGACATGGACGCTGCCGTCAAACTCCTCCGCGAAAAAGGAATCGTTAAGTCAGCTGGTCGTTCTGACCGCGAGACCTCTGAAGGCCTGATCGCCGCCCACGTCTCCGAAAGTGCTGACAGTGGCGTGCTCGCTGAGATCAACTGTGAAACAGACTTTGTCGCCAAGAACGAAGCCTTTGGAGCTTTTGTATCTGACATCACCAAAACCATCGCTCAGTCCGATGCAGCTGACGCTGAGTCAGCTGCTGGCCTCGCCTACGGTGACGGCACAATCCAAGATACTCTAGGCGCTAAGTTCTCTGAGCTTGGTGAAGTCATCAAGGTAAAGCGCATCACTCGCTACACTGCCGAAGGAAACGGAGCCATCTCAAGCTACATCCACATGGGTGGCAAGGTTGGTGTTCTCCTCGAGCTTAGCGCAGAAAACGCTGGCACTAAAGACAGCGAGACCTTCAAGGGTCTCTCTCGCGACATCTGCCTTCACATTGCTGCCCTCAATCCTGCTGGCCTGACTCGCGACGACATTGACGCCTCTACCATTGAGGAAGAAAATGAAATCAATCGCAAGCAGCTCGAGGCTGAAGGCAAGCCTGCCGAAATCATCGAGAAGATTCTCATCGGCAAGATTAACAAGTACTTCTCTGAGTCCTGTCTCATTGACCAAGCATTTGTTAAAGATGACAAGGTCAGCGTAAAACAGCACATCGCTGCACAGAGCAAAGAGATTGGTGACAATATCAACATCGTCCGTTTTGCCCGCTTTAACGTCGGCGCATAACTGAATCGCTCAGCACAATCTTACCAACCCACCTCGCCTTGTGCCTGGTGGGTTTTTCTTTTTTTGCTACCTCCTGTTACGTTTGCGATAGTCCGGCTTGCCGGTTTTCTTCGCTGCTTTTTTAGCATCACTACGTCCTGATTTTTCAAAACGATCACTCGAGTGGCGCTTGGGCTTTCCTTGCTGAGGCCTTCTGCCCTTTGGTTCCTCAGGTGCAGGAACCTTGTAGTTGAAATCATCAGCAAAACGCTTAGCCAGAGTCTTGCCGATATGGCGCTCCAGCTTCTTTAAGCGCTCACCATCATAGGATGTGACAAAGCTCAGGGCACACCCTTCATTGCCAGCCCTACCAGTACGCCCAATACGGTGAATATAATCGTCACTCTGCAGCGGAAAATCAAAGTTGATCACATGGGTGACGTCTGGGATATCCAAGCCGCGTGCAGCAATATCGGT
>DBBL01000134.1:0-2338 GCA_002292185.1 Akkermansiaceae bacterium UBA985 | reverse complement strand
GAGCGGTCACTATGAATCGCCTCAGCGGAGATCCCAGCACCATGCAATTCCTTCGCTAAGTTGTCAGCATCCTCTCGCGTTCTTACAAAAGCGATGACGGAGAAAAACTGGTGATCCTCTAGCAAGTGCTTAAGTAAATCTGCCTTGAGATGCTGCTCCACAGGATAAAGAAACTGTTTGACCGTCTCCGCTGGGTTACTGCGGTCCCCTACCTCAATGGTCACCGGGTCTTTCAGCGTCTTCTTTGCCAAACGCTCAACTTGTGGAGGTAGTGTAGCGGAAAACAGCAAACTCTGACGGCGTTTGGGAAGGCTTGCGGTAATGGCCTCAATATCGGGCATAAATCCCATATCAAGCATCCTGTCGGCTTCATCAAGAACGAGGTGGGTAAGTTTCCCAAAACTACAATGCCCAGCCTCCATCAGCGCCATAAGGCGTCCTGGCGTGGCAATGACAATATCAACATTACTCTGAAGCTTTTCAATCTGGTGTCGCTCGCTGGCCCCACCGATCACTATCGCCGTGCGCAGATTGGTGTATTTGCCATAGGTGCGGATGCTCTCGTTAATTTGAGCCACCAACTCACGAGTGGGTGCGATGATCAAAACCCGAGTGCCGCGTGTCGATAGCTCATGCGTCTTCTGTGCCAGCTCTGAGAGCAGCGGCAGGGTAAATGCTGCTGTCTTTCCGGTACCCGTCTGCGCCAGCCCAATGAGATCCTTACCCTCAAGGATAGCAGGAATCGTTTTTGCCTGAATCGGGGTGGCCTTGCTGTAACCAGCATCATCAATCGCATCTAAAATACGTTTATGAAGACCTAATGCATGAAATGACATACCCGCTCCCTAGGCTGGAATGCGAAAACTTCAAGAATTATCGCTTTCCGTTGTGCTTTGCGATCAATCGCTTGGAGCTCCCCTTAATAATAAGGCCTAAGCATCAGGTAGCAAACTGGCCCTGTAGCTGCGACATAAAGCCACAGCGGAAACACCCAGCGCGCCATTTTCCGGTGACGAGCAAAGTGATTGGTGTGGCCAAGAGACAGGGTAATAAGAATAAAGGGCAAACTTACCGCCGCCAACAGAATGTGACTGCCTAAGATAAGCAGGTAAATATTACGCACCATGCCCTCGCCACCATGCCTCACCTCCTGCTGGGTGCCATGATAGGTGACATAGCTGAGCAAAAATAATACCGAAAACCCAACCGCAAAGCCGATCGCTCGCCTGTGCAGAGTAATGTTTTGGTTTTTTACCGCAACGACAGCCACCAAAAGGCTGATCGTTACCAGCGTGTTGAGGATCGCATGTAAGGGTGGCAACAAGGGCAGCTCCATGCCGATATCAAGCTTGTATCTGCCCATCACCACAACGAGGCCAAATACGGCGCCACTGAGCACCCATGAAATAAAAACAAGCTTCCTCAGCAAGGCCGTATTAGGCTCACGCTCGAGGTAGTTATTTAAGTCCTGACGATCCGTCATATTACTACTTTTGTTCAAGTAATGACTCTACGGTGAAGTGTAGCTTGCCCTCCTCACCTTTCAAAAACACCTGGCCTTTTTTGCGGGCATTGTAAAGATCGTGCCTTGTGACCATCGAGAGATTCCTGTCATAAATAGCAATCGACATATCATGTTCAAAAGCACCGAGCCTTGCAGCCTCATCCGGATCACTACGCTTCACAATTGACTGATACTTCATCTCGTTGACCATATAATCGGTAAGAGCCGTTGCATCGCCGGTCAAAAACCACCAGTCATTACTGTCTGCACCAAGAGCCTCCGCATAGGATTTCATCTGCTCGACACCATCAGTCGCAGGATCGACCGTGATGCATACAACCACAAAATCGGGATTATCCTTATACTTGTCGTAGAGCGCCTTCAGCCCCTGAGAGTTGCGCTTAGCACACATCGGGCAGCTCGCATAAAATTGGGCGAATGCCCATACCTTACCCTTGAGCTCGGATATCTTCACATCCCTGCCATCCTGACGCTTAAGAACCAGATCCTTTTTCAGGCTCAGCAAAGGCGCCGAGATGCCTTGCTCAACATACTGCGGTTTCTCAAGCGGCGTCGGCTTAGGGCGGATCAACCATGTGATCAAAAGGATCAGTATGGAAAGAGCTGCCGCGCTAACGTAAATCGTCGTTATTTTTTGTTTATCAGTCATTCTCTGCTTCCTGTTTTAGTTTCACTCAGAACAAAGTCAGTGTTCGTGTAGAGGGTTTTTTTAAGTTCATCAACCGCATGGAGCGCCGATCCAAATTTCTCAACATCCTTGAGCTCAGGCTTTTCTTTCAATAATTCACGCGCAGCGTCCTCAAACTGTTCCGC
>DBBL01000136.1:5725-7439 GCA_002292185.1 Akkermansiaceae bacterium UBA985 | reverse complement strand
GTGTAGGATGATCGATGATAATCACACCCCCGGGTCGCCCGCTTCGCCGACCAGCGGCATAGCTGAGCTCGCTTGAGCTGAAATGGCTTAAACTCAGGTGTGGCATAACCAAGCTGCCCCGCCGTCTTCATCACATCTGTCCAGATGGGAGCTGCCAAAGTCGAGCCATAACCACGGTTAATGATTTTTTCAGGGCGATCCATGCCCACCCAAACCGCGCAAGTCAGCGTGCCTGTATAACCCGCAAACCAAGCGTCTTTGTAGTCATCCGTCGTTCCCGTCTTGCCGGCACAAGGTGCCTTGTAACCGAGCGTTCTGACTCGATTTCCCGTACCTCGATCAACCACTTGCTGCAAGGTATTGGAAATACTCCAGGTAGCACCGGGAACTGCCGCACTGATAACGAGTTTGCCAGAATCACCCTTACCAGGGTAGACACGCTCCCCAGAGGCATTGCGTATTTCTTGAATGATATATGGCCTATACCAATCGCCATTATTAGGAAAAACAGTATACGCACTCGCAACCTGCCAAGGAGTCGCTTCCCAAGTGCCCAAGTAGCTCGATGGATTTTTTGGTATGCCCTGAATAAACCCAACATCCATCGCCGTCTGGTTCACACCTTCAAGCCCAGCAAAGTTCCCCACCCTCACTGAGGAAGTGTTACGTGATCTTACCAGTGCATCCTCTGCGGTAATAAAATCGCCAAACTTTCCATCCGAGTTCGCTGGCGACCAAGATCTCGGTGCACCGTCAATCTCACCAGGCCTGATCGCGCCATCAGGTATCCATGTCTGGGGCATCAAACCTCGGTTAAAGGCAGCAAGATAAACAAAGGGTTTGAACAGAGATCCTATTTGACGCTCTGCCTGAATGGCTCGGTTGTATTTTGATTCATTGGCATCTCGCCCACCAACCACGGTGAGCACCGCCCCGGTGCCGTTTTCGATCACCACACAGGCACCTTGCACGTATGCTGGTCGGCCCCGCTTCTCTGCTGATAGGCTTTGCCACTTCTTACGTGTTTGGTGCCAATACCCCGACGTTTGCTCCACCTTAGCAAGATTACGCTCCACTGAGAGCTCGGCCGCACGCTGGATGGTATGGTCAACCGTGGTGATGACGGTGAGCCCACCATACTCAATGTTGTGTTCCTCAAGAATACGATCCAACTCACGGCGCACTGCGTCCATGACGTAGGTATCCATCACCACCCGTCGATATTTAGGTCGGACAATGAGTTTTTGTTTTTTTGCCCACTCGGCCTGCTGCTCCGTAATATGGTCATAATTGACCATTCTTCCCAAGGTGACATCACGCTCACGAGTAGCAGCTTCGATATTTTTAAAGGGAGAAAAGGCGTTCGGCCCTCGGATAATACCCGCCAGCATCGCTGACTCGGAGAGGCTCAAGCGACTTGCCGGTTTCTCGAAGTAGGTTCGTGAAGCTGATTCGACTCCGCGAATCGAGTGGCCCCAGAATATACGGTTCATATAATGCTCAAGGATCTTCGACTTGTCGTAATTCCTCTCAATTCTCCAGGCCAACGCCATCTCCAGTAATTTCTGATCAATGAGCTGTGCCGATGATTTTTTCTTGCCGGAGTCAGGTGGAAACCAGGTATTTTCAGCGAGCTGAATACTGATCGTAGAGGCACCTTGGGCAAAGCGGCGGCGTTTAATGTTTTCTACCGTTGCCCGAATCACCCCCTTAA
>DBBL01000136.1:5130-5696 GCA_002292185.1 Akkermansiaceae bacterium UBA985 | reverse complement strand
AGGTAGCGGTTGTCTCCATGCAGTCGGCCCAGCTCACTGCGACCGTCTCTTGCATAAACGACTGTTCTTGCCGGCATCTCAGCAACCTTATCGAGATTATACTGCATTGCTCTGGCGCCGTAAAAAAGAGCCAGCACCATGAAGAAACCGATCATCAAAACCGCCATATAACCAGCTGCTCTAGCTGGCCATTTCATCAATAGGTTCCAATCTTGAGTAAAGCGGTCGACGAGGCCGAAGGGCCAGCTCCAGACCATCATCAAACAGCCTCGCTTACTCGCCGCAGATTGACGACGACGATTAGCGGCCTTCTTGGTGGCGCGGCGTCTTGGCGCCGCCTTTTTACGCCCAGACTTCGCCGCAGGAGAGCGCTTGCGACCTGAACGAGATCCTGAATTGGATTTTTTTGCTGCCATGGTGTATTGTCTCTCCCAACTGAAATCATCTTCAGCCCAGAGCTCCTGCGTCTGCCAACAGGTGTATCATACCTCAACAGCTTCCCACAAGCTAGCGTGACGCGGAAATTTGTGGCACAAACCTCAATTTATGCAACGCTTCTCATGGTG
>DBBL01000136.1:0-5066 GCA_002292185.1 Akkermansiaceae bacterium UBA985 | reverse complement strand
GTTTGCCACAATGTTTGCCACAATATTTGCCATAGCCTTGCTGGCGATTCAGCCACTGGCGGCAGCACCCAGCCCTCAGAACATCTCTCAGCTCAAATCGCTGGAACAGAAAGTTACCGGAGTTGTGCAAAAAGTGCTCCCTGCCACCATATCGCTGTTCTCGACGAAAAGCGGAGCCTCTGGCAGTGGTGTTGTCGTCAGCAAGGACGGCCTTATTCTTACCGCTGGTCACGTCGTTCGAGGCTCCGATGAAATGACGGTTGTTTTTCCCAATGGAAAACAAGCAACAGGGAAAGTGCTCGGCGCTAACTACACACGAGACACCGCCATGATACAAATTATGGATCCCAAACCTACTTTCGGCTGGCCGCATGCGGGCATTGGAAAATCGCGGAAACTTGATAGCGGAGATCTCGTCATCGCACTAGGTCACGCCGGAGGATATGACCCAGTGCGCACTCCGCCTGTGCGCTTCGGCCGAGTGATCGCCCAAGGGCAAGATCATTTCCTCAGCACAGATTGCACGCTCATCGGTGGTGATAGTGGAGGCCCACTCTTTGACTTAAATGGAAGCGTCGTAGGTATCCACTCATCGATTGGAGAATCTCTCTCATCCAACAACCACGCTGGCATCACTGGTGTTCTGCAAGACTGGAAGAAACTCGAAAAAGGGGAAACCTGGGGACGCCTTGGGGGAAGCTCACTGTTGGACAACCCCGATGCTCCGGTCATTGGCATCATCACAGGCCGACCAAGCAAATCTGGCATTCGTTCCGGTATTAGCATCAGACACGTTTTTGAGGGCGGGCCAGCAAGCAAGGCTGGGCTACGGGCAGGAGACATCATTAATAACATCAATGATAAAAACGTTCCCGATCTTCGCACCCTCCACATCGTCATCGCGCAGCACGAACCGGGCGAAACCATCACCATTCGCCTTATTCGTGGCCAAGATCGACTCACCCGAAAGCTCACCCTGGGTCGCCGTGGCGACATCATCCCCGATGAAAAACGCTAACCGTCAAGGAGTCACCGATAGACCATCACACAGACAATCATGAAAATTCAATCACTACTAGCAGCTGCGGGATGGATCTGCTTGTCTTGCCAAGGAATCGCGCAGTATTCTGTGAGGTTACCCGATCCTCTTGCTGGTCTCTCGTGGCATGAAAAAAGGGAACTGAAAAATCAGGCCTCCGGCTTCTTTAGTGCTTCCAAGCCAGTGATCGCCGAAGCGGCAAAAAGCACGGTGAGCATTTATCACCAGGGTGGCAGAATCTGCTACGGCACCGTTATAATGAGCGGATCGAGCCAGCAGCCTTCGATTCTCACCAAATGGAGTGAAATCAAAAAGGCCAGTAACCGGCTCGTTGTGATGACCTCAGAAGGCAAAGCATTTGCCGCTAACCTTGCGGGCGTTTATCCAGATCACGATCTTGCACTACTGGATTATGACGTGAGCGATGCCGAGCTAACTCCGCTCGATCTTTCCCAAGCAGCTCCGCTGCCTCTGGGCAGCTTTATTCTCATGGCAAACCCTGACGGCAACGTCGAGAGCCTCGGGGTTGTCAGTGTTGAATCTCGCAGTCTTCGAGATGGGGACAAAGCATATCTGGGCGTCATGATGGACTTTAGCAATGAGCAAGGGGGCATTGCCCTCAGAGAAATCATGCCCGGTTCTGCAGCCGCTAAAGCTGGGCTGCGAGCAGGCGATATTATTTTAGCTGTGGATCAAGAAAATCTGACGGGGCTCATGGAAATGAAAACGCTGCTGCAGAGACTCCAGCCAGGCTCAGAAATTATCGTGACTTACAAACGGGGCAATGCTCGCAAAAAAACCAAAGTAGCGCTCGGCTCCCTCTCTGAAAATCCGACCATTCGCCGCATTCCCCAAGAACGCATGAATATCATGGAACGCATGGGTGCTACCCCCAGTGATATCCGGACGGGTTTCCCTAGCGTTATACAGTCTGATATGCCTATTGCGCCAAGCGATGCAGGAGCCCCCATTACCGACCTTGACGGAAAGATCGCCGGTATTGTCATCGCCCGCGGAAGCCGGATCAAAACCTACATCATACCAACGAGCACGATCCAAAATCTACTTACCAAAGCACCGCAGACCGCGAGTCATGGGAGCGCACAGCTCACCAAGCGTGGGCCATCAGACTTTAACAACCAAGCTGAAAACCCTCGTGATGAAAACCCTCGTGATCAAGTCCGGCGTCTTCTCGGCAAACCGACTGTTACGGGCGATAAAAACCAAGAAAACATACGTAAAATTCAAGAAGTGCTCGAAAAATTGCCTCAGAGGCATAAAAACGACCCATAATACGTATCTTTTTCTTGCCAGAGCGTGTTCAATTCCTATGCTCACGCCTCAGTCCGAGCGGGGTTTTCATTCCTCGCTTTTTTATTTGCATCAGCATCTCAAAGAGACCGAACACCCAACAACGAAAACAACCGACAAACCATGAATCCTATCATCACTCCTTTTGCCGGCCTAGCAGGTCTCGTAGTAGCATTCCTCATCCTTGCCACTATTTTGAAACGCCCAGGGGGTGAAGGCAAAGTGAAAGAGATTGCCGACCAGATTCACAAAGGTGCAATGATCTTCATGCGCAGAGAGTTTGTGCTGATTTCCCTGTTCGCTATTATCATCGGCGGCCTACTGTTTTTTTTCCAGAAAGCTGAATACGGCAAACAACAGTCACTGGCCTTTTTCCTCGGCTGCTTAGCTTCCTCGTTTTCCGGATTCGTTGGCATGTTTACTGCGACCAAATCCAACGTGCGCACCACCTTGGCCGCAAGGGACAACGGCCAAGCCGACGCACTCAGTGTGGCATTCTTCGGTGGCTCCGTGATGGGTCTCACCGTCGCCTCAATGGGCCTTATTGGACTAGGAGGAGTTTACTACTTTTACAAAGACAGCCACGCGGTTGCCGAAATCATGGAGGGTTTTGCGATGGGTGCTTCCCTTGTTGCCCTCTTCTACCGTGTTGGTGGCGGCATCTTCACCAAGGCTGCTGATGTTGGTGCAGACCTCGTCGGAAAAGTCGAAGCCGGCATTCCCGAGGACGACCCGCGTAACCCTGGTGTGATCGCAGACAACGTGGGTGACAACGTAGGCGACGTTGCCGGCATGGGATCTGATATCTTTGAATCCTACTGCGGAGCTCAAATCGCCTGCGTAGCCATCGTCGCTGCCATGGCCGCCAAGCTCCATATTTCTGATCCCACTGCCATCGTTGCACATGGTGCAAGCAAGGAGACCTTGATGCACATGCCTCTTGCACTGACGACCATGGGACTAGCTTGCTCCATTCTTGGTATTCTCTTGGTTAAAGTTATGTCCGCCAAGGACCCCGCCAGCGCCCTGCGTTTCGGCACCATTGGCGCTGCTGTCATCTTTATTGTCGGATCATTTGGACTGTGCAATATGCTAGGCGTTAGCAGCAATATCGCAGCGGCCGTGCTCTGCGGTGCCGTCGGTGGTATCGCCATCGGCCTAGTCACAGAATATTACACCGGTGGAAAGCCCGTTCGCGACATCGCCAAGTCCGGAGAAACCGGTGTGGCCACCGTCATGATCACTGGCCTCTCCGTCGGACTAAAATCCGTCGCCATTCCAATGCTCACTCTCGCGGCCATTATCTTTGTTTCTTACGAGTTCGCCGGCCTGCTTGGCGTTGGCCTAGCTGCAGTTGGCATGCTCGGAACTGTCGGCATCACCATGGCCATCGATGCCTACGGACCCGTTGCTGACAACGCAGGCGGCATCGCTGAGATGAGCGCCATGGGGCCTGAAACCCGCAAGATCACAGACGGCCTCGATGCCGTGGGCAACACAACAGCCGCTATCGGCAAAGGCTTTGCCATCGGTGCTGCTGGTCTCGCTGCTCTTGCGCTGATCACCGCGTTCATTCAGAAAGCCCACATCGTAAACTTCGACTTCAAGGACGAGGCAGTGCTTCGCACCTTCTTTGTTGGCCTCTTCATCGGTGGCGTTGTACCCTTCCTCAATGGTGCCATTACTATGGAAGCTGTAGGCAGTGCCGCTTTTGAAATGATCAATGAAATTCGCCGACAGTTCCGTGAAATCCCAGGCCTACTTGAAGGCACTGGCAAGCCAGATTCCGAGAAGTGTATTGATATCGCAACCCGCGCAGCTACTAAGCGAATGATCCTCCCTGCCCTACTGGCTGTCGGAACCCCCCTCGCTGTCGGCTTTGGCTTCAACATGGTTGGAGGCATCGGAGCGATCGCCCTCACCGGCACCCTCTGCGGTGCCCTACTCGGATGCATTCTCATGGCGCTCTTCATGTCCAACGCAGGCGGTGCCTGGGACAATGCCAAGAAATACGTCGAGGAAGGTCACCACGGCGGTAAAAACTCTGAGACGCACAAAGGCTGCGTCGTCGGCGACACCGTTGGCGACCCCTTCAAGGACACTTCTGGCCCATCGATGAATATCCTCATCAACGTGATGGCCATTGTCAGCCTTGTCATTGCTCCTCTCTTGTAAAAATGCTCAGAGCTCAACGAACGCTTTATGCCAGATTCGCAACACACACACCATGGTGCCAATCATAAAGAGCATAAGCCCTCGTTAGACCAAAGGGCGCGATCTGTGCCCTACAAGAAAAAGTTCGTCGTAGCTGTATTCTTCACCCTCCTTTTCTATCTAGGCATCGTCGCCTTGATCACCTCTGTGGTAGCCTTTTTCTACGTTGCTCCCGAGTTTAAAAAACGTTCGGCAGAGTTGATCGTGGCCAGCTTAGGCTTCTGTATGCTCTCATGGCTTATCGCTTACATGAAACGCAGGGGCACACTCTGCCCACTGTGTAAGTCGACTCCTTTTCTTGATAATCTGGCCCGCAAACACGACAAGGCATATCGAGTTAAGCCATTCAACTATGGCACCACCGCGGTCCTCAATGCGGCCGTCATTCAGCGATGGCGATGCATGTACTGCGGAACCTCTTTTGATTTACTCAAAACCAAAAGCGATATCAAGTAGCCATAGCTACATGAGCATTTGGCCTTCAAATCTGGCCACAAAAAAA
>DBBL01000032.1:8628-14041 GCA_002292185.1 Akkermansiaceae bacterium UBA985 | reverse complement strand
AAAGTGAAGCAGGTCTTTAATGATCCCCACCCCAAGTTCATTGGCCACGATCGGCCAGATATCCTCCTGGTCCTGGATAACCTCATAGTCGGTTAAAATCTCCGCGACTTCCTTGCCGCTATTTTCGACCTCCATGAGGATATCATCAGCAAGATACTGATCCACTAAGCCGCGGCTCATAAAGATGTCGATAAGTTGTGAGTTGTCCATGGAAGCTGGTTAATGTTGCGTGGCTTATCCTGAGGATAGGTGGCGCTTTGGTCGTAGCGGGTATGCTTGGCGGCGTGTTCTTAGCGGGATGTGCTTGGCTGATTTTTATGATCAATCGTCATCTGACATTGTCACGCGGAGAATTTCATCTGGAGAGGTGATGCCTGCCAGCACCTTGCGAATGCCATCTTCTCGGAGCGTGCGCATGCCTAGCTCGCGAGCTCTTCGGCGTAGTTGCGGTGATGTAAGATCGTCATTAATGAGGTGGCGAACCTCGTCGTCTATTTTAAACGTTTCAAAGATTCCTAGCCGGCCTCGATAGCCTATGTTACGGCACATTTCGCAACCCTTGGGTCCCATAATGTTACTCTCAGCAACCTGACGAAGATCGAGGTTTAAGGTCCGCATCTCACGCTCGTTGAGTGTCGCTGGCAGTTTACAGTTCGGACACAGCTTACGTACCAATCGTTGAGCAATAATGGCTCTCACCGCTGACGCGATGAGAAATCGTTTAATACCAATATCAACAAGTCGCGCCACAGCGCCTGGCGCATCATTGGTGTGCAATGTAGAAAATACGAGGTGTCCGGTCAGTGCCGCCTGAATGGCAATACCCGCCGTTTCCTTATCACGAATCTCTCCCAGCATGATGACATTGGGGGCCTGACGCATCATCGCACGAAGGGCCGCGGCAAAAGTCATGCCTATATCTGTTTTCACCATCACCTGATTAATACCAGGGAGCTCGTATTCTACCGGGTCCTCAACCGTGATGATTTTACGGTCAGGCTTATTGATAGTGTTCAAGCAACCGTAGAGCGTGGTGGTCTTGCCCGAACCGGTCGGTCCAGTTACCAGAATAATTCCATCCGGCATGCGGATAAGCTCGTTGATTTCTTCCTGATCGTCAGAGAAAAAGCCGAGTTCTGGCAGGCCCAGCATAAGTGCGCTCTTGTCTAAAATACGCATGACAATGCTCTCACCATGATTACTCGGCACAGAAGATACTCGCAGATCCACTTCCTTGCCGGCAACTCGTATCTGAATACGCCCATCTTGCGGTAAGCGCTTTTCTGCGATGCTCATCGTGCCGCTCATCACCTTGATCCGCGCCACAATGGCAGGATGAAGCTTTTTGGGGTGATTATCCACCTCAATAAGCTTACCATCAACACGATAACGTATCCGCAATGTTGTCTCCATCGGCTCAAGGTGAATGTCACTTGCGGTGAGCTTAAACGCCTCAAGTAACATAGTGGACACCATTCTAATAATCGGAGCATCATCATCGGAGGCCTCCTCCGCACCCTCTTCCGTAACGACGGTAAATTCCGACTCCGTCTCTTCCTCCAAGACTTCGCCGCCATAGTTCTGCCTGATGGTAAGATCTATCGCTGAAGCTGTTGCACAAACGGGATTGATTTCGCGTTTGATGATATGAGGCAGGCCATCGAGCACCTCGAAATCGAGGGGGTCCGCAACCGCCACTGTCAAAGTAGCTCCATCATCAAATACAGGAATAGCTCGGAATCGTTTGGCAATATCATCGGGGATCTGTTCAAATACATCTGGAGCAATGGGTGTATGCTCCAAATCAATAAAAGGCATACTAGCACTTTGGGCTGAAACTCGAGCTACCTGCTCCTCGGTGAGACGCTTACTGGTGATCAAGCGCTCAACCACACTCTCCCTCTCGTCTAATTTACTTCGGACGCCCTCGATTTCTTCAGCGGTTACCAATCCCGCTTCCGTAATTAGTTCGAGTAGATAGTCTTCGTTGGAGTACACAATACAATCTTGGTGTTTATGATCAGTAAGGGGTAGCAGCAGTAAGGGAGGACACGACAAACTACACGAGAAGGTAAGTTTAGACACTGGCCAAATTGCCCCCACCCGTCAAGCCACCATCTATTATTTCTCAGTGATGAACAGCCGATAAAATTCACGCTGATTACATTGGTCATTAATCGTTTTTCGCTATTCAATAACTCATCATCAAATGACACCTCTTACCTACTTCACCCTGGTACTTGCGCTCGGCATAGCGGCACAATGGCTTGCCTGGAAGTGCAAGCTACCGTCCATTCTTGTGTTATTGGCCTTTGGCTTTGGCTTAGGCCAATTTGCTGGGGCGACCATTGATGACTACTTGGTGGGTGACAGCGTCTTACTCTCAGCTGTCGGGCTCTGTGTTGCCATCATCCTCTTTGAAGGTGGCCTGACGCTGAAATTTTCAGATCTCAAGGAAAGTGGCACCCCGGTAATCAGGCTGTGTGTTCTAGGGGTCGCCATTAGTTTTTTCCTTAGTTATGCAGGGATGAAGTATGTACTGGGTTTCGACTGGCGAGTCGCGGCTCTCCTAGGTGCCATTCTGGTGGTCACAGGACCTACCGTAATTGCACCACTACTCCGGCATATCAAGCCTTCACGAAAAATAGGCAATGTGGTTAAATGGGAGGGCATTGTCATCGATCCTATAGGTGCGATGCTCGCCGTGCTTGTCTATCAAGTGGCCATTGCTGGCAATCTTGATGCGGCTCGAGAGGAAATCCTACGTGCAATTGGCCTGACCTTGCTCGTTGGCGTTGTACTCGCGCTTGTATTGGCAAAGATAATCGAGCTGCTGCTCAAATTTCACCTTATTCCAGACTACCTGCATTCCGTTTTTCTGCTGGCAGTCACTGCGACCGCATTTGCTGTGTCCAATGCCATTCAAGCTGAGTCTGGCTTGCTCACCTGCACCGTTCTTGGCATCGCGCTGGCAAATCAGAAATCGGTATCTGTAAAACACATCTTGGAATTTAAGGAAAACCTCCGGGTGCTCATTATCTCTGTGCTTTTTATCGTGCTCTCAGGGCGGGTGGCTCTCAGCGCACTGAACGAGGCACTGCTGCCCGGTCTCGGCCTTCTGGCGATGCTGATCTTTGTCGTTCGCCCGCTTAGCGTTTTCGGCGCAAATCTATTTTCCAAACAGGTTACTTTTAAAGAACAAGTCTTTCTCTCAGCAATGGCACCGAGAGGAATCGTGGCCGCCGCGGTTACGGCCGTCTTTGCACTAGAATTCGATCACGCAGTGCAACAAGGCCGAATGAGCCAAGAGATCGGGCTGGCCAGCCACCAGATGGTGCCTCTCGTATTCATTGTCATTGTTGGCACCGTGGCTTTTTACGGACTCCTCTCCGGACCGCTCGCGCGGCGCCTGGGCCTTGCCTCGGAGAACCCGCGCGGCGTCCTGTTCGCAGGCGCCGGACAATGGGCCAGGCTAGTTGCCAAGGCCCTGAAGGATGACGGTCACCACGTTCTGCTTTTAGACACCAATTACAACAACGTTGCGCGTGCCAAACTTGATGGCCTCTCCGCGGTTCGTGCTAATATTCTTTCCGAGTATGTCGAAGACGAGCTCGAGCTTACAGGGCTTGGCCAGCTTGTTACAACGACACCCAATGACGAGGTGAACTCACTTGCCGCCCATCACTTCATCCATGTATTCGGCAGTGAAAATGTCTGGCAGGTAGCGCCTATCGACGATGATGATCACCACCAGACAGCGGTCGCCTCACACATGCGTGGACGTATTTGTTTTCCCACAAGACCTCAATTTAATAGGTTGGAACGCTTCGCTGCTGAGGGCGCTGTCATTAAAAAAACCACCATCACCGAGCAATTTACCTTTGAGCATTTTCAGAAGATTTATGGAGAGGAACACATCCTTCTCTTCCGCGTCACCGAGGATAAAGGCCTAGAAGTAGCTTATGATAAGATGCGGACGCCATCACCCGGGACAACGCTGTATGCGATGATCAGACCACAAGATGCCTAACAAAAAACCCAACGGATCTGCCTCCCTAGCGCATACGTTAACATTACCACGCAACCCTTATGTATGATCAACTAGAAGCCAAACTGCATGACTTATTCTGGGCGGCTGAGGGCCAAAGTGAAGAGCTCGCGCTGATCGAAGACTTTCTACAGCAGTATCCCGGAACAGCACTAGAGCTAGGTTCTGGCTCAGGAAGGCTGTTAACGCCTTTATTAGAAAAAGGCTACCTCATCGAAGGCTTAGATAACTCGCACGATATGTTGCAACTATGCCGAGAAAAAACTGCGGCATTCGAGCCTGTTTTACATCAGGCCAGCATTGAAAATTTTCAAACAGGTTCAACCTACGGCGCAATCACTATCCCTGCCTTTACCCTTCAGCTCATTGAGCCAGAACAAATATCGAGCGTGCTCAACAACATCTACCAGCACCTACACCCGGGAGGCGGTCTCTACCTGAGTATCTTTATTCCCTGGGCAGAAATCACTGGAGAACTCGAAGAGGGGGCTTGGTATTTAGATCAAGAAGCGACAACCCCAGAGGGTAATAACGCGCGCTGCTATACAAGCTTTGAGATTAGGCGCATTTCACAGATCCTCTCTAGAGAGCACCGCTACGAAATAGTAGATGATAAAAATAAAGTGTTAGATAAAAGCACCAACGCCCAAAAACTGACATGGTATTGGCAACGCGAAATGGCTCTTCTTCTTAAGCATGCCGGCTTCACCACCCAACAAGTCATCGGTGACTTCACACCGGATCTGCCTTGTGATGATAACTGCCAAGTGCTGACCATCATCGCCAGTCGCAAGCCCGAAGACTCAGACGTCTTCGATATCTTGGACAGCCCAGAAGGGCTGCGCAACCCAAGTTGATATCGATGATTATTGAGAATCAGTCTCATAGGTTTTTCTGTTTCTTGTTGCGTCAAAGTTGGCTACATTAAACCTGTGCCATTATGAGTAATCACAATGAAAATTCCTGGCCCCTTTTGCTTGGTAGTGCAATTCTCTGCGGACTTGCCACCGTAGCTGGTATTATCACCCAGCGTTTTCCTGACAGCGAAAACATAGCGCTTGGTATCTATCTCATCGCCTACATGACCGGCGGCTGGGACGCGGCTCTGGACACCCTTGAAAAGCTCCGCAAACTACGTCTCGATATTCATTTCTTGATGATTGCCGTCGCCCTCGGCGCTGCTTTTATCGGCGCATGGTGGGAGGGCGCTGCCTTGCTGTTTTTATTCTCCCTCAGCGGAGCTCTTGAGGCGATGGCCATGGCTAGAACCGAGCGGGAGATCCGCTCACTGTTCAACGATGCTCCCAAACAAGCTCTACTCATCGAGCCTGATGATACAACTCAAGAGGTAGCGGTCACCAACTT
>DBBL01000032.1:0-8617 GCA_002292185.1 Akkermansiaceae bacterium UBA985 | reverse complement strand
AGCACGGTAATTGCCGGCGAGAGTTCCGCAGATGAGTCCTCACTAACAGGAGAAGCCAACCCCGTTAAAAAAGTCAGTGGTGATCAAGTATTCGGCGGCACGATCAACACCTGGGGCAAGCTTGATGCCGAAGTTCAGAAAGTTGCCGGAGACAGCGCTCACGCACGCATCATCTCCCTGATCAAGGAAGCCCAACAATCAAAAGCTCCCTCCCAGCGCTTCACCGATCGTTTCGGCACAGCCTACACCATCGGCATCCTGCTGCTCTCTCTTGCGATGTTTCTCGTCTGGCATTATGGCATGAACCTGCCTGCTTTTATTTCCGAAGGGGGTCAAAAATCAGCGTTCTATCGAGCTATGACACTCCTAGTCGTCTGCTCCCCATGTGCACTGGTGATTTCTATTCCCAGTGCGATTCTCGCCGGTATTGCCAGCGGTGCCCGCCGCGGCATTCTGTTCCGTGGCGGTATCGCCGTAGAAGGCCTCGCAAAAATCACGCGCCTTGCCATGGATAAAACCGGCACACTGACCAAAGGCGAACTTGAGCTCGTCGATATCGAAACAGACCTGCCAGACTCCGATCAAAGCCTGCTCGATCTGGCAGCATCATTGTCGCTGAATTCAACTCACCCCCTTTCGCGGGCTATTCAAACCGAGCACCAGAAGCGCGGTGGCAAAAAGCTAAAGGTCTCAGACTTTCTATCTATTGCCGGTAAGGGTTTGCAGGGAACCGTGGCTGGTAAAAAAGTCACCCTCGGCCGACGCGAATTGGTCTTGGAAGTTGCCCCATCCCACTCCTGGCTCAACAAGCTACCACTTCCTAAAGCCGGACTAACAGAAGTAATCGTACACAGCGAGGCGTTCTCTGGCCGGCTGCTGCTGCGTGATACACCACGAGCTGAAGCCAACGCCCTCATTCAGCAACTCAACGCTCATGGGGTAAAGACGTCGATGCTCACAGGGGACCGAGCCGCATCCGCACAAATCATCGCCAATGAAGTAGGACTCACAGACTACAAACACAGCCTGCACCCTGAAGACAAGGTTGCGATCATTCAGGAGTGGCGTGAGCAGGGCGACATCGTCGCCATGGCCGGAGACGGCGTCAATGATGCCCCCAGTCTGGCCGCGGCAGATGTGTCCATTGGCATGGGTCTGCGCGGCAGCGATGCCGTTTTAGAGCAAGCCGACGTGGTGCTGACCTATGACAAGCTCGAAAGCCTGCTCGACGCTTACCACCTGAGTCGCCGCTGCCATGCCATCATCCGCCAAAACCTCGCCATCTCTCTTGGTGTAGTGATGCTACTCGGCCTCGCGGCCATGGGCAGCTGGATCCCTCTTACTATTGGGGTTATCGGCCATGAAGGATCCACCATTATCGTGGTGATGAACAGTATGCGTATACTCTTCTTTTCTCCGCAGGAAGCCAAATGACGCCAAATAAAGCCAGCTTGCCTATTATGGGCAGAGCATCGCTAAAATATCCTCACGCTTTTTACCCTGGTCACGCAGTGTTGCTAGGCTCACAGCATCGTCCCGTTTCGCTAGCCGCTTGTCAGCCTCATCAACAATAAGCCGGTGATGGTGATACACCGGCACCGCTAAGCCAAGAAGACTCTGTAGTATGCGGTGAACATGCGTGGACGATAACAAATCTTCACCTCGCGTCACATCCGTGACACCTTGAAAATGATCATCTGTGACAACCGCTAGATGATAAGAAGTAGCAATATCTTTGCGGGCTAAAACCACATCACCCAAAAGCAAAGGGTCAACAGCAAGGCGTCCTTTTATTTGATCTTCAAACACCAGCGGTCCAGTGAGATCTATTGCTCGACGGGCATCCAATCTCCAGCAGTGGGCTTGTCCCTGGCCAATTCGCTCGGCTCTCTCTGTCGGCGTAAGGTCTCGGCATGTTCCAGGATAGATCGTCTCCCCCTCTGAACCATGAGGAGCGTTAATCATGTACTTAAGCTCTTGCTGAATCTCACGCCGAGTACAGAAACAAGGATACACCACGTGCAACGATTTGAGCTTTTGAAGAGACACTGTGTAGGCGGATAATCGGTCTTTTTGTCTAATGGGGGTGCCGTCCCAATGGATTCCAAGCCATGCTAGGTCACGTTCGATAGCTAAGTAATACTGATTCCTCACACGGGTGACATCGATATCCTCAAAACGGAGTAAAAACCTACCGCCCTTTTCCATCGCTAACTCATAGGCAAATACCGCCGCATAGGCATGGCCTAAATGGAGGGGTCCCGTTGGGGATGGGGCGAAACGCGCAATCACTATTTGTTTTTTAAAGGCCTATGAACAAATGCCAATGTACAAAATTGTATTATTTTTAGCAAAAATTAACGCAAAACACTTGCAATAGTATGTGGTTTGCGTTAATAAAGATTTTCCGCTATGAAATATCAGGTTTTATTCGTCACGCTTTGGCTTTGCTCTGCCTTCTCTGAAGCCACCGCACAAGCCGAACTCAAAGTAGCAAGCCTCCACCCACTGATCACAGATGTGGCCAGGCAAGTAGCAGGTCAGCACGCTCATGTGATTCAGTTAATCGACCCTCATGCTGACCCCCATGACTTTCAGCCGACCCCAAAATCCTTACTTAAGGCAAAAGGAGCCAAACTTTACTTAGCCAGTGGCAAAAACTTAGAAACATACCTAGATAAACTTCGAAACACATTGGGCAACGAAGCAAAGGTTGTAGAAGTAGGTAAAACAATCTCGTCTCGAAAAATTAGTGAGCGCGACAGCCATTACGTTTGCTGCCCCGATCATACCTACGGCGCCATCGACCCCCACTGGTGGCATTGTGTGAGTAACATGCAGAAGGCGGCGCGCGTGATTGCCAAAGAATTTGCCACTGCTGATCCAGCCAATGCTGCTGCTTACAAAACCAATGCCGCTAATTACTCAGAACGCCTTGCGATACTGCACACATGGATCAAGCGTGAGGTGAGCCGCATCCCTCGAAAAGATCGTATCCTCAGTACCGCCCATGCTGCCTTTGGATATTTCTGTAAAGAATATGGTTTTAGACCTCTGCCCATCAAAGGCATGACCGCTCATCAAAAAACCAGCGCCTCCTACCAGGCTAAGGCTATCCAAGAAATTAGAAAACATAATGTGAAGGCTATATTCCAAGAGCTGCGCGCAAACCCAAAGTCCCTAGAAATCATTGCCAAGGAAGCTGGTGTAAAAATCGGCGGCACCTTGGTGGCCGACGGCGCCCCAAGCTATGAAAAAATGATGCGCGAGAATGTAACAATCATTGTCTCAGCCCTCTCTCAATAAAGTTTTTTGGGTTAACATAACTTCTTATTTTCACCAGTTATCATGCGAGGCCTCCCTCCCCTACAAGCACTGCTGCTACTGATTACTTTAGTCGTCCTCGGTTTCGCAGGAAGCCACTTCATTGGCATGGACGAGACTCGCAGCCAACCAACACCGCTCCCTGATACCAGCGCTGAAGTAAATACAGTCGAAGCTGAAATCGAATTCATTTTCTCTTCGCCGCCATTGTCATACACGCTCACCCAGCCGTCTGATACTGGAGGAAAAGATACGATACTGCTGCAAACATCTGATTCTCAAGAAAACCCCCGTTATGAAACCGTCGAGCTAGTATCGCACCAGCCCACAAGCTACTGGATCGATGTCGTTTGGCCCGAGGACGCCATTGATGGAGCACACCACTTTGTACAAATTTACATCTCGCCAGACCACGGCAATCGTCAGGGGTTTTCCTTTTTCAGCACTGCCAAAAGCATGAACGAGACCTTTGAATACAGCAGCGGAGACCATCATCATGAATAAGTGCACCCATAGTCATACACATGGGCAAACCCATGAGCTCATCATCAAAAATCTGGAAGTCGCCTACCGTCACAACATGGTTTTAGAGGATATCAATCTGCACGCATACTGCGGAAGTAGCCTCGCACTCGTGGGGCCAAACGGCGCAGGAAAAAGTACGCTTCTCAAAGCCATTGCCGGGCTCGTTAAACAAAGAAAAGGACATATCACTTGGTCAGGCGAAGACAACGTTCAAACCCGAGGTGGTGAGTTTGCCTACCTACCCCAGCATGAAGAGGTTAATTGGGACTTTCCGATTACCGTTCGTGGAGTCGTTGAGATGGGTCGTTATTCGCAACTTGGCCCATGGAAAAGATTCAACAAAAAAGACGAGCTCGCAGTTGAACGGGCACTCGCCTTGATGGAAATGGATGGGGAGCTCTCCAACCGCCAGATCAGTGAGCTTTCTGGCGGCCAAAAACAACGCGCCTTTATCGCCCGTGCTGTGGCACAGGAAGCTCATGTTTTGTTGTTAGATGAGCCCTTCACTGGCCTTGACCGCGATCACACCGCAAACCTTACCCGCTTATTACGCAAGCTTGCCAAGGAGAACCGGCTCGTCATTGCATCCCATCACGACGTTAATACGCTAGCTGATATTTTTGATCGTGTTCTGCTTTTGAACCGCCGAGTGGTGGCATGTGGAGAATGTCAAACCACGCTAAGCGAAGACAATCTCAACCTCACCTTTAAGAACATGGCCAATGTCTGAACTCCTTGAAATACTCGACATGCCCTTCTTTCGCCGGGCGCTGGTAGCGGCAGCACTGATTGGTTTCACCAATGGTTTTGTCAGTGGCTTCGTGCTGCTAAGACGAAGCTCTCTCACCTTGAGTGCTCTGAGCCACACCATGCTCCCGGGTATTGTCATTGTCGTTCTTATAACCGGCTCACTGACACAAGCAGGTGCATTTATGGGCGCCTTATTAGCATCCTTATTCGTCGGACTAGGATCCATTGCGATCACGCGCCATACGAGGCTTCCTCAGAGCACGGCTCTGGCTATTTTTTTCACAACAGCATTCGCCTTGGGTGTTTTAATGCTCAAATATGTGCACACATCCCAGGATCTTGAAGAGTGGCTCTTTGGCAGTATCCTCTCGGTGAGTGATGCCGACCTAAAGGTCTTTTTTGCCATCGCATGTTTTACCCTCTTAAGCGCAACGCTGTTTATGCGTCCACTGCTTTTAACATTATTTGAGCCCAATGTGGCCGCCGTACAGGGCGTCGGTGTTCGCTGGATGAATTACCTGCTTTACGCGCTCATGATCTTCGCTCTGATGGCAAGCTTCCAAGCCGTAGGCCCCATTTTATCCATCGGCCTGCTCGTAGTCCCGGGTGCCATTGTATCACTCTTCACCAACCATACTCGGTGGCTTTTTTGGGGTGGCGGCGTCGTCGGCTGCATCAGTGCTGTACTCGCCGTGGTTATCTCCATCCCCTTAAATATTCCTACGGGTCCAGCCATCGTTCTTGTGTTAGGTGCCTTGTTCATCCTGGCCTACTTTTGCAGCCCTAACTACAGCCCATTCAAACGTTCTCCCAAACCTCAACAATAATTTATCCTGCCATAAATGAAAAAAACATACACTAACTGTCTGATTGCGTGCTTCGTGATCATCCCTCTAAGCCTCCCCTCCTTAGCAGAAGCACAAGATACAACAAACAATGCGATACGTCTTGAGCCCACACTTCACCTGCGTCTAGCTCATGGTAATACCTCTCTGCCGGCAGACGAGGTTGCCTTTGGTGGGCATGACCCTGCAGAGGATAACTTTAACTTTCAAGGCTTCGAAATAGGCACCAACATCTATCTGGGTGATTACGTCTCCGGCTTTGCCACCGTCAATACTTTCAAACGAGATGGTGAGGACTTTGAATCTGAATTTGAGGAAGGCTTCCTGAAAATCGATAAGCTCCCGGGTGGTTTTGAGCTGCGCGGTGGCCGGATGCTTGCGCGCTTCGGCGATCAGAACGCACGCCATTTACACGCATGGGACTTTGCGGATGCTAATATGACCAATGTCAGGTTTCTTGGTGAAGACGGCTTCGGCTATGATGGTGGTGAGTTAACTTGGCTGTTGCCCACATCATGGCAAGATGCACTAAGTATTGGCTTAGGTTCGGCAGTTACCCACGATCATGAGGAGGAAGATCACGATGAAGACGAAGGCGAAGAGGAACACGGCCACGATGAAGAAGCCGAGATGGCGCGTCCTGAAAAGAACATCGTTGTCATCCGCTACCAGACACAATTCGGTCCCAACGACTTCCATCGTTTTCAAGCTGGCGGTAGTTACCTGACTGGGGATAACGGCTTTGGTATGACCACTGATATTTACGGAGCGGACTTCACCTACACCTGGCGTGAAAACGGGCTTGAGCCAGGGGGCCAACAATTCCGCTGGCGCAGCGAGTGGTTAATGCGTGATGTAGAAAATGACGAAGGTGGCTTTGATGATTGCGGTTTCAACACAGCTCTACTCTGGGAGTTTAGCGAAAACTGGGAAGCGGGTCTGCGTTACGGATATCTGGAAGGTGTTTCTGACCCTGAACTTGCTGAACGACACCGTATCTCTCCATCGCTTACCAAGAAATTTGATTTTGGTAGTGATCTTACCGGCTTAGTTCGCCTCCAATACAACCATGATGACATCAAAGGTCATGGCACAGAAGACAGCATCTGGCTACAATTCGGATTTGATTGGGGCCCAGGCGAAGTGCGCTAGCTCGCCCTCATGATTCGACGCACTTTAGCATTGGTCAGCGCAATCATGACCTATTAACATTACGGAGCGGAGCCACTTGGCCCCGCTCCGTTTTTATGTCTACAAACCTATCTCCTCTTCATCCACGTTGTCTCGCCGGGGTTACAGCATGTTTGTTCTTGTCTCTGGCTTCGCACACTTCTGCCAACGAGACCTCTAATGAGGCCTCTAAAGTTAATGTAGAAAGTATTGCAGAAAAAATTCCATTTGGTGGCACCGAGCACACTCATGACGATGAGCCTTCACTCGTAATAGCACCCAGAGTACACTTACGAGCTGCCATCGGTGACACTAGCCTTGAAGATTCTGAACTTGATCACGGTGGCCATGACCCTAATCAATCTGGATTCAGTATTCCCGCCCTCTCACTCGGTGCTGATATGCACTACGGTGAAAACATCGCTGGTTTTGCAGAGGGTATTTTATCTTGGAATGATGAAGACCACTGGAATGCCGAGCTTGAGGAGCTTTACCTGAAATTGTTGCATCTTCCCGGCGGGTTTGATCTCAAAACTGGCAGGTTATTGGCTGCGGTCGGCACCCAAAATAGCATTCACAACCACGCTTGGAAATTTGTCGATGCAGACCTTGGTAATGTTCGATTCCTTGGTGAGGATGGCCTTATCATTGAAGGCGTAGAGCTCACCTGGATGGTCCCCACTCACTGGGACGATCGCTTGGTGGTATCCTTTGGTGACACCGTTAAACATGAACATGAAGAAGAGGGTGGAGAAATAGAAAGTGACCACAATCATAGCGAAGAAGCGGAGCAGGCCTTATGGGATAAAAATATTCTCTCAGCACGCTATCAGGCCATTTTCTGGCCCAGTGATACATGCCAATTCATCTATGGCGCGAGTTATGTGACAGGGGGAAATTTCATGGGAAAAAATGCGCAAATCTACGGCTTAGATTTTACTTACACTTGGCGAGAAGATGAACCCTTGGGTAAGCAATTCACATGGCGTAACGATGCGATGCTGCGCAAGGTGTCCACAGAAGAGGGCGGGTTTGAAGAAACTGCTTTCAGTTCCGCCGCACTTTATCGGTTTAAACCGGAGTGGGAAATGGGTCTACGTTATAATTACCTTGAGGGCGTTAACGACCCGAAGCTTCCAGAGCGCCATCGTATATCACCCTCGCTCAGCCATTATTTTTTCCTTAGTAAAATTCCCTCCATGGCACGACTTCAGTATAATTACGATCATAGTGACGAACGAGGTGATGATCACAGCATCTGGCTTCAATTTGGATTCGAGTGGGGGGCAGGAAGTGACTCACACGTTCATTAACGCCGATAACCGGGTTCAAATACTAGACGTATCACCATCATGGACATCAAACCTATTGCGCACCTGAGGACATGTTATGGAGAAAAGTTTGGCGTGCCACGCCAGTCCGGATTGGTCGATGAGGCTTGGGGTCAATTAGTCTTCGAACCAGAATACCGGCAACTCGATGCCGTCCGCGGTTTAGACGGATTTTCCCACCTATGGTTGGTTTTTGTTTTCCACAAAACCAGCCACAAGGAATGGAAGCCGACGGTCAGGCCACCTCGTCTTGGGGGTAACCAAAAAGTTGGTGTCTTTGCTAGCAGATCACCGTTCCGCCCAAACCCCATTGGTCTTTCCTGTCTTAAAATAGAAAAGATAGATCTGCTCGACCCGCTGGCGCCCGTCATCCATTTGCGTGGTGTAGATCTGGTTGATGGCACGCCCGTGATCGACGTCAAACCCTACGTCCCCTACGCTGATTGCTTACCTAATGCATCCGAAGGCTTTGCTCAGGGGCCACCGCTTCCCTTAGCGGTTCATTGGCAAAATGGCACGGAGACCAACATCGATAGTTCCACCAAAAAACTGATAGAAAATTCACTCTCGATTGACCCCAGACCCGCCTATCAGAACGATGATCAGCAACGTGAATATGGCTGCCTTATTGATGGCATCAATGTGAGATGGACTGTACAGAGCAACACTATT
>DBBL01000142.1:2642-5940 GCA_002292185.1 Akkermansiaceae bacterium UBA985 | reverse complement strand
GTTGATTGGCTACTGATTGGCTACGGATCGAGCTTTTTGCGCACGTGTTCGAGCAGCTGTTGGCACCCGTCTTCAAGCATGTCGGCCACGAGCTCAAAGCCTTCATCGCCGCCATAGTAGGGATCGGGAACATCGGCAATTTGATGGTCAGCGTGTTCGCAGAAGCTGGTAAACAGGGTGACTTTTTGAGAGCTCTCAGCTGATCTTGCAAGAGCGCTCACTCCGGCGTGGTTATCGCGATCCATAGTCAGGATCAAATCGAAGTCGGAGTAGTCGCTGATGGTGAATTGTCTGGCAGCACCAATGCTAGGGATGTTGCGTTTGCCCAAGGTGTTGCTCATGCGTGCGTCCGGTGATTTGCCGGGGTGATAGTCATGCGTTCCCGCTGAGTCGATGTGGATGCACGTCTCAAGCCCAGCTTGCTCGACCTGATGGCGGAAAATGTTTTCGGCGGCAGGGGATCGGCAAATGTTTCCGAGGCAGACAAAAAGAACACTGAAGGTGGTTTGGGACATGGATCTAGTATGCTGTTTAGGGCAGTGAGCGGTTTTTACGCAGTAGCAGCCAGAGGAAGAATGGTCCTCCTAGAATAGCGGTGATGATGCCCACGGGCACTTCCGCTGCTGAGCTGATATTACGAGCGAGGGTATCACAGATGGTTAGGAAGGTGGCCCCAAAAAGAAGGGAAGCGGGAATGAGGAAACGATGATTAGAGCCGATGATGAGCCGGCAGATATGGGGGGCCATGATGCCGACAAAACCGATAGGGCCGCAGACGGTGATGATGCCTGCCACCATCAGCGAGACGGCAAAAAAGAGCAGCTGGCGGCTACGATCAACATTAACCCCTCGGCTGGCTGCCATATCGTCTGTGATCGATAGCAGATTGAGTTCGCGGTGCAGCAAGGAGACGATCAGCGCACCACTGATGATGAAGGGAGCCAGCTGCAGCACCGAGTCCATGCTGGCGCGGCTGATGTCACCCATGAGCCAGTGGAGGATACGAAATGAGCTGCCCGCGTCACTGAGATACTGCAGCAAGAGGATCAGGCTCGAAAAGAAAAAGCTAATAGCAACTCCACCCAGTAGCATCGTCGTTGGGGAGAGCTTGCCTGAGGTGCGGGCGATTCCATACACCAGCGCGATGGAGAGAATGGCCCCCGATAAGGCTGCCAGAGAGGTGCCGGAGAGCCCCAGCAGGCTGAAGTGAATACCACTCACAATGGCGATGGTGACACCAAGGGATGCGCCACTTGCCACCCCTAAGGTGAAGGGGGTGGCTAAGGGATTGCGGAACAGGGCTTGAAAAACAACACCGCCGAGTGAGAGACCCGCGCCAGCGAGTAATGAGAGCAGGACACGGGGCACGCGGATTTGCCAGAAGATGATAGCATCCACATCATCTGCACCTGGCCTGAAGATGACATTCCATTGCGGTAGGTGATGTCCGAGCCACGGGGTTACCAAAGCACACAGCAGGGTGATGCCGAGCAGGGCAATAAGCAGTTTGGATTTTGTGCGATCGGTCATGGTTTCTGGGACGGGCAGGGAAGCACCATGGGGCGACCTGACTCAGGGTGGGGGTGGAGCAGCCAGTCAGCGTCAAAGATGTCCATCAAGGTTTCTTTTTGCATGAACGCATCGGCTTGAGCGTCGACCATGGTCTGGCCGGCCTTCATGCCGATGATGCGGTCAAAGTCTGCCGATGCCCAGTTGAGGTCGTGGGTAATGACGATCAGGCTGATGTTTTGCTCACGGGTGATTTTGGCTAACAGGCCATGAATGATATCCCGTTGTTTGGGGTCAAGGTGTGCCGATGGCTCGTCGAGTATGAGGGTGGGGGTCTGTTGGGCAAGGGCTGCGGCAATGCTGACTTTTTGACGTTCGCCGCCACTCATGGTGGAGAGTGCTTGGTGACGTAGGTGGCCGATCCCAGTGAGCTCGATGGCCTGCTCGGTGGCCTCCATGCCTTCCTTATCCGCCTGTTTGAAACCAGCTCCACGGCCGCCTCCGCCTCTTCCTCCTCCGTAGGCGTAGCGGCTCATGCTGATGAACTCCATCGCGGTAAATGAGATGCGTTCGGCAAGTTGCTGGGGAACGTAGCTAACCTGGCGCGCAAGCTCAGTATGGCTGAGTTCGGCAAGAGGACGGCTGTTGATTTCAATGCGGCCACTATCTGGCTGGGTCAGGCCGAGCAAACAGCGGATCAGGGTGGTTTTCCCCGCGCCATTGGGGCCGACGATGGCAAGTCGTTCACCTGTGCTGATGGCAAGGCAGGCGTCATCGAGTAGCTGCGTCGAGCCAATGCGCAGATTAAGGTCTGATGCCTGAATAATAGGTGTGGGGTCGGGTTGCACGGTGGTTGGCACGTTGGTTTACACCTTGGTTTAGGGATGGATGGCGCGGGCGAAGTGTTCGAGAGTCTGGGGGAAACGTGGCCCGGGAATCAAGTGCTGATCTCCATGAATGATGATCACACGTTGGTTNNTTAACGAGATCAATGATGACGTCTGGGTTGAGCTCGATGAGCTTTTCTCGTGACAGCATGGGAAAGGCGACTGAGCCTTGATAGGCATTACGTGCTCCGATCATCTCAACGAGTTCACGGTGGAATCCCGCACTGCCGGCGATGATCACCTGAGCAGGATGATCCGCAGTGGTGTCCCGGCTAATACTGATGAGCACGCGGGGCTGATCCGGCATGTTCTGATGCTCTGATATTTGTTGGTCCACCGTGGTGTTGATGTCAGTGACTATTTGAGTAGCTTTGCCTGGGCTGCCTAGCTCGTTACCGATGATCTTGATAGATTCGATAATGCCATCGGTATCGTCATGGCTGATGTTGATGGTGTGAATACCCAGCTGTTTTAATTTCACAGCCAGAGCGGCTTGTTCCTTAAGCAAGATGACGCAGTCAGGCTGGAGTGATATGAGCTTTTCATAGTGAAGGTCAACATACCCCCCGATAGCGGGTTTCTCTTTTGCCTCAATCGGGTAGTTGGAGAAACGTGATACGCCGACTAGCTGGTTTTCAAGGCCAAGCAGATAAACGATTTCAACGCTGCTCGGAGATAGCGCGACGATGCGTTGGTAGTTCTTATACGGGCTTGTGGGTTGTTCTGGATTGGCGGCCTCGGGTTGGAGCCATAAACGGGCGTAGTAGCAGCCGATGAAGCTGAGCACGACAGCTATCATCAGTAGGATGACTCTGGGTGATTTCCGAAGTGATGTCCGTGCTGCGGGCATGAGTGTGTCGTAGATTTTTTTAACGCTTTAACATTAGGTGGTATTGTTACCA
>DBBL01000142.1:0-2573 GCA_002292185.1 Akkermansiaceae bacterium UBA985 | reverse complement strand
TAATCCCCGTAGAGATTGACGATATAATAGGACGGTAGGCTATTTCCTCCGTAGCTTCTTTGGTCGAGGTAGGAGGCGGTAAGTCCAGCATGGAGTCGCTTGGTGATTTCACCATAGATACGGAGTCCTATGGTATTGTCGGGGATATCTACCAGAGCCCGGTCTAGCCATGTGTAAGAGAGTGCGATATTGAGGCGGTCATTGAAAAAGTTAGCTTCGCCAGACGCCTCAATACCACTTGTCTCGGAAATACCAGGGGTATTGATGTAGCCGTCACCAGGGTTGGTGATTGCATTTTCAAGTCGGTTGCCAAAGTAGGTCACGGCCAGTGTGTATTGGCCATCACAGAATGCTTGTTCAATGCCCAAGTCCCAGCCCAGTGATTCGACAGGATCGAGGCTGGAGTTAGGAGCAATGCCAAATGCGGGGTTACCGTTGAGTTCGTTTGAGTTAGGGATGCGGAAGCCGTGTCCTAGGCTGCTGCGGATAATGGTGTTACTGCGGGCAAATGTGTAAGCATTGGCAAGGCGCCAAGTGATAACGTCATCATTGAAGCCGTTGCTGTCGTCATCGTTATAGTCCTCCCAACGGAGGCCGCCGGAGATGCTCCATTGGTTTGTGATATTCCAGATGTGATTCGCGTAGAGCCCGTTTTGTTTGCGTTCGCGATTATCATCACCGCCGAAGCTGTCCCTGAAGAGGTAGTCTGACTTTTCGTAGACAAGGCCGGCTATCGTGGTGTGTTGGGAATTCCATTTGATGGTGTTGTCCCAATATGCTCCATATTTGGTGAGGGATTCATCATTAGCATAGGAAATAGTTGGGGGGCTGGTTGGTAGTGAAAATCCGGGGAACCCTGGCGTGGGCGCTCGACTAACAAAATCAGATTCTTGTTCATAGATGCCCAGAGTTAACTTGCTGCTCCAGATGTCATTGATCTTATGTTCGGCGAAAAGTGTAGTGAGATTATAACGAAAATCACTATCGTCTGGTCCGGAGTAAAACGCTCCTGTCTGGGGGCCTTCATAAGTAGAGTCTGCTCCACGTAGGGTTAGGCCCATGCGAAGACGATTGTTCAATTCATAATCAAGACGGATTGCATAGGATTCCATTTCGAAGCTGTTGTGAGGTAGGTCGTTATCGGTCAGGTCATGGCCAAGAGAGATCGAATAAGATAGGCTCTCTGAAGATCCTTGTGCAGCGAGTGAGGAGCTCCATGTATTGAAGGAGCCTGCTTCAACGTGAACGCTACCGCTGTGGTCTCCTTCTCCTTGTTTTGAATAGAGACCGATTACGCCACCGATGGAATCGCCACCATAGAGGGCGCCCTGTGGACCGCGCAGGATTTCGACACGAGATAATCCGTTGAGATTACTAGAACCTAAGAATTGTTTGCTGAGAACAAATCCACTGTTGGTATCGCTGATTCGTATGCCATCGATAATAATGTGGGTGTGCGTAGTACGTAATCCCCTGATGTAGAGATCTGATGAGGATCCTTTTTGACCGCCTACCGAGTCAGAAGTGACACCGGGGACGAATTTGAGAGCCTCATCGAGAGAGCGGATTCCAGCTTCAGAGAGAAGATCTACATCCAGAACGCTGACAGAGCTGCCCACCTGTGAAATGGGAGTCGCTATTCGATTAGCGATGATCGTTGTATCAGGAAGCTTTGCAGGATCCTGTTCGGCCGAATCGACGGCGGTTGCAGATATAAGGCAGAGGGCGATGAAACATCCTGATACGCGGTCATTGAGACGAGCGGGCAGGGCCGACTTGGTGGCACTCTTATGGAGTGCTGCTGTTTTATTATTCATGGGTGTTGAGTGGTTCCTGTTTGACGCAGGAGATCGCTCTAATCCTCATGGCTGGCATTCTGGCTTGTCATGTCACTCTCGTGGTATGACTTACAGTGGCGTAACCGCTCCAGAATGGCCTGCATGTTCAATGCAAGCGTCACTGGATTCCCCATCTATTTCCTGCCCGTCAGTAGCGGGCCTCCATGAAGAGATCACATCATGTGTTGACGTGATGAATGTCTTTAGTGCTGAAAAAAACGAAAGGCAACAGGATTGTAAAATATTCTCAGTATGTAGTTGAAGACAGCGGCAATATGGTGGAGTATCAAATTGTAATTTTTCCTAACAAAAATAACCCATCAACCATTGATTAAAAAATGACCGAAAGTGAAAAAGTAGAACTGAGAAAAGCCCTTATAGGTCAACAACAGCACGTCTTGGCCGATGTTAACCGACACAGTAAGAAGACAGGTTCAGGTGTTATTGCAGACGAGACGGAGAGGGCTGACAAAATTGCCGAAAACATGGTAGAGCATCAGCTTGGTTTCTCAGAGAGCAAGCTGTTGGAAAAAATCGAATACGCTTTGGACCAGCTTGATCACGGCACCTATGGCATCTGTGATGATTGCCAACAGGAAATCAACATCGAGCGCTTGAAAGCCAAGCCATCGGTCTCGCTGTGTATTACTTGTCAGACGGCTAAAGAGCAGGCGAGCTAAGGCGGGAATGTGTGCTAGGGCTTCTAGGGCTCCTAGCGCAGGGCATCGGCGTTGA
>DBBL01000184.1:12898-25135 GCA_002292185.1 Akkermansiaceae bacterium UBA985 | reverse complement strand
TCGTGAATCGCTCGTTGATGCTATCAAGCGTGCCACCGATGTGATGATTTCCGGCAAAGTGGCCGTTGTTTGCGGCTACGGAGATGTTGGCAAGGGTTGTGCTCAGGCGCTACGTGGCCAAGGAGCACAAGTCGTGGTCACTGAGATCGACCCTATCTGTGCGCTGCAGGCAGCGATGGAAGGTTACCGTGTTCTCACCGTTGAGGACACCCTCGGCTGGGGAGATATTTATGTCACCACCACGGGTAACTACGACATCATCCGTCTTGAGCATATGGAGAAGATGAAGGATCAAGCGATCGTTTGTAATATTGGTCACTTTGATAATGAGATCCAGATGGATTCTCTAAGCAAGGCTGAGGGTGTTGAGCATCTCAACATCAAGCCACAGGTTGACAAATACACATTCCCAACGGGTAACAGCCTCTACATGCTTGCAGAAGGCCGCCTGGTAAACCTTGGTTGTGCCACAGGCCACCCAAGCTTTGTGATGTCCAACAGCTTTGCTAACCAGACACTGGCCCAGATTGATCTTTGGAAAAACAAAGACAACTACAAGGCTGGTGAAGTAAAGGTATTGCCAAAGCATCTTGACGAGGAAGTCGCTCGACTTCACCTCGAGAAGATTGGTTGTAAGCTCACCGTTCTCAGCCAAGATCAGGCTGATTACATCGGTGTTCCAGTCAATGGCCCTTACAAGCCGGAGCCTTATCGCTACTAATAGCTGATTATCTTAACGTATTTACCAAGCCCTCACTGTGCAGACAGTGGGGGCTTTTTCTTTCTGATAAGCTTGTTTTCTTGCTGAAGGTTAAGCTTACAGCGGATATTTGCTCGACGCCTCATGGTAAGGTCCTTAGGGTTAAAGCAATGAAAGTTTTTTTAGCCACGGCGGCCTTATTTGTATGCTTATTTAGCGTGCTTTCTGCTGATATGAAAATTCCTCGTTCGATTCATGGAATGGACGAGCTGGATGAGGCTATCGTTAAAGCTACCAAGAAAGAAAAGCCGCTCGTCTTTGTTTATACTGATCCAGGCACGAGCTGAGGCCCATGCGTGGCCGCCAGTTTGGAGGCCTTTAAATCATTTAAAACCGTCGGTATTGTTGTCTTTGCTGATAGTAAAAAAGACAAGGAGTCCTTACCTAAAGGGGTTATGGATGTGCGCGCAAAAGGTGGTAATACCATCCCAATGGTTTTCATCACTACCTCAGACGGCGAAAAGGGGATCGATGCTGTGCCTTACTCTGATCTGAAGGCTGATATGAGAAAGGCTGTTCGAGAGCTTCGTAAGTCCCTTGAGGATGTTGACGTGATTGGGGGTGTTGACTCCGCAGATGAAGCGAATGTCAGTAAAGAGGAAGAAAAAGAGAAGGCGCCTGAATTTAAGCAATGGGAAAATTCTGCGGGCAAGAAAATCAAGGCTGCGGTTCAAGAGATCGAGGGTGATAGGGTTCTCTTTCTTTTGCCCAGCGGTAAAGCTTTGTGGTATGATATCTCTAAATTGTCTGAATCAAGTCAATCCAAGTTGAAGGGGGCTGAGTAGTTTCAGGCCCTTTGCATTGCTCGTTTAGATGAGCTCTTGACTTAGATAATAGTTAGCTAAGATTTGGACCTATCGCGCTAGTGAATTGATCATGTAAGGCGCTGGCTTAAAGTCCTGGATGAGGACTTCAGTGCGGCAATCATCACCCTTACCCCACTTCATGCGGACCTCCTTAAGATTGAAGTTGGGTGTTTTGTGGGGAGCAAAAAGGATGTCGTCATGCGAGGAGTTGACGTGTTCTTTAAACATGTCGGCATAATATGCGCTTGCTAATTCATAGGCTTAACATTTTAACAGTAATTATTATTCGTCAATTACTACAGAGATTATTAACTTTAGCCTTTAAAAGCCCTATTTCAAATGGGTTTATGAAATGGTTGCACAGTTGTATCATCAAAGTTCAACTTAAGATTAAGAGTTACATCTACAAATGGAAGAAATATGATGTGCCACAGGAGTTCATAAGCTCTTTGGAAGAATATACTGCTGATAATGGCTTCTACTTTGAGGCGGTAAAAAACCAGGAGGCGTTTGTGATGAACAAACCTAAGACATTGGTAGATGATGTTAGTGAAGTTTTCGCTAATTATCAAACACTGCAATTAAAGCCGCAATTTATTGCGGTGATACCAGAGGGGCGGGTGTTTGCGCAGGGTTATGTTCTGTCGCATGATAATAGATTGATAGAAGAGCTGTCGATGCATCAATCAATGTCGGGGCCTAGCTATATCCCTGTTGACAAAACTCATGATGTTTTTTCTACTGATATAGCAACTAAGCCTGCAGAATATATAGATGGTAGGGTGTTGGTTTTAGCCACTCCCTTTGCTCAAGGTAATTATTACCACTGGATGATGGAATTAATTCCGAGAATTGAAATCTTGCAAGCTAGCAATAACGCATTATTCGATGCTATTGATTATTTTTATATAAACTCGCCGAGAACCAAGTATCAAAAGGAGACCCTTAGGGCGCTTGGTATACCAAGTGAAAAAATAATAGATGAATATTGGCACCCGCATGTGTGTGCGAGAGAACTTGTCGTTATATCACGTACTAGGAATGGAGTGGATTGCTTTTTCCGACCCGAAACGGTCCATTTTATAAGGAATTTATTCAAAGGGAATCTCCACCGAGAAAAGACACGGAGAATATACCTCAATAGAAAAAATGTTCTGTATCGTAAGATTTTAAATGAGGATCAATTAGAAGCTTTATTGTGCACATACGGCTTTGAGAGCGTAAGCCTTGATGCCATGTCAGTGTCACAGCAAGCGGAATTGTTGTCGTCTTGTGAGATGGTGGTTTCTCCCCATGGTGCGAGCCTAACGAATTTGGTGTTTTGTAATGAGGGGGCTAAAGTTTTGGAGTTGTTTCAGGCGGATAATGTGAATCCTATGTATTGGGGGATATCTAACATTCTTAATTTAGATTATTATTATCTAAAAAGTAAGCCCTTAAAAGATACCATTAAGGAAGATGCTTTAGATAATTTCTCAGATATTATCTTCGATCTCAAAGATGTAGAACAAATGCTTTCTTTGATGGTCGGAGATTGAAATAGTTTACTAAACGTGCTGTTGGCACATGAAAATCATGTATCTTAGCGCGCCAGTGAATTGATCATGTAAGGCGCTGGCTTGAAGTCTTGGATGAGGACTTCAGTGCGGCAATCGTCACCCTTGCCCCACTTCATGCGGACCTCTTTGAGGTTGAAGTTGGGTGTTTTGTGGGGGGCGAAAAGGATGTCGTCATGTGAGGAGTTGACGTGTTCTTTAAACATGTCGGGAACAATGTCTCCACCGAGATGGTCATCACGACCAGTAGCTAAATGGCAGGTTCCAAGAACCTTCTCGTCTTGGATGTCTTGGTAGGAAACGGGAAGCACTTGCGTGCCAAATCCAAGTTCTCCCAGCGTGCCTGTCATTGGGTCGTCAGCTAGGAGGGCATTGTGCGCATCGATGGTTGATTGGTTACCCTCGATAATGCTGGAGGACTTCACGTCGCGGTTTTCCACTTCGAGGATGCCTAGGGTGCCATCTTCATACTTCATGGGGAATTGACCGCGGGCATCAACGGGGACGAAGTAGACCTCGCCTGCGGGTAGGTTGGCGATGTCGGGCTTGGTTCCTTGGCAGAGGCCATGCGACTTTTGTGCCTCCTGTCCGTCCAGTCCTAACCAGGCGGTAAGGATGCGGCCGTCTTCTAGTTCAAAATCAATTTCTACCTCGTCGGCGCGGTTCAGGGCTTGGCGGATTTTTTCGGCATCATCTGAGACTTCTTCGTAGTTCACGGCTAGGCCGGAGCGTAAGATGATATCATTCATGCCGTGCATGGTTGCTCCACGGAAGCCGAACACCTTGCAGCGCTCGGTGAGGGGAGCTGTTGCCGAGAAGGTGGAAATACAGAGGACGATATCGTAGTTTGTATAAATATCGCGATCCAGAGAAAGCTCTTTGCCTTCGCTATCCCAGACCTCATCGGAGAGATCCAGATTGGAGCCATGGGTGCAACGGTAGGCAAACATTTCGCCACCAGTCATACCTAGTTCATCCATAACGCCGTCTCTTAGGCTTTCGTAAAAATAATGATGGGCGTTTTTCTGCACCTCAAACCCATCGGATTTTAAGAAGGCGAAATCTTTCATCCAGCGCTCGGGCTCATCGAAATCAGTTAAGATGCAAACACGGCAACCTTGTGTTGGTTTGAAGACAGTATCCAATAACCTCGATACGCTAAAATCGGGGAATACGCGCTGTTCAGGGTTCAATAAGATTTCTTTGCTCAAATAATCGGGTAAATTCTTAACTGCACTCATGTCAGGTAGGGTAGAGTCTGTTTGTCCATCTGCAAGGAGAGATTATGTCTTAACTTTTTCCCTTATGGAATGAGGATGCGCTTGCCTTAGATCGGCGTCATCAATCAGGAGTGTTTTTTTCTCAAATGGGACGGTAGGATGCCAAGTTGATCGCGGTATTTGGCGATGGTTCTGCGTGCTACCTTGATGCCCTTGGCCTTGAGTTGTTTTTCAATGGCGGTGTCGGAGAGGGGTTTGGCGGTGTCTTCGTGGCTGACGAGTTGTTGGATAGCTTCACGGACCCCGGTGTTGGAAATTTCCGTGCCTTGTTGGGTGGTGTAGCCTGAGGAGAAGAAGGTGCGCAGCTCCATCAGTCCGTGCGGCGTGAGAATGTATTTTCCAGAAACAGCACGGGAGATAGTCGCTGCGTGCACACCGACGGTTTCCGCGATGTCCTGCATGGTCATGGGGCGGAGCTTGGTAAGGCCATGTGCAATGAAGTCGGGCTGGCGTTTAACGAGCTCAGTGCCGATCTTCAATAGGGTTTCTTGGCGTTGGCTGAGGGCGCTGATGATTTGTCTGCCTTCGTGGATGTTGTCTTTGAGGAACTTGCGTGCTTTAGGGTCTGAACTCAGCTTGGCTAGCAAGTCTTTATAATGGTTGCTGATTTGCAGTTTGGGTAAATGGTCGCCGGTGAGGTGGGCGTAGTATTTCCCCTCGGCATCTCGGCGTAATTCAAGATCAGCGCTGACATGGGGGTTGGATGTCGGGTCAAATGCGGCTCCTGGATTAGGGTTCAGTGTGGAGATGTGCTCGGCAGCTTCAATAACAGCTTCTTGGGAGACTCCGAGAGCTCGCGTAATATCGCCAAAACGGCGACGAGCTAGGTCATCAAGGTGCTGGTCAACAATGCGACTCTCCAGTGATCCTCCCATGCCTTGGAGCTGAAGTTGGAGTAATAATGATTCAGTGAGGTTTTCTGTAGCGACACCTGGGGGATCAAATCTCTGAAGCAGGGCAAGGGCGGAGCGGAGTTGCTTGAGGGGGAAGGTGGAGTTCGCGGCGATGTCCTCAATGGATTCATCCAGAAAACCGGCATCATTAATAGCACCTATGAGGTGTTCGGCTACCACATAGGTATCGTCATCGAGAGCTGCGTGGTTGAGCTGTTCGACGAGATGCTGCTGAAGTGTTTGCGGTGCGACAATGGAGTTGTAGAGAAACTCACGTCTTTCCTCATCATCAGATGTATGGGTGCGGGTCCCGTGCATGAGGATCTGATCCTCGCGCCAGTAATCATCAAACTCGGAGAGGTTTTCATAATCGGTTTCTGCATCAGCGGGCTGGCTCTCATCGACTTGATCGTGATCCTCGGTGATTTCCAGGGTTGGGTTCATCTCCGCAACCTGACTCAGGAGTTGGCTTAGCTCCATGCTGCTGGCCTGCAGAATCTCTAGGCTCTGGCGCATCTGGGGCGAGAGGACCTGCTGTTGAGAAAGATTTTGATGGAGGCCGGCTGATGGCATGACTGGATGCACTGGGGGTGCTTAGGGGGTGCACTGATGCATTGGAGGGTGCAAAGGGGATGCGCTGAAGGGATGCACTGAAAATGCGTAAGGGATGCAGTCAGGGGCTGGTTGACGTTTGTCGAAGACCGCGCCGGAGGGTAAAATAAAAACCAAGGGTTTACCAACTTTTTCTTAGCAAATATTATGCCAAATTAAAAAAATAATTCAGTGGGCTTTTTTGACCTGATCTGAGCTCATTTGATAGTTGGTATTTAACGCAGGGTGGCTAGAACGAAGCCGTGTTCTCGACAGGTGTGAAGCTAGGAAAGGGGGGTAGCTGGTGGATTGCGATCGGCTTCTTTCTGCTGACTGCGGCTCCCGGTATGTGGTATCCGGTATTGCCTAATGTTTTAAAAGCGCAGGGCATTGAGTGGGTGCTGCCGTATGCCTTTGCTGTGGGGCCGCTGGTGGCAATGTTTACGCCGCTTATTTTTGGTTCGATGGCGGACTATCGTTTCTCGGCCCAGAAGCTGGTGGGGACCTTATCCCTATTAGGTGCAGGTTTCTTGGGCATGGCTTTTTATGCGCTGCATATGGGCTGGGGTGCTTGGTGGTATTTGGCTTTCCAGTTTGTTAATGCTCTCCTAGGCGCTCCGATGTGGGCGTTGGTGTCAACGGTGACGCTTGCTAATGTGAACAATGCGCAGAAGAAATTTCCTCTGTTTCGTGTATGGGGTTCGATTGGTTGGGTGACTGCAGGCGTATCGGTTAGTTTGTTGGATTGGGACAGCTCGCCGATGGTGGGTGTGGCGGCTGCGGGCATTAGGGTGCTTTTTGGGCTGTCGTGTTTTATGATGCCGGATACGCCGCCGCAGGGGAAGCTAGAGCCGGGGAAATCCAACTGGAGGAAGAACCTCGGCCTCGATGCTCTCATTCTCTTCAAGGATCGGACAATGCGGGTGTTTTTGCTGACCACGCTGCTCTTCACTATTCCTCTGGGCGCGTTTTATATGTATGCGCCCATTCAGCTCAAGGAGCTTGGTGATACCCACCCGGCGGCATCAATGACCCTTGGTCAGCTTACGGAAATCATTGCCATGCTGATGCTTAGCTGGTTGCTGACGATGGTCAAATTGCGCTGGGTGATCGTTGCCGCATTATTGCTAGGTGTAGTCCGCTATGGCTTGTTTGCCTTTTCTGGATGGGGCGGGGATCTGATTTGGATCTGGTTAGGTATTGCCTTGCACGGGCCTTGTTACACGCTGTTCTACATCACCGGGCAGATACTCGTTGATCGCCGTGTGGATCCATCGATGCGTAGTCAGGCTCAAGCATTGTTAGGGACCCTTGTCGGGGGAGTCGGGGGATTGCTAGGTAGTTTGTTTTGTGGCTGGTATTACGCAGGCACAAAAGGGCTTCCACATAGCTGGGTGTTTTTCTGGGGTGTATTGGGCGTCGCTGTGTTTGGCTGCACGCTGTACTTTGTCACAGGATTTGTCACAAGCACTGCCGACAATAAGACTGAGCGTTAGGTGACCAGCGACCAGCGATTAGCCTATTAAGGCTGGCAGGGCAAATCTACTGGTCGGGTTCCCAGGCGCGTGTCTCAAAGCGCATGATTTCCTTGATGAAGGTAAGCGGCACGTCACCTGTAGGGCCATTTCGGTTCTTGGCGATGACGAGCTCCGCTTTGCCATCCTCCTCGTCGCGGTCTTCTTTATTGTCCGCGTAATACGCAGAGCGGTAGAGCAGGCCCACCATATCGGCATCCTGCTCGATAGAACCTGATTCACGTAGGTCGGACATACGTGGCTTGCCGCCGCCACCACTTGAGCCGACTCGAGATTCTGGTCCACGGTTGAGCTGGGCGAGCACGATGATGGGGATGTCGAGCTCCTTGGCGAGGCCCTTGAGGCCCGCTGAGATTTCAGCCACTTCCCGTTCCCGTGAGTTCTGAGCTTGTTTTGAGTTTGAGCGCATCAGCTGAAGGTAATCGATAGCGATCACTTTAATGTCCTCCTCTTTCTTTTTGCGTCGGGCTTTGGCTCGAAGTTCGTTGATGCTGATGCCTGGCGTATCATCAATAAAGAGCTTGCAGTCTTTGATTTCCTCAGAGGCGCGTTTGATGCCGAGGAAGTCAGATTTGGTGGGTTCGAATCCTTTCATGACCTTTGACTTGTCAAAGCGTGCGCGTGCGTAGAGTAATCTCTCGACCAACTGAAAGGCTCCCATCTCAAGTGAGAAGACCATGGCGGGGAGGTTGAGATCGAGGCAGAAATGCTCAACGAGGTTCATGGCAAAGGAGGTCTTACCCATCGACGGACGCGCCGCGATAATGAACATCTCCCCGGGCTTGAGGCCATTGGACATCTTATCGATTTCTGAATAACCAGTTAGCAGGCCGCGGCTGTCTTCATCACGGTGGATAAAGGCCTCGAAGTTCGCGATCACCGTTTTCATGTGGTCAGCGATTGTTTCCTCCTTGTTTCTCTCCGCGCCCTCACGAATGGCCAGCACTTGGGATTCTACATTATCGAGGAGCTGCTCGACCTCCTCCTGGTCATCATAAGCTCGGGTAATGGCCTCGGTGCAGTGTTGAATCACTGAGCGCAGCACATATTTGTCTTTAACGATGTCGAGGTGGTGCTCGTAGTGCGCGTGAGTGGGGGAGTAGGTATAAATTTCTGTGACCGCTGCAGGACCTCCGACAGAGGCCATCAGGTTTCGATCCATCAGAGTTTGGGATAGGGAGACGAGCTCGATGGGCTCATTTTTTTCGAACAACTCGAGTAAAATGGTGTAAAGAGATCCGTGTGCAGGCTGGTAAAAATGGGCTGCTGTCAGCTTGTTCTCAACGGCAAGACCAATGAACTGCTGGGGGTCCTGAAACATGGAGGAGAGCACGCTTTTTTCAGGTCCGATGGCATGAGGAAGAGCGCGCTCTGCAGACTGGAGGTCAGTAGCTGGAGCTTTTTGAAGAGCGGGGCCTTGATTCTTTCTGGAATTACCAGACTGAGAGGTTGGAGGAGAGTCAGTTGCCATGTGTAAATAGATTTGTAGAAGGTTTGGGCGGAAGGTCAATCTGAGTAACTTGGAAATTATGTGAATAACTTATCAGCAACAAGGAAGGTGATGACATGGCCGAGATCAAAGTTTGTATAGCTCAAAATTGTGAATAACATCTCAATAAACTGCGAATAAAATAAATGATTTGGAGGTAACTAGATCGTATT
The DNA here is from genome assembly GCA_002292185.1 of Akkermansiaceae bacterium UBA985. Lineage (GTDB taxonomy): Bacteria > Verrucomicrobiota > Verrucomicrobiia > Verrucomicrobiales > Akkermansiaceae > Oceaniferula. The sequence continues at coordinate 16,052 of DBBL01000184.1, read as the reverse complement.
GAATTTTACATGCATATTCTTATCAAATCAATAATTTGTGAATAAGCCGTGAATAACAATCTGAAGCAGGATGCAAAAATATATATTAGATAGCATGGAGCAACGAGCTTGCTGCCCTGTAAATGCGGGCTAGCAAATCAGCGCATGCTGATCATTGAGGGGATTTCGTCCAGAGACAAAACGAAGTGGTCGGCTTCCGACTTTACTTTTTCTCGAGCGGCATAGCGCCCAAAGCCAATGAAGGTGTCGACAACACTCTGTGCTTCTAAGTCTGAGATGCCATCTCCAACCATGACGATGTAATCGGGATGGAGCTCAGCTCTGAGCTGCTGGATAATCTCAGGCTTGCCTCCGTTGCGAGTCGGTGGAGCTGATGTGTCATAGCCTGCGTAGCTCCCGTCTTCGTGAAACTTGAGTGGGACGGCTTCGATGCGCTCAACGCCGAGGTGCTTGGCCAGTGGCTCAATGACCTGGGTGAATCCACCAGAAACAATAACGATCTCCCAGCCCCCGGCTCGCAGCAGCTCCAAGGTAGACAATGCCGTGGGCTCAATTTGGTCAATGTAGAGCTGCCCAACCTTTTTGCAGGTATGGAGAGTCGGTTGAATGATGTCGAGTCGCTGGGCAAAGATATCATCGATAGGAACTTCGCCATTCATGGCGGCATTGGTTAATGCTTCGATTTTATCAAATGTCTCGGGGCCATTGACCCTTGCGAGCTCGTCAATGCCTTCAATAGCGGAAAGAGTGGAATCACAGTCAAAGACGATCAGTTTCATAAATAGTTATATAATAAAGGGGTAATGGGGGGCTTAGTAATGCAGAGATTTGCGTGGTAATGTCTAACGAGGCATGCTGCGCCGTTATTTTTTGCCGTAGATGGCTTCTGGGTTGAAGCTGAGATCGCTTTCCGTGAACTTGAGGGCTGCGGGATCCTTGCTGCTCTCTAGATCAACAGCGCGATAAAAGCAGGTGCTACGTCCCGTGTGGCAGGCTCCTGCTCCAATTTGCTCAACGTATAGGATGATGGCGTCTTGATCGCAATCCGTGCGGATTTCTACGATTTTCTGCACATGCCCAGATGTTGCGCCTTTGTGCCATATTTCTTGTCTGCTTCTGGAGTAATATACCGCCTCACCAAGTTCGAGGGTTTGTAGGAGTGATTGCTCATTCATGTAGGCTAGCATGAGTGGCTCCTTGGTGATTGCATCCATGGCCATAGCCGGGATGAGACCGTCTGCATCAAACTTTGGGGCGAAAACAGGATGTTCCTCGACCTCTTTTTTGTTGTTGCGAATACCTAGTGTGATGCTGGATTGATTGCTTTCCATGTCTGGGATTTATCACGTCCATGAATTCTGTCCAGCTTTGGGGGTGGCAACTTTATCAATGAGGGGGCTGCGACGACGGTAAAGAGCTCATTGTTTCCAAGAATTCAAGGGAAAGGGATAGACAAGAAACAAGTTTGGGGCGAGTATATGTAAAGATTTTTACCTCAATGGTGAAATGTATCTATCTAAGTTATTCCAATGAAAAAACGTTCCTTACATAAAATACTGGCTTTGGGTTTGATGCTGGCAACAGCGGCCGTACCTCATGTGGCCGCCAAGACAAATTTCAATGTCGTTGGTAAGCAGATGCTCATCATGCTGCGTAATAGCCATTACGAGCGCCTTAATATTGATGATTTAGGGGTTCGGTTTTTTGACACCTATATTAAGTCCTTAGACGGCAACAAGCAGTATTTCCTCGCGTCCGATATTGATATGTTTCGTGTAAAGTATGGAACTAATCTTCACGAGCTACTTCTTGATGAGCGGTGCATGACTCCAGCTGAGGAGATATACAATCTGTATAGGGAGCGCGCGAATGACCGCATTAAGTATGCGCAGGAACTACTCAAAGACGATAGCCGCTTCACTTTTGAAAGTGACCGTGAGGTGATCCTAGACAGAGAAAAGGCGGAGTGGCCGGTATCTGACGAGGAGGCAAAGCAAATCTGGAAAGATCAGGTAGAGCAAGCATTGCTGAGTGAATTCCTCAGGCGTGAGAGTGTTGCTGATTTAGCGGCAAAGCAGGGCAAGGCAGATCCGCTGAAGGATAAAAAACTCCCAGGCGAGATGATCTCCTTGCGCTATGAGCGCATTCTTAAATCCATTAACTCTGCAGACGAAGAGGATATTGCTGACCGGTTTTTCAGTGCCATTGCGAAAAGCTACGATCCACATACCGATTACTTTAGCATGTCTGAAATGGAGCGCTTCATGGCAGGAATGAAAAACTCTTTGGTAGGTATCGGTGCGCTGCTTCAGGCCGAGGACGATGGCTCAACCAAAATCACAGGTATTGTGGTCGGCGGTCCTGCTGATAAAGAAGGTTCGCTCAAGCTGAATGATCGGGTCGTGGGCGTTGATCATATTAATGCTGGTACTGAAGAGGCCGTAGTGGATATCATGTTTGAAAAGCTTGATCGTGTGGTGGATATGATCCGTGGCAAGGAGGGCGTTGATGTTCGCCTCAAGGTAGAACCTGCTGATGGGGCTCCTGGTGAAATAAAATATATTGTCATTAATCGCGGCAAGGTGGAACTCAAGGATGAGTTGGCGAAGGCTGAGATCATTGAGATGGCTCGACCTAATGGCGGCAAGCAGCGGCTTGGTTTTATTCGACTGCCGTCCTTTTACGCAGATTTCCAGAATTGGGAGACTCGCTGTTCGACAGATATCGAAAAGCTACTCAGCCGCCTCAAGGAGGAAAATGTCCAAGGTGTCATTCTCGATCTGAGGGGCAATGGTGGAGGCTCTCTTGAGGAGGTGCGCAGAATGACTGGTTTCTTTACTGGGCGTGGTCCAGTGGTGCAGGTTAAAAATTTCCGCAACCAGGTTGAGGTGAAAGATTCTTCCCATGACAATCCCATTTTCGATGGCCCGGTGGTGGTCTTAATTGATAAGACGAGCGCTTCGGCAAGTGAGATCCTGGCAGGTGCTTTACAGGATTATAACCGGGCTGTGGTCGTTGGAGACAGCTCCAGTTTTGGCAAAGGCACGGTGCAGCAGCCCATGCAGATTAAAAAGATGATGCCCTTCATGGCGGATGCAAGCCGAGCAGGTGTGCTGAAGCCAACGATTCAGAAATTTTATCGTATCGCTGGCAG
>DBBL01000184.1:10105-12819 GCA_002292185.1 Akkermansiaceae bacterium UBA985 | reverse complement strand
CAGAGCCTCGAGCGCATTGAGAAATCCATGGATTTTGAATACATCGAAGAGGATGCAGAAAGGTTGATTAAGCGGCGCCAAGAGAATGTCATTTCCCTCAACAAAGAGACGCGCAAAAAAGATCTGACCGACAACGAGCAACGCAGAGAGCTTCGTAATACAGAGCGTCGCGAACGTTTCGCCAAGATTGCTGAGAAAGACGCTGATCTATTTAGTTTTTACCGTCTTAACCTCGAGGATCTCGAGCTAGATGAACTCGTTGAGATTGATCGCGAGAAGGATAAGGAAAGCTACATGCGTAAGGCAAAAGATGATGTGGCTGATCTCGATGATACTCCTGAGTGGCCCAGCTCGCTGGATCCTGTCAAACGTGAAGGTATTCACATTCTCGCGGATCTCATTGAGGCCGCAGAGCAAGCCCGCGTGGCAGGTAATCCTCAAAACAACAATGGATAGCGGCTCTGTTGTGATTTGTTTTCATTCTTTCTGTTTAGCTCATGGGCAATGATGTTGTTGAAAACCTGAGCGGGATCAAACAGCGTGTTTCCGATGCGGCTTTGCGCTCTGGCAGGTCTGCGGATGCGGCTCAATTACTGGTGGTTTCCAAAACATGGCCGGCCGAGAAGGTGGCTGATGTAGTGGCAGCTGGGCACCTTGCCTTTGGTGAAAACCGCATTCAGGAGGGTGAAGAGAAAATACCCCAATTACCAGATCACCTTCAGTGGCATTTGATCGGGCACTTGCAGCGTAACAAGGTGCGTAAGGCGCTACCGCTTTTCCAAACGATTCACAGTATCGATTCACTGAAGTTGGCGCGTTACACTTCTAATATTGCGGCTGAGCTGAGTAAGAAGCCCGATATTTATCTGCAAGTTGACCTCGCAGGTGAGGAGAGTAAAAATGGCTATGAGCCTGATCAAGTCAGACGTGACCTTGATGACTTGCTGGCATTGGAACATGTCTCTATTGTTGGTCTTATGTGTATTCCTCCCATGGCGTCGAAGCCTGAGGATGCCCGACCTTGGTTTGTGAAACTCAGAGAATTGAGGGGTGATCTCGAAGCGCGCGCGGGGCGATCATTGCCTGGTTTAAGCATGGGTATGAGCGGTGACTTCGAGGTGGCAATCGAGGAGGGCTCGACCATCGTGCGTGTGGGCTCTGCGATCTTTGGTTCCCGAACCTAGCTTGAAACAATTTAAACTCATGGCATCTCTTACCCTTCTTCAACATGTTGTCATCGGCGACGAGCTTGCGCTCGCCTGGAGTGATGGTTGTGAACACTACATCAATCTCAAAAGGCTGCGTGAGGCTTGTCCTTGTGCAGTTTGCCAAGGGGAGCCTGATGCGATGGGCTTTGTGGTCAAACCCACGGTGATACATACCGAGAAAAGTTTTCGAGCCTTGCGCATGCACCAGGTGGGAGGTTACGCTTTGCAAATCACCTGGGCGGATGCTCATAGTTCTGGCATTTACACCTATGATCTGCTTCGTCGGATTGGTGATCTGAGCGCGTCGAAGGGTTCGTAATAAAGAAGCTGTAACTTTAAAATATGATCCAGAGGAAATCAATCATCACACGTGTCTGGCGCGCCACGGCTTTTTTTGTCGTGGCTTTTTCTATGATGACTTTTCCTGCCATGGCGGCAGAGAAGATCACACCCGATCAAAGCCTGACTTATAAGGAAGTCAGTGGAGTTGAGCTTAAGCTTCATGTGTTCAAGCCCGAGGGGCATCAGGCGAGTGACAAACGCCCGGCCATTGTTTTCTTTTTTGGAGGTGGCTGGAGTGGTGGTACCCCCAAGCAGTTTTATCAACAAAGTCGATTTCTGGCGGATCATGGTATGGTCGCTTTTGCTGCTGAGTATCGGGTGCGAAGTGTTCACAAAACTAGCCCGTATGAGTGTGTCAAAGATGGTAAGTCAGCCATCCGCTGGCTGCGCCAGCATGCTGCTAAGCTGGGTGTGGATCCCGAGCGCATCGTCTCTTCAGGAGGATCTGCCGGTGGTCACGTGGCTGCCTGCACGGGGGTGATCGAGGGTTACGAGCAGGAGGGGGAGGACGCTACTATTAGTTCTGTGCCCAATGCGATGGTGCTCTTTAATCCCGTTATTGATACCACGGCAAAGGGTTATGGCGCGCAGCATTTCCAGAAAGGAAAAGAGACAGAGCTTTCGCCATGCCATCATGTGTCTAAGGGCATTGCTCCGACGATCGTCTTTCATGGCACGGCAGATCAGACTACGCCATTTGAGAATGCGGAGCGCTTTACTCGTTTGATGAAGGAGGCGGGGAACACCTGTGTGTTAGTGCCCTTCGAAGGAAGAAGGCACGGATTTTTCAACGGGCCTTTTTTCCGTTCCCGCAGTAATGGCGAGGATTATAATGAATCCATGCAGAAAACTCTGAGCTTCCTGCGAAACCAAGGCATGCTCGAGTGAGCCTGCGGTGGGTTGCATCGCGTTGATGATTTTGGCTGCCTACTTTTCCTGTTGAGGAATAATCTCGAAGCGGATGGTGTTGTCTTGGCCGAGGTATTGTTTGGCGAGGGCATTGATTTCATCCAGCTTGATGTTGGCGTAATCAGCATCGCGGTTGCGCGCCCAGTCGACGCGGTAGGGTTGCTCCTGAGATTGAGACATGACCGTGCTTAGCCAGTAGGAGTTTTGACGCAGAGATTTTTTGAGCTCACTCAAGCGAGGTTCGAGCGCACGGGT
>DBBL01000184.1:284-10037 GCA_002292185.1 Akkermansiaceae bacterium UBA985 | reverse complement strand
GCTTGCCCGGTGAGACGGCAAGTAGGTAACCGAGATCCTTGTAGGTGTCACTGGGCTGGAAGCCGGCATAGGGGCTGTATGCTTCGCCGAGTTCTTCCCGGATTTTCTCACGCATGCGGTTGGAGAGGATTGTGCTGAGCACGCTGAGACGGCGGGTGGCGCCGATGCTTTGCTTGTCCATCCCTGTGGCTTTCCATGTGACGATGGCCATGCCGGTGGGGATGCGGCTTTCAAAGGTGTAGCGTTTGATCAGTGGGGGCACGGGCAGGTTAGACAGGGTGCGCAGCTCAACATAGTCAGGCTTGCTGGCACTACGCTTGGGCAAGGCGCCGATCGTGCGAGCGAGGATGGGGATGGTTTGTTCGATTTCAAGGTCACCAACGATGGAGAGCTCTAGGTAGTCGTTCTTGAGAGCCGGGATGACCCAGGAGCGGATGTCCTCGGTGCTGAGGGCTTGAGCTTGTTCGAGGGTGGGGAAGACAAAGCGTGCATCGTTGCCGCGCAGCAGGGCGGTCATCTCTGATTGAGCACCTGCAGGGGTGTGTTTCATTTGGGAGAACATGCTCGGCAGCTTTGCCTTGAATATGCGCTCGCCCTCGGGGCGCAGGCCGGCGTCGGTGAGGTAGGCACAAAGGAGCTGGAGCTGTAGCTCGAGGTCCTCAGGTGTGGTGGAGCCTGAGAGGCTGAATGACTCTTCACCAACATGGAAACTGATGTTGGCATTGCGCCCGGCGAGGATACGCTCGAGGTCGTCTGAGCTGTGTTTGCCCAGACCTCCTGCTTTGAAAGCCGAGGTGGCAAAGAGGTCGAGGCCGGGTTTGTCTTTGGGAATGGTGAGCTTGCCCGCGCCAATACGTGCGGTGACTGTGACCGAGTTTTTATCAAAGTCGGTTTTCTTGAGGTTGCACTTGCAGCCATTGTGGAAGCTCACCTGGGTGATGTCCATATCCTCAATACGGGACTGCTTGGCGACGGTGCCCGGCTCACCAAAGTCGGTGTAGGCAAAGCTGATGGTGGCCTTTTTCTCAGGTGGGCTGACTTCGCTTAAGATGCTTTTGTGGTAGAGTCTGTTGAGGGTATCATCGGCATTGTCCAGAGCTGTATTGGTGGTAAGCACTAAGGTGATGTCCTCGGTATCCCAGAATTGCTTCAATGCCTGGTGGCAGGTTTCCGGGGTGATTGATGAGATGTTTTCCTGTAGGATGGCAAGGTCGTCTGCAGGGCTTGAAAAAACCGCATCCTTGTGCACGTGTCTGGCCAGTGAGGATGCGAGGTCGTTGGTTTTGCGGCTTGGCTCGGCCTTAACGGAGAGCTCGTAGGAGTTGATCAGGTTTGCTTTGATTTCCTCCAGCTCAGCTTCAGTGAAACCATGCTGGATAGCACGGCGAAGTTCTTGCTCGAGTATGGGCAGTGCGGCCTGCCAGTTGTGATCTTTGGCATCCACGGAGATGCCACCTATTTTGGTGAATTTAAAAAGATCGTAGTTGTAGGCGTTACCACTGGTGATCGGAGAATTCTCTTTCTTGGCCAGAATCGAGAAGCGGCGGCTAAGTATCGAGTGGGCGAGCTTGAGCGGCAGTTTTTCTGTGCGGTTCGCCACGGTGTCGATTTTTTGTTCGTAGGGTTTGATGACGGTAAGGGTGAGGTCTGTGGTAGCGACTTCCTTGTCCGCCATGGCGAGGGTTTTGAAACCATGCCCACTGGGAAGATTACCAAGATCAGGGGATTTAACCGCATTTTTAGGGGTTTCCATGCTGCCGAAGGTGGCGATGATTCTCTGCTCAGCCTCCTGAGGGTCAAAGTCACCGACGTAGACAAAGGTCATTCGGCTGGGGTTATAATAATCTCGGTAAAAGTCGGTGAAGGCGGAGCGGGGGGCGGACTTGATGATTTCCTCAGTGCCGATGGGGAAGCGTTTCGCCAGTAGGGCGTCAGGCAGCAGGGCATCGAATTGCTTTTCCATGAGGCGCATCTGCACGGAGTCGCGTGAGGTTTTTTCCGAGAGGATGACCCCGCGCTCTTTGTCGATCTCGGATTCGAGTAGAAAGGCTCCGTCACCAAAGTCGCGCATAACATCAAAGCCGAGCTTGAGTGTGTCGGATTCGTTGTTGGGTAAGTCGAGCATGTAGACGGTTTCATCAAATGAGGTGTAGGCATTTGCGTGGGCACCAAAAGCGATTCCTAGACGCTGCATTTGTGGAATGAGTTTACTGGCATCAGGGAAGTTCTTGGAACCGTTAAAAACCATGTGCTCAAGAAAGTGAGCGACGCCTCGCTGGTCATCGCGCTCCATCAAAGAACCGGCGGCGATGTGCAGCCTCATGCTAACTCTCCCCGGAGGCTGCTGATTGCCTAAGACGATGTAGCGCATGCCGTTGTCGAGCGTGCCATAGACAGCTCTTGAGTCCGCCTTGATGTCACTTTGCTCATGAGCCCAGGCAGCTGTGGCTGTGTGAACGCTTTCCTTGGCTAATCCGACAGGTGAAAAAATGAGGCTGAACGCTGCCAGGGTGACATGCAAATAGGGTAGTGACTTCATGTGGTTGTATAATTCACTCAATAAGCGCTGATAGCCAAGCGGATTGTCTGATTTATTTGGCGTCGGCATTGATATTTGCTCATTAGCACCTTGACCCCTTGCATGCATCCTCCTAGCTTCCCGACGTCCGCGCTTATGCTGCGCATTATGTCATGAATATCCACGAATATCAGGCGAAGGAGTTGTTTGAAAAATACGGCGTTGCCAGTCCTAATGGACAGGTAGCCGGAACAGCTGAAGAGGCGGAAGCCGCAGCTCGTGCCATTATTGCTGATGGCGGGGGCAAACAATTGGTCATCAAAGCTCAGGTCCACGCAGGTGGCCGAGGTAAGGGGACCTTTAAGAACGGTTTTCAGGGAGGCGTTCATCTCGTTGAGTCTCCTGAGCAGGTTGCTGAGATTGCTGAAAAGATGATTGGGCAAACACTCGTCACCAAACAAACGGGTGAAGAGGGTAAGTTGGTCAGCAAAGTCATGATCGCAGAGGCTGTTGATATCGAACGTGAACTCTATCTCGCCATTCTGATGGACCGCGAAACTTGTCGTCCTGTGATTGTTGCCAGCACGGAGGGCGGTATGGATATCGAGGAAGTTGCAGAGAGCACACCTGATAAAATCGTCAGACAATTCATTCACCCATTGGCAGGCCTGCAAGGTTACGAAGTTCGCAAGCTTGCTAAGGCACTGGAGCTTACTGGCGATCAGGCCAAGCAATTTGGTAGGCTGATCAAGAATCTTTATTCGCTGTTTTTGAAATCTGACTGTTCGATGGTTGAGATCAACCCGCTGGTGGTCACTCCTGATGGTGACATCCTCGCCCTCGATGCTAAGTTCGGTTTCGATGACAACGCCCTTTACCGTCATCCCGACATTGTCGCATACCGTGACACGGATGAGGAAGACCCTCGTGAGGTAGAAGCATCTAAGTTTGACCTCAACTATATCGGCTTAGACGGTAACATCGCCTGTCTCGTGAACGGGGCGGGTCTCGCCATGGCGACCATGGACATCATCAAGCATTACGGTGGTGATCCTGCCAACTTTCTCGACGTAGGAGGTGGAGCAAGCAAGGAACAAGTATCGGCAGCCTTTAAAATCATCCTCGGTGATCCCAATGTAAAGGGCATCCTGGTTAATATCTTCGGTGGTATCATGCAATGTGACATCATTGCCCAGGGTATCCTAGCAGCCGCGAAAGAAACCGGTTTGAGTATCCCTCTGATTGTTCGCCTCGAGGGAACGAATGTCGCCCAAGGTCGCGAGTTGATCGCCAATTCAGACCTTGATGTTATCACTGCTGAAAGTCTTAACGACGCAGCTCAAAAAGCTGTCGCAGCAGTCAGCGCTTAATTCTCAACCTTAAACTTATTTTATTATGTCAATTCTAGTTGATGAAAACACCAAGGTGCTCGTGCAGGGCATCACCGGAGGCTTTGGCGGCAAACATGCCCAGCTAAGCCTCGACTATGGCACTCAAATCGTTGCCGGCGTGACTCCTGGAAAAGGAGGTCAGATCTTTGGTGAGAAGACTCCTGTCTTCGATACCTGTGCAGAGGCCGCCCAAGAAACCGGGGCCACGGTTTCCGCGATCTTCGTGCCACCTCCGTTTGCTGCGGACGCCATTTTAGAGGCTGTTGATGCTGAGCTCGATCTCGTTGTCTGTATCACGGAAGGAATTCCTGTGGCAGATATGATGCGTGTGAAGGAAATCATGAGGGGTAGTAAGACTCGCCTGATTGGGCCTAACTGCCCGGGTATTGTTACTCCAGGTCGCGGTGAAGATTCTCACGGTGGCTGTCGTATCGGTATTGCTCCAGGTTACATTCATAAGCGAGGTAACGTAGGCGTTGTTTCCCGCTCAGGCACACTCACCTATGAGGCCGTTTATCAGCTTACTGAGCTCGGCTACGGCCAGAGCACTTGTGTCGGTATCGGTGGAGATCCCATCAATGGAACCTCACACCTCGATGTGTTGAAAATGTTTAACGATGACCCTGAGACGGAGGCAATTATCATGATCGGTGAGATCGGTGGTAACGCTGAGGCCGAGGCTGCCCGCTGGGCGAAAGATAACTGCTCTAAGCCGATTGCTGGTTTCATTGCCGGTGCTACAGCGCCTCCAGGTCGCCGCATGGGACACGCAGGTGCTATTGTTGGTGGTGCTGACGACACAGCAGAGGCAAAAAAAGCCATTCTCGCAGAGTGCGGTATTGCAGTTTCAGAGACTCCCTCAGACATGGGCAAGACGCTAGTGGGCATGCTTTAGGCTCTAATCTACTACTTGTTGGTGGCTAGCCTGCCGACCTTACTAGTCTAATCAATTTCAAGCGTTCGTAACCTCGTGTTACGGGCGCTTTTTTCATCAGCTAAATGATGTGCTAGCCACAGAATGGCTATAAGACCACAGAATGGCTATAAGATGGCCTGGGCAGCGGTGAAGTAGATCACCATGCCAGAGATATCAACGAGGGTCGTGATAGCGGGGGCCGCGACGACGGCGGGGTCAAGTTTGATGGCGCGCGCTCCAAGAGGGAGTAAAGCTCCAGAGAGGGTGGAGGTGGTGATCTGCGCTCCTAGGGCGACAGATACGGCAAGGGCAAAGGTGCTGATAGCGATGTTCTCCGGTAAAGCCGGATTGAAGATAGGTAGGACGAAGAGGGTGATCAGGGCGATGCAGCAGCCTAGGGTAGCCCCCAGAAAAATCCCGAGGAAAAGCTCCTTGGTGATGACTTTAGTGGTGGATCCAGCTTCCAACTCACCAAGTGACATGGCTCGAATGACCATGGTGGCGGCTTGGCCTCCAGTATTTCCGCCTGCAGCGACAACCATTGGTAGATAGAGGGCGAGAAGATAGATACTGCTGAGCATATGTTCAAAGCGCAGCATCACATAACCTGAAGAGATAGCGAGAAGGGCCAGAACCAAAAGCCATGGAAAGCGGCGCTTGAAGTGGGTGGCGACAGAGGTGTTAAGATAGGTTTGCTCAGATTGCTCACCAGCGATACCTGACATTTTCTCGATATCCTCGGTGGATTCCTCTTCGATGATTTCGAGCACGTCATCGTGGGTAATGACACCGAGCAGATGGTCATACTCGTCAACAACAGGCAGCAAGGTCATGTCATATTTAGTGAACATTTGGGCGGCCTCTTCTTGGTCTGTGCTGGCGAGAATAAAGAGGTCAGCCTGATCCATGATGTCTTCGACCAAGGTGTCCCATGAGTTGAAGGCGAGCTCGCGCAAACGGATTTTTCCTCTGAGGCGCCCATCTTCATCAACCACGTAAATACGGGCGAGCGATTCAGCAGAGTCCTTATATTCACGTAGAACTTCGAGAGCTTCTTTGACTGTAGCGCCAAGTCTGATGCGCGCAGCATGTGTAGTCATCCTGCCGCCAGCCGTGTCTTCCTCGTAGCGCATCAAGCTACGCGTGGTTTCTTGCTGCTCAGGCTTGAGCATCGCGAGGTAACGCTTGCGCGCTTCTGTGCTGACATCTTGGAGGATGTCAGTACGGTCATCATCGACGAGTTTACCTAAGATCTCACGCTGAGCACTTTGATCGAAGCGCTCTAAGGTCTCTTCAATCAGAGCATCAGGCAGCTCGGCAAGGATGTTCGGGAAGCTATCTAGGCTGATGTGCTGCGTGAAAAAACCACGAGCTTGATCATTGTCTAGATCTTGAAAAACAGAAGCAAGGTCCGCGTAGTGAAGGTCCTCTGCACTTGTGCGGAAGGCTTCGGCATCACGGTCCTGGATGGCCGACTCAAGAGCCTCAACATCCAATATTCTGCTCTCCTCAGGCATGCTTGTGTTTAGCTATCTCAGGTCCAAAAGCCAACTATCAATATTAAAAATTAATCTGAGCAGGGAGCGGTAGGCGCTGGGTCAGATGATGCCGTTGAGCCAGTTGAGAAATTCATCGTGACGCTCAGCTTGGTATTGGTGGCAAATAAGGTCGGCTTTTTTACCACCTTCAATATTGGCAGGTAGGTCATCAATATAAATCGTTCTCTCTGGTACGAGCTCATATTGCTTGATGGCCAATTGGTAAATTTCCTGCTCAGGTTTGATATGGCCTGTTTGGTAAGAAAAAATGCCGCCCGCAAAGCATTGGAAAACAGGGTATTGTTTTTGTAAAAAATGAATGTGTGGTTCGTTGATATTGGAGAAGAGAATAAGCCGATGCTTGGTGCGATGTAATTCTTGGATTGTATTCCACATCGGTTCATTAGGGCTGAAGATATCAACCCATGCTTCCATGAATGTTTCAAGTTTTCCGGTGAAGCCAAGCGTTTCAGCTGCCCATGGGAAATAGTCTGCAGGGGGTATGCGTCCGGCTTCGAACTCATCTTTCCTCTCAAGTAGTCTGTGCAGCCTGTTGTCGGGCTCATCGATGCCATCGGGCATTAGCTTTTTGAGTGAAGAGATGAAGTCGACGTGAACGATGACGTTGCCAATATCAAAAAGGAAATCCATCGGCTTGGTTTCTGAGTGATTAATCATGCTTAGTAAGGGGAAGTTTTCTTAGTCAGTTTGTGTGTCGGGGCTGATTTGCTGGAGGATGAAATCAGCAGCTCGTTGGGCTGCAGAGGGGCGCGAGTGTTGTGCAAGATCTCGTTTCATATTTCGCCACAGGGAGGCGTCATCGGCAAGCATTTCACCTAGGTGACCTGATAGTGAGCCTTCGCTTTCAGCGAGATCACCTCCATGGAGGTGATGTAATAAGCTGAGGTTGCCTTCTTCTTGTCCTGGTACTAGGTGATGAATTAGCATGGGGCATTCTGCTGCGAGGGCCTCGTGCACGGTGGCGCCGCCGGCTTTACCAACCACGAGGTGATGGCTATTGAGAAGCTCTGGAACTTTTTTGCTCCAGCCTTTGATGGTGACACGTCCTGGGTATTGCTCTTCGATTTCTTTGGCCCTGCAGTGAATTTTCCTGAGGTGCTTACCGAGAACGATGGTGAGTTCACTATCCGGACCGGTGGATTCAAGTAATTCGCGTGAAACACGCCTGACGTGAGGTTTTTTGGGTGTTGGAAAATAGAGAATACGTAAGGGTTTCAATGTATCCTCGGAGCTGACCGGTTGGAGGTCGGCAAAGTGTGGGTCAATAGGGAATCCGGTATCAATAATTTGATGTTCAGGGAGGCCTTGTTGGCTGAGGGCGTCCTTGGTGTGCTGGTCAGTTACTAGCCAGAAGTCGGTGGGGGCTTTTCTCCAAGCTGCGTTGATCGCAATAGAATCGGTAACAACGGTAAATACGGGGACTCGAGTAATGCCTTGGTTAAAAATACGCTCGATAAAATACGGGTAGAGAGGGTAGGTGCTGAGGATGGCGTCAGGTTTGAATTCTAGGATGAGCTCGCGCAGTTTTTTCTCGGGCTTGCGCATAAAAGGCAGGCGCTTTTTCGAAAAGTCCTGACGCTCGGTTGAATCATAAATTTCACGCCAAAGCCACGGGGCATGGGTAGTGATCTTGCGGTAGAGATTTTGTAGTTGTCTGGTGACCCATGGTGCGCCCAATGCGCAGGGGTCCGCGCAGAGCGTTATTGCACGTGGCTTAAGTGCTCGCTGTAAATTGAGGGCCGCACTGTTATGCCCTTCGCCGAAGCCTGCAGTCAGGATGAGAATTTTAGTCTCGTTCTTTTCTGTCGACTTGCTCACGCGCCGACAATAGACGTGCTAGATGGTTGCGTAAACAATGCAATTAGTCTATTTGTTGGGTCAGCAATGAACGAGGACGGTCACAGCCAAACAAAGCCAAGTGAGGAGGCTCAAGATGCGACCCCGCATGATGAAGTGCCTGCCAGTCAAGTGGAGCAGGCATTCGTTCCGGATGTTGCGAAGGTTGAAGAGGAAGACGTTTACGTCGACATAGAGGATGCTTCGGGCGCGCGCTTTTTGAAGATTCCCGCTCTAGGTTGGTTTGTCTTTTTTGGTGTGCTGATCTGTATCCTCGCTATCGTGTTTTTGAAGGTGTTTCAATCCCCATCATTGGTGGAGGAAACCCTAGAGCTAAGAATGGAGATTTTGGCGAACAAGAAGGAGGCCGAAAAAGAGGATCAGAAAGTTGAGGATCAGCAATCCACACGTCGTCTTTTGGAACAAGTCACCTTATGTGTGAAGGGCTACTTTAGTGCAGATCAGATCGAACAGAAACTAAGCTACGTCAGGCAGCCAGGGCGGGTAAGGCGACTGATAGAAAAATACTACCAAGATCATCCCATGGAGCCTGGAGAGTTCATGCAATTTGAAAAATATAGTGCCTTGGATATTGAAAAGGTGCCATTTGTATATGCTAAAGTTCGCTTGCAAGATGGAGAGTCGCACGACGTGCTGCTAGAGCAGATGGGTGATGGCTCATTCCGCTTGGACTGGGAGAGTCATGTTCACTACCAGCCCATCACTTGGGATGAGTTTGTTCGCCAGCGACCAGCCGAACCAATGGTGATGAGGGTTGCCATCAAGCCAGATAGTTTTTACGCATATGAGTTCCGCGATAATCAGAAGTATGATTGTTATCAGTTGAAAGCACGAAATTCTAGTGAGTATATTTTTGGTTATGTCGTCAAAGGCAGTGAGCTTTCCATTCAGTTGAGGCAGTTTTTCATGCGTGTAAGAAGGGTGACTGAGTTAAAGGCTGAACCCATGATCTTGCAGTTAAGATTCCCTCAAGACGGGGCATCAAAGAACTGTGTCTATATTGATCGTTTGATGGCTCCTCGCTGGGTTTTTGTTCATGAATCTGAGGCGCAGTACGGGGCTGATGCAAAATAGGGGGTAGATACAATAAAAACGGAAGAGCGCTAAGCCCTTCCGTTTGGTACCGTAGTTGATTTTCGTTGGCAGATTTTTTATTGTTGGTTTTTATTCAGTGGCTTGCTCGCCAACCTTGGGACCGTTTTTGCGGTCTTTTATGCCTGTTTGGCCAGCATTGTCACCGCGGCGTCCACCCGCTGGAGCCATCTTAATAGCATCGGGGTAGGTTTTTTTGACCCACTCTCTGGCACCCTCGCGCTCCTCTGGGCTGAGCTTGCCATCTCCGTCTTTATCGAACTGCTTGAGCACTGCTGCGTGGATTTCTTTGCGTTTCTTTTTGATGGTCGTAAAAGCAGCTTTTTTCTCTTCAGGGCTAAGTGTACCATCGTTGTTACTATCAAAACGGTTTAACATTTTGGATTGATTTTCATCTCGGCGTTGAGTCATGGCTTTTTT
>DBBL01000184.1:0-202 GCA_002292185.1 Akkermansiaceae bacterium UBA985 | reverse complement strand
AGGCGGTTGCCTTTTTTGTCACCATCTTCGGCACTTGCGGTCATGATCATCGCTAGAGCAGCGCTGATAGCTGGTATTGTTAATTTTGTTATTTTCATCATGTTTGGTTTCTTTGTTGTGTTGTTGATTTGTCCCTAGGTTGCTTGGGATGTGTATGGTGAAACCCCCGATATCCCCAAAGGTTGCAATAGAACTGCAATAG
>DBBL01000127.1:5433-7501 GCA_002292185.1 Akkermansiaceae bacterium UBA985 | reverse complement strand
AAGGCCCTCTTTGGGATGAGGTTCATGAAGGTCAGCTTCTTAAGAACGCCAGCATCGGAGAACCACCAGAATAGCACACGGGTGCATAGCAATGCTGCTAGCATGGATGCCAGAATACCGATGGTGAGAGTGACAGCAAAGCCTTTGACCGTTCCTGAAGCTCGCCAGAAGAGGATAAGGGCGGTAATGAGGGTGGTGATGTTGGCATCAAAGATGGCAGAAAAGGCTTTGTCGTAGGCGGCAGAGATGGCGGCCTTGATGGATTTGCCGGCGGCGAGCTCTTCCCGAAGGCGTTCGTAGATGAGCACGTTGGCATCTACCGCGACACCAATGGTAAGGATGATTCCTGCAATACCTGGAAGCGTGAAAGTGAAACCGAACATCGCCATGGCGCCGAACAGAATGAGTATGTTTAAGGTCAGTCCAAGCAGTGCGATGATTCCCGCAAAGCGATAATAGATGAGGACAAAAAGTAATGTAAGGGCGAGACCCGCGATACCTGCGGTGATGCCCTGGTGCACGGTTTCCTTTCCGAGAGTAGCGGAGACGGTGCGCTCTTCTTCAACGAGTAGGGGGTTCTTGAGCGGGTTGAGCAGTGCCGCAGCGATGCTTTTGGCTTCGTTAGCATCCTTCATGCCTGAGATTTCAAAGTTAGCCCCGAGGCTGCTCTGCACCACAGGGGCACTGAGGACTTTGCCGTCTAATACGATGGCAAGGCGGTCTACGCCGGGACGCATCTTACTGGTGAGGTCAAACATTTTGTTAGCCCCTTCAGGGTTGAGCTCAACGGTGAGTTTGCCTTCGTAAGGACCATAGAGTTCTTGGGCGTGGACGATGTAGGATCCGTCCAATGCTGAGCGTCGTTTGAGTAGAATGTTCTCTGTGATGACTTGGCCATCCTCATCCTCATCGCTGAGCACGTATAGTTTGTATCCGGGAGGTAATACGCGGTCGGCCTCTTTTTCAGCAGCTAGACGATTTGCTAATGCGCTGCTTTCGGGGTGAACGGCTTTCAGTTCAAGTTTGGCAATTTTTTCAAGAATTTCACGCACATCGGATGCTTCCTCAGGTGACACGCCGGGCATTTGCACGAGGATGCGGTCGTTTCCTTGGGCAACAATAAGGAGGTCAGCAGTGCCAAGGTTGTTGAGGCGCTTTTCGACGGTTTGTATCGCCTGTTGCACTGCGGTAGCAGTTACGGGCACGGAAGTGCCTTCAGGGCCAATGGTGGGTTGAACTCGCAAAGTGAATGATGATCCTCCGATGAGGTCGATACCGCCTTTGAGGTTGTGGGCTTCTGAAATCGCTGTTTTGCCAGTGATGATGTTGCCCCAATGTCCTTTGGGTATGATGGAAAGCAGACTGAAAACAGCAATGAGAGCTACAATGATGGAGCCAATGTTGCGTTTTTTCCGCTGAAAATCGGTAGCGAAATACCAGAAGAAGAGAGCCAAGAGGCCAAGACCGGAGAGGAAGGTTAGCAGTCGGTCGTCGCTGAATAGGGATGCGAGGATAGTGGTCATTTCGATATAGTAATTGGTCGGGGTGCACTAGAGGCACGCTGGAATGAAAAGGATATATAAAGGCTGCCTTGTTTTGGCAAGTGCGAGATAGGTGGCTTGTCTAAACTAGACAACTGGGTTTAACCGATGCCTCATCCTTTTGAGACTTCACCGGATTGATCATCATCTGATTTTGATCCAGATGGGGTGACAGTGGCGATTGCACTTTTATCATATTTAACAAAGGTGCCTTCGGCAACTTTGAGTGAAACAGTTTTCTCGCTGACTGCGTTTACGGAAGCGTGAATGCCACCGATGGTAACGACCTTGTCACCTTTTTTGAGAGCGGCTTGTTTAGCTGCAAGCTCCTTGCGCTGTTTTTGCTGAGGGCGGATAAGTATAACCCAGAAAACAACAAACATGAGAACCATCATGACGATAGGGTTCCCAAAGAGGTTTCCTGATCCTGATTCTGATTTAGCTGCTTGTGCGAGGATGTTGATGGTGGCGTTCATGGTGTTTGTATGTAGCGTTGATTAAAGTTATTTTTGAATGAGGTAAAGTTG
>DBBL01000127.1:0-5313 GCA_002292185.1 Akkermansiaceae bacterium UBA985 | reverse complement strand
TGGAGATAAGGATGGGTGTTTTCATCCAGAGGGCGTGAATCGAACTCAAATTCTTTGTTTTTGATGTGAATGGGGCCGTCGGCTGTAAACACCGTGCCGTGGCGGGCGACTCGTGTTGGCATCACACAATCAAACATGTCTACCCCGCGGGCGATCATCTCAAGCATCTGAGGTGGGGTTCCCAATCCCATGGCGTAGCGTGGTTTGTCTTCGGGTAGAAAAGGGACGGCATTTTCAATGGCGCGCATCATCTCGTGCTCAGGTTCTCCAACGGATATGCCGCCAACGGCATAACCATCGAAGCCAATATCGACTAATTCACGTGCGGATTGTTCGCGCAGCTCGGCGTAGGTGCTACCCTGGACAATACCAAAAATGAGCTGGCTTTGTTTGCTAGTGTCCCAAGGGATATGTTTATTTGCGTTTTGCTGGTGCCACTCCTTACAACGTTTTGCCCAGCGTGTTGTCAGTGCAAGGGAGTCCGCTGCATATTGTTTTTCACAGGGGTAGGGGGGGCACTCATCGAACAGCATGGCGATATCACTTCCGATGGTCGCCTGAATTTCCATGCTAAGCTCGGGAGTCAGCATGGTTTTGGCGCCATCAATGTGGTTGGCAAATTCTACTCCTTGTTCTGATATCTTACGCAGTTTGGCGAGAGACCATACCTGGAATCCGCCGGAATCCGTGAGGATGGGCTTCTCCCAGGTAGAGAATTTGTGCAGCCCGCCCATTTCCCTGATTACATCGAGTCCGGGGCGGAGGTTGAGGTGGTAGGTGTTTCCGAGGATGATTTTGGCATCAACGATATCAACCAATTCATCGGGGGAGAGTGTTTTCACCATTCCCTGTGTGCCGACGGGCATGAAAATAGGCGTGGGAATGTCACCATGAGCTGTGGTCAAGAGACCTGTGCGCGCGGCGCTATCGCTGCAAGTATGTTGAAGTTGAAAAGACAAAATTTAGTGAGGGGGAGTTGAGTGGTGTTCAATCATGTATCCGGAAACCGAGTAGACTATCTTTATGGTAGCAGGATGAAATCTGAGATGACCATGAGATGATCTGAGGCAGGGATCACGACATTACGTGAACGAACCGGCCTCAGTAGAGGGCTGGTGTAGATATAGTCGATGCGTTGGAATGGGATGCGGCGGTGCCATGTATTTGCCCATCCTGCGCCTGCTTTGTTATACGAATCTGTAAAATGCCCCCTGAAGAGATCATGGAGAGGGTCAGAGGCAGGTGCGTTGAGATCTCCCGCGACCACTACAGGCCGAGTTGGAAAGGGGGTGCTGTTTTGCAGCAGTGTGAGGCTCCATATGACCTGTTTGCGCTGCAGTTTGCGATTGGCGGCGTGTCTTTTCCAACAGCTTGCTTGCCAAAGGCGCATATCGGTAATGGCAGATTTGAGGTGGAAGTTGACACAGTCAATCAATCTGCCCTCAGGATGTTGCCTAGATTTGGGAAGCCTCAAAGTGGTATGGTGGCTGTGCGGCATCGTGTTGGGAGTGGTGTCTTGGATTTGCCATTTGGTGAGTGTTGCTGTGTGGCCGTCTGCGCGGAAATCTCCTCTTACTGGATAAACGATGTCTGCCATGATTTCAGCATGCCATGGAGTGATTTCTTGCATGAACAAGATATCGGGTTTGTAGGCAGCGATCATTTCAGCCTGCTTCCTCACTTCTGCACTGTTGAGCTTGAGGGCGCCCCAGTTGAGTGTGCAAATGCGAATGGTTTCCTGCGACTGAAATGGTTTTGGCAGGCCTGGTTCTGGAACTTCTTTGCCGATGTTGGCAAGTGCGTGAGATTCATCCGATGCCGTCAATATGGTCAGCAGCCACAGAGTGACGAGCATGAGAGAGAGTTGTGCACGCCAGAAAAGAAAAGCAAGTGCGGAGAGAATGAGGCCGATGAACGACCACATCCAAATGGGATAGACGGTGAAGGCAGCCATCAAGTCGGGCTGTCTAATATAGCTCGCGGCGGTAATCACATGGAGACCCAGTGACGCAACAATCAGTAATCTTGGAAGCCAGTGGCGCATTGCTCAGCGGTCTGCGCCCTCAATAAGGGCGGGAGAGGATGATTTCACATGCCAGGGAGGCCCAGGCCACCGGTTAGTTTAGACATTTCAGCCGCTGCCATTTCCTTGCCTTTGGTCACCGCCTCTTGAACTCCGGAGAGGATAAGCTCTTGCAGGAATTCGACGTCCTCTGGGTCAACAACGGAAGGGTCTATGCGAATGGATTGCACATCGCCAGCGCCATTGGCCACGACCGTCACCTTACCGCCACCTACCGAGGCCTCTACGTTTTTGTTGGCAAGTTCCTCTTGGGTTTTTTGCATGCCAGCTTGCATTTGCTGGGCCTGCTTCATGAGTTTTTGAATATCCATTGGGTGTGTTGGTTCTGGTTAATTACGGTTGTTGGATGGTGCCCTCGAAGACCTTGAGCGCCTCTTGTATGAGTGGGTCTTGATAAAAGGAATCGTCGTCTACTGGAGACGGTTCTTCTTCGTTTGCTGGTTCAGCAGATGATTGTTCCGCAGCTTGTGGTGGTGCATTTAGCGCAGGGGTTGGCTCGGCAGTTGCTTCAGGGGCTGCGTCGATGAGGGCGTCGAGGCTTCTTTTTGCCTTTGGTTCAGGCTCGCTTGCTTCCTTGGTGGGCGGTAGCTCAGCTTCTGAGGCTTGAGGGGCAGGATTAGAAGAAGGAGTGGCAGGGCTAGCAGGAGCAGGAGCAGGAACAGGAGGGGTAGGCGTAGAGTGTGGTGTTTCGCTTGGAGTCTGAAGATCACTTAAGGAACCAGCACCGGCAAGGGCCTTGATGACATCGCTGATACGTGCATCATTGAGCGACTGGATTGCTTTGATGATGCCTATTTCAAAATGAAGACGTTTGTTGGAAGCCCACTTCATACGCCCTTCGGAATCAGCTAGGACATCGATGAGGTTGAGAATGCGATCTGTTTGGATGCCCTCGGAAGCAGCAACAAGCGGGTCCCATATTTCAGCGGCAAAACCTTCGTTGCCTGCATTGGGATCCAGTCTGGTGACGAGCAGGGCGCGCAGGCAGCCTATGAGTTCGCCGAGAAGCTGGGAGAGCTCTTTGCCGGATTCAGCCTGCTGGTGAATGAGGTCGAGAGCTTTCGGGCTGTCTTTGCTAAGAATACTGCTCGTTAAGCTGGCTACTGTCTCACGAGAGGTGAAACCAAAGATTTCCAGGACGTTTTGCTCGGTGATGCTTTCACCACAAAATGCGACCAGCTGATCGAGCATGGATTGAGCGTCCCGCATGCCACCGTCTGCTCCTTTGGCGATGGCCCATGCTGCCGGGTCATCGAGGTGAACGCCTTCTTGTGTGGCAATATACTGAAGGTGCTTGGCAATGGTCTCGGTAGGGATCGGCCTCAGGTCGAAGCGTTGGCATCGAGAAATAATGGTGGGCAGGATCTTATTGGGCTCGGTGGTGGCGAAAATGAACTTTACGTGCTCCGGAGGTTCTTCGAGTGTTTTGAGTAGGGCATTGAAAGCTGCCGAAGTAAGCATGTGCACCTCGTCAATGTAGTAGATTTTGAATTTGCCCTGTGTAGGGGTAAATTGAACGTTTTCGCGGATATCCCGGACGTTATCGACGCTATTGTTGGAGGCTCCGTCAATTTCGATGACATCTAATGAGGTGCCGTTGCCAATTTCTAGGCACACTGGATCGTCGGGATCAAAGTCGATGCTCGGGCCTCCAGGACAGTTGAGGGCTTTTGCTAAAATACGTGCAGTGGTTGTTTTCCCTGTCCCTCGTGGTCCGACAAATAACCAAGCATGGGCTAGCCTGTCGCGTTCGATCGAATTGCGAAGGGTGGAAATAACATGATCTTGGCCAAGCACGTCAGCAAACGTTCTTGGGCGGTATTTTCTGGCAAAAACCTGGTAGCTCACGCGGGTTAATCTAGTGGTGACGAAAAATTTATCAATGACGATCTGCTGGTCTTTTTTTCGCCCACTCGCAGTAGATTTGGGGGATTGAGGTTGATCTCTCTCTTTATGTCAGTTATGGCGCGTTAGCGACTTGTTCGCCAATATACTCATGAGTGATTTTTCCCCTTTCCGAGAGAAGATGGAGTCTGCCGCGGTGACAGAAGCCGCAATCCGTGCTTTTGAACGCAATTATGAATCTCTGCTTCGCAATGAAAGCGGAATGATTCCTGAAAACAGCATTAGCCCGTGTGATCATTTGCCCCAGCTTGATGACTTTTCGTCTGGGGCGGAGGACTTTGATCCAGCATTGCTCGCTCAAACGGTTGTCATTAAACTCAACGGGGGTCTGGGCACTAGCATGGGTCTGCAGAAGGCAAAGAGCTTATTGCCGGTAAAAGGGGAAGACACCTTCCTTGATATCATCGCCAATCAAATTCTTCACCTGCGTCAAGAAACCGGCGCGAATGTTCGTTTTCTGTTGATGAATAGCTTTAGTACTAGTCAGGATACCCTTGATCATATGGAGGCTTATGCCAATAAGGATTTATCGGGTGCTGAGAAAATTGAGCTGATGCAAAATCAAATCCCTAAAATTGATGCTCAAACGCTGGCCCCCGTGGTTTGGAAAAAGAACGAGTCCAGTGAGTGGTGCCCACCAGGTCACGGTGATCTCTATGCGGCCTTGTCGGGAAGCGGCTGGTTAGACGCGTTGCTCGCTGATGGTGTTAAATACGCCTTTGTTTCCAATTCTGATAATCTAGGGGCGGTGCTTGATGCTGGGCTGCTGCGATATTTCGCGGATACCAATAAGCCCTTCCTGATGGAGGCAACCCAACGAACAGAGGCGGATAAGAAGGGCGGGCATCTAGCCGTGCGTAAAGAAGATGGTCAGTTGTTACTGAGGGAGGTCGCACAGTGCCCGGAGGAAGATATTGATGAATTTCAAAATATTGGGAAGCACTCTTATTTTAATACCAACAGCTTGTGGATACGCTTAGATGCACTTCAAGATCTTTTGGAAAAAGAGAATGGGGTTTTGCCATTACCCATGATTCAAAACACAAAGACGGTGGATCCTCGCGATAGTCAATCCACGCAGGTCTATCAGCTTGAAACAGCAATGGGTGCTGCCATCGAGTCATTCCCAGGCTCAGCGGCTGTGTGTGTGCCGCGGTCGCGTTTTGCGGCAGTGAAAACGACCTCTGATTTGTTTGCTATTCGCTCTGATGCCTACGTTCAAGAGCCCGATGGTCGTATCGCTCTATCACCTCAACGGCAGGGCAAGCCTCCCATTATTACATTGAGTGAGGATTATAAAATGGTGGATAGCCTAGAAGGGCTGG